>JAZQUJ010000121.1:0-7099 GCA_045631245.1 Bianqueaceae bacterium
GCAGCTGTCCAACAAGAGACTGTTCGTTGTTGACGCTTTCTGCGGCGCTAACAAAGACACCAGAATGGCTATCCGTTTCATCGTAGAAGTTGCTTGGCAGGCTCACTTTGTTAAGAACATGTTCATCATTCCTACCGAAGAAGAGTTAGCTACTTTCGAGCCCGATTTCGTAGTATACAATGCTTCTAAGGCTGCTGTAGAAAACTACAAAGAGCTGGGTATGAACTCTGAGACTGCTTCTGCATTCAATATCACCTCCAAAGAGCAGGTTATCCTGAACACTTGGTACGGCGGCGAAATGAAGAAGGGTATGTTCTCCATGATGAACTACTACCTGCCTCTGCAGGGTATTGCTTCCATGCACTGCTCCGCTAACACCGACATGAACGGTGAAAACACCGCTATCTTCTTTGGTCTGTCCGGTACCGGTAAGACCACTCTGTCTACCGATCCTAAGCGTCTGCTGATCGGTGATGACGAGCACGGTTGGGATGATGACGGCGTATTCAACTTCGAAGGTGGTTGCTATGCTAAGGTTATCAATCTGGATAAAGAGTCTGAGCCCGATATCTTCAATGCTATCAAGCGCAATGCTTTGCTGGAGAACGTAACCGTTGATGAAAACGGCAAGATCGATTTCAATGACAAGAGCGTTACCGAGAACACTCGTGTATCCTATCCGATCGACCATATCAATAACATCGTTCGTCCTAAATCTGTAGCTCCCGCTGCAAAGAACGTAATCTTCCTGTCTGCTGATGCATTTGGCGTTCTGCCTCCTGTATCTATTCTGACTCCTGAGCAGACTAAGTACTACTTCCTGTCTGGTTTCACCGCTAAGCTGGCTGGTACCGAGCGTGGTATCACCGAGCCTACTCCTACCTTCTCCTCTTGCTTCGGTCAGGCATTCTTGGAGCTGCATCCCACCAAATATGCAGAAGAGCTGGTTAAGAAGATGGAAGCTAATGGTTCCAAGGCTTACTTGGTAAATACCGGTTGGAATGGTACCGGCAAGCGTATCTCCATTAAAGATACCCGTGGTATCATCGATGCTATTCTGGATGGTTCCATCGAGAAGGCTGAAACCAAGCACATTCCTTTCTTCAACTTTGAAGTTCCCACCGAACTGCCCGGCGTTGATACCAACATCCTGGATCCTCGCAACACCTATGAAGATGCTGCACAGTGGGAAGAGAAGGCAAAAGATCTGGCTTCTCGTTTCGTTAAGAACTTCGCTAAATACGAAGGTAACGAAGCTGGTAAGGCTCTGGTTGCTGCTGGTCCTCAGCTGTAATTCACATCTGAATATTTTGGCATAAAATGCTATCAAACCACCCGATCTTGCATCGGGTGGTTTTTTATCGTAAAAAATGAAGATCAATCAAATGCGGGTGGAACAGGGACGTAACCATGTCAGTATTGTGCAGGAGAGCTGTTATCAATATTCCATTGGCAGAGCAGGGCGATCTGCTGTACAATAGATATAATTCTATGATGAGAGGTACGATATGTTGAATCGATTTTCTATAACTCACTTAACCAATATTTTTAAAAAGGATTCTCAGTTCAAGATCTTTCTTCTATCGATTTTAGTGACAGGGCTTGCTTATGGTCTTTATAAAGGTATGTTGGACAATTTTCTGGCAGAAGTGGTTCAGATGGGGAAATTTGGACGTGGCGTAACCGAGTTCTTCCGAGAACTGCCGGGTGTATTGCTGATTTTTATATTGGCACTGTTTTATATGTTGTCAGCTGAAACATTATTTAAGGTCGGGGCTATCATCATGCTGATCGGTATGGGTATGCATGCAGTCTTGCCTCCCACTCAGGTGCTGGCTACTTTAGCGATTTGTATTTATTCTTTGGGTGAACACATCCAGATTGGAATGAAAAGTACTATGACCCTGCAGTATGCAAAACCCGGGCATGGTGGAGCTGCGTTGGGTATTCAAAATTCATCCAATCAGATCGGAACTTTAGTTGGATATCTTGTGATCGTGGTTGTATTTTCGTTAATTACTCAAAACCAGCCCTATACTTTGTTTTTTGCTATTTCCACGGCATTATTGGCGGTGGGTGCTTATTGTTCTCTTCGTATCACAGGAAAAAGCAAGACCGATGATACAAAACGCCGTTTTTATTTTCACAAAAAATATTCGAAGTATTATATGCTGGAGATGTTCTATGGAGCTCGTAAGCAGGTATTCTTCACATTTGGCCCCTACGTGCTGATTTTATATTATGGTGCCAATGCGGCCATGATCAGTCTGCTTTTCGCTATTTCTGCAATTACTTGTTTCTTTGCATCACCGATTGTCGGCCGTATTATCGACAGGTTAGGCTATAAGGTAGTTATGGTAGCGGATACATTAATTCTTGTGATCGTATGCTTTTTCTATGGTTTTGCCCATCATATTTTCCCAAAGGATATTGCTTTTATTATCTGCTGTGTAAACTATGTGCTGGATTCTGTGATTTCACTAGCCTCTATGGCATCTAATGTGTATGTGCAGGACCTGGCGGATAATGATGATGAGGTAAAGGCTACAATCTCCACTGGTGTTTCCATCAACCATGTAATCACAATTTTTATAGCATTATTCGGCGGATGGATCTGGCAAGCTCTGGGTATTGAAACTTTGTTTATTATATCGGCCGTATTAGGACTATGTAACAGTGCCTATGCAGCCACAATCAAGACTCATAAAAAAGCCGCCGTGGGCGGAAAATGACTACATATTTATTCTGAGTGAGTAAAAGGAGGAAATAAGATGAACGAAATATTAAAAGCAATGCAAGAACGCCGCAGTTATCGAAAGTTCAAACCGGATATGCTGCCAAGAGAAGTAATAGATCAAATCATTGAAGCCGGTTTATATGCTGCCAGCGGACGGAATGGTCAGGATGCGATCGTTGTTGCTGTAACTGATCCGCAAGAGCGAAATCGATTAGCCAAGGTTAATGCAGCAATAATGGGAGCTGAAAGCGATCCTTTTTATGGCGCGCCCGTGGTACTGGTGGTGTTGGCAGATAAAAATTGGTCTACCCACGTGTACGATGGCAGTCTGGTGATGGGAAATCTAATGTTGGCCGCCCATGCTTTAGGCGTCGGCAGTTGCTGGATTCACCGGGCGAAAGAAGAGTTTGAAATGCCGGAGTATAAGGAGCTTCTGCAAAAGTTAGGTGTACAAGGGGAGTATGAAGGAATTGGTCATTGCATTCTCGGCTACCCTGACTGCGAAGTACCGAAAGCGGCAGAGCGAAAAGCAAATCGAGTTTTTTATGTTGAATAATTGAATAGGCGATCGTGGAGCACTGTCATACAGATTTGACAGTGCTCTTTTGTAAATAATTTGACACTGCCCCGGATATGTTCTATAATAGATATATTATAGTTTGAGCCCTTGTGAGGAGTTTGAGCGTATGGAAAAAAGTCAACGTGTTATGAATTTATCCGTTTTAGCCGGTGTTACCCTGCTGAAATGTGGGGCAGAAATATTTCGCGTACAGGATACGATGCAGCGTATTTTAGATGCTTTTGAAGTTCATAATTATAATGTATATGTAATATCAAATGGTATATTTGCGACTATTAATGAAGATCAGTCAGATCATTACAGCGTGGTAAGACATGTACCTCTTGGAAGTGTAAATCTGGAAAAGATTGACGAAATCAATCAAATTTCACGTGAAATTTGTGCCAACAAATACACTTTGGAAGAAGCCGAAAAAGTAATGGAAAAGAGTGTAGACATTAAGGCACCAAGTAAATGGCTTATGGTTTGGGCTTCCGGTTTTGGTGCTGCGGGTTTCTGTTATTTGTTTGGTGGTAGTTTCTTTGATAGTTTAGTTGCATTGGCTATGGGTCTGATTTTGCAGCTGTTTTTAGATGTGGCCGGCGCAAAGCGAATGTCAAAGTTTTTGTCATATATTATTGGAAGCACAATCGTAACGCTGGGAACCGGTTTGGTTACGGCAACGGGTCTTGGAGTGGATTTTAATCACATCGTAATTGGTTCGATCATTCCATTGGTACCGGGAGTTTCGTTAACGACATCGATTCGAGAGTTCTTTAATGGTGATTACATATCCGGCAGTATCCATTTGATCGATGCACTTCTGACAGCAGTATGTATTGCTGTGGGTGTAGCAACTGCGATTTTCCTATTTACATCGCTGGGAGGAACAGTACTATGAACATGTTGTTTCAAGTCATCGCAGCGGCCATAGGCGTCATTGCATTTGCTGTATTATTTCGCGCTCCGCGCAAATATTATTTGGATTGCGGAATTGCCGGTGGAATTGGATGGTTGATCTATTTATTAGTGATTGGAGAAGGCTTTTCCAGCATGGTAGCATCCCTGGTGGCTACGTTGGTGCTTACGATTTTATCCAGAATTTTAGCGGTCATTCGAAGGGCTCCGGTAACGATATTTTTGATTACCAGTATTTTTACCTTGGTACCGGGAGCCGGCATATATTATACGGCGTATTATTTGATGATCGATGATCTAGCTATGGCGGCATTAAAAGGAGTGGAAACCCTAAAGGTGGCCGGAGCGATCTCGCTGGGTATCCTGCTGGGCATGGGTATTCCACAGGGAGCTTTTAGGCAGATCAAAAGACTGCATGTGTATTTGATAGATTGTTTGAAAGGCAATTTGAAAAAAAGAAGAAAGTAATCAAATAAGAATCAGGAGGATTTATTTATGAAGAAGATTTTTCCCAGTTTTAAAGGAAAGCATCATATTAAAGCGTTTTTATTAGTAGCAGTGATTTTTGTAATTGCTGATTACTTTTTGTTGCTTCCTTATAATGTAATGGCTCCGGAGACCTGGATGATGGCTGCGGCCTTTTTAGGTGGTTTTGGCTTTTTGGATGCGCTGTTTAGCGTTACGGAAAAGAGTGTGCATTTGGATGGTGATGTTGTAATCGAGAACATTAAGGAAGTTGCTAAAAAGAAGCTTTCTGTTCCGGGATTTAGTATTATTGCCGCTGTTGCATTGTTGGTTATTATGTTTGTGCTGCAGTTTTTATCATCTCCAATGTTTAATGCCAGACGTTATGCTAATATCGCTGGAAATCGTATTGAGCAGCGTGATTTTGTTGAGGATACTCCTGTTAGTGAATCCATCGATAACATTGCGCTTATGGATACCGGAACAGCGCAGATCATTGGTTCCAGAGCGCTGGGTTCTCTCAGTGAATTGGTGAGCCAGTTTGAGATCGATCCTCAATATACGCAGATCAATTTAGAGGGAATTCCCATGAAAGTGACTCCCTTAAATTATGCTGATTTCTTTAAATATCTGGCCAATAAAGAAGAGGGTATTCCAGGCTACATTAAAGTGGACCCGGTTAAGAATACCAGTGAGTATGTAAAACTGGATCAGCCCATGGAATATAGCCAGTCTGCCTATTTTGGCAAGTATTTGATGCGTCATCTGCGTTTTAACTATCGTACTGCAATCTTTGGCAATATTTATTTTGAGATCGGGGAAGATGGCCAGCCCTATTACATTGCTCCGGTTTTGACAAATCGCATTTTGTTGTTTGGAGGCAGAGATGTAAAAGGCGTAGTTACCTGTAATGCAAGCACCGGTGAGACTCAGTATTATGATGTATTCGAGGTACCTAGCTGGATCGATATCGTATATGACGGCAATATGCTGACAGAGCAGTATGATTGGTATGGTATGTATAGCGGCGGTTATATGAACAGCCTGTTTACCAATAAGGATTGTAAAAAAGTAACCGATAATTACGGTTTTAAGATGTTTGATGATGATGTATGGGTATTTACTGGTGTAACATCCGTAGTAAGTGACGAATCTAATATCGGTTTTGTACTGATGAATTCTCGTACCGGTGAGATTCGTTATTATGCCATTCCGGGCGCAGAGGAGTATTCTGTTATGCGTTCAGCGGAGGGTGAAGTACAGCATTTAGGTTATTCCGCTTCCTTCCCTTCGGTTATTAATATTGACGGACAGCCTACCTATATTATGGTATTAAAAGATAAAGGTAGTTTGGTTAAGCAGTATGCTTTGATTCATGTGGAACGATACAATATTGTAGCCACTGGAGAAACACAGGAAGAGACGATTGCGAAATATCGTGCGAAATTGGCTGAAAACGGTTTCGAGTCTGATAATCTGCCGACTGATACTGAGCAAGTGACTGACAGCAAGAGCGTTCGAGTTGATCAAATTCAGTACTTGGTGCAGAATGGCAATTCCTATGCCTATATTGTCAGTGGTACCGATATTTATCGTATGCCCGTTAGTCAGGATGAGACCATCATTCTGGTACAGCCGGGCGATCGAATCCAAATTGCAGCATATCAGGAGGAAAGTGGTATTTATTCCATTATTTCCTTTGAAAAATAACCGGAGTAAATCATGAATTCTTTTTTTCCACTTTTTATTGATGTAAGTCAATTTAAAACTATGTTTATTGGGGGAGGTCGAATTGCTGAAAGGCGTATAGAAACCCTTCAGCAGTTCGGTGCTCACATTGTAGTCATTGCGCCGGAAATTACCGATGAAATAAAAAAGCTGGTGGAAAGTAGTCTAATAGTATGGATCAAACGAGACTACCAAGAAGGGGATTTGGCAGATCCTGAAATTGGTATGGCGATCGTAGCGACTAATGACCGAGAGGTTAATCATAGGGCTGCTATGGAGGCCAGAAAGGCCGATATTCCTGTATCGGTGGCGGATTGTAAAGAAGAATCTACCTTTTATTTTCCGGGTATTGCCCGAAAGGGGAATATTGTGGCGGGTGTCACGGCCAGCGGGTTGGATCATAAGGCTGCAGCACGGGTCACCGGACAAATTCGAAAGCTTTTGGAGGAAGAATGAACCAGACGACCATACGAATTGGAAGCCGCGACAGTCAGCTGGCGATTAGACAGGCCCATATTGTTATGGACAGAATTCGACAAGTGAAGCCTGAACTTACGTTGGAACTGATCACTATGAAGACCACCGGGGATCGTATATTGGATCGAAGATTGGATCAGATTGGCGGAAAAGGATTATTTGTAAAAGAATTGGATCAGGCCCTTCGGGAAGGGAGAATTGATCTTTCTGTACAT
>JAZQUJ010000122.1:0-28930 GCA_045631245.1 Bianqueaceae bacterium
TATGAAAGAATTGGCAAAATCAGTCGAAATGTAATAAGAGTGGAGGAAGCGAATACATGAAAATTTTATTTATTCGTCATGGTCATCCAAATTATGAAAAGAATTGTTTAACGGAGCTTGGGCATCTGCATGCTGCGGCTGTTGCACAGCGTTTAAAAAATGAGGAGGTCGAGGAAATCTATGCCCTTTGTGAATAAATGTAAAGAATTTAACGTTTGATCACTTCCAAATCTGTTGAACAAGTGAAAACAGAAATTTGTGAAATTGGAGATATTGAAATGAAAGAAAGAAGCTTTATTGGAAGCATAGGTATTTTGTTATATATTGTGTTATCAGTAGTAGATAGATTTTTTCATAAAATACCAGATTATATTTATATTCCATTAGCAATTTTAGGAATTGCAATTATAATTGTAGGGTTTGTTATAGATAAAAAGAAAATTGTTAAATAATTGAACTTCCTTGGAAACTTGGTTCCTGAAATGAATGATGGACTCGGAATACATAGTATTGATAGGCTGATAGTTATTTTAATTATAATTCGTGAACAGGATATTTGCAAAAAGAGAAAACATTTGGTGAAATTGCAAAATATATGGAGCATTATTTTTTGTGGAAAACAGCTTTTGAATCCATTAAAAAAATTTGTTATAATTTTAATACAACGTGTAGCTTAGCAGCGTAAGACCGGTTGCTGAGCTACACGTTAATTTTTTAGAAAAGAGGAAGAAGGAATGAAACGAATTAAAGCAGCTTGTATTTGTCAAACACTACATTTTTCTTTGAATGATGAGTATGGTCATGATTATGCTGTAAAAATGGTTAAAGCAGAACTTGAACAGTATAAAAACACAATGAATCGTAATCATACTCGATTCAAGATTGTAGAGGAAAAAGAGTTGGCAGATGGCTCTATTCAACTCAAAATTATTAAACCATATAACGCAAAACCCATTGGTGATTATTTAGATTAAAGGAAAAATAATAATGAAACGAATTAAAGCAGCTTGTCTGACCCAAACTTTACATTTTCAATTAAAAGATGATGTAGAACATGATTATGCGTTGAAACTTGTAAATGATGAAGTAAAAAAATACAAGGAAGATTTGGAACGCAAATATGTAAAGCACAAAATTATTTCTGAAAGTACACAAGAGGATGGTTCGGTTATAATTGAAATAAAGAAGCAGTATAATTCTTCTCCTGTTGGGAACTACCTTGAATAATTATAATTTTTAATGATTTTTCTTGACTTTTTAAGTTTTCATTTGATATAATTCAAAACTGTTGAAAACAGAATATGACAGAAAACGACACAAGTATTGCATTGCATGTAAATCTGATTACGGAACGGTGAATAGATATGTATTGCGTACTTGTGTCTTTTTTTGCGTAAAAAGGAGGATTCTTATGCCAAGAAATCAATTTCAGCGAATGGTATTCGCACTTTTGACAGTTATTGTTACAGTACATTCCTATGTGTTTTATAGTTTATATGTAGTGAATGGAGATTTCTTTTTATCAATTCAAGGAGCTACCAGTGTAATTGAAGGTATCAATTTGAATGGTGGTGTCATGATGTTTGGAAAATTGTTTCCAATATGGGTTGTAGTACTTCTTGAGTTTTGCCTGGCATATACTTTAGAATGCGTGATGGGAAGTCCTTGTTCATTCAAACTGGCTTGTAAAGTATTTGACCCTAAAACTACACATCCGGTATTATTTGAAACTGCAATTATATGTGCAACAGTTGGTCTTATGTGTCCGGCTATGAGTTTTTTAGCGGCTATTATTTACTATCCATATTATGCAGGCTTTAATATGTTTACATTTTTAGCAAACTGGGTAGAGTTGTTATGTTATAACTTCCCATTTGCTTTCTTTACACAGTTATTCTTTATACAACCTTTGATTCGTACACTGTTTAAGTTTATCTTTGTAAAGGATATTAAAAATAGAAAAGAAGAGTGGTGAGCTGAAGATTACATATAATATATATGTAACTTTTAGTTTGATGGATATAAAAATTTCAATATATTATATCGACTGGATTTTAAGATTAGGACGTTACTTATGTAGCGTCCTTTTTCTATTGGTAGAAATTCTAATGAATATGTGATATAATCGATTTAAAAAGATGATCGTAAGTATATAATCAAAGGGATTCGAAATCATAAAGGAGGACGCCCCATGCAATTCGGAGAGTGGATTTCTGTAAAGCCTTATAAAGACCGAAATATTATAATTGAAGCTACTGGCAGAAACCTGAACATTGCATTCGAAGATGAAAAATACTCGGTTTTAAAGTGCACATTGGATGTTACGGACCTAAAGGAGCGACACTACTACCGTTTTGATGCTCTGATGGAAACTCATGAGTTGAAACATAGATTCTTCTATATCTGTTATGATAGCAAGGATGTGGAGACGCATAAAGGACATCTTCGTTCCGGTCAGAAGATCCTGATTCCGGAAGGATGCAAAAAAGTTGTGTTGGAATTGTTGCTGTTCAGCCATAATCCCGGAACAGCAGTATTGCAGGGTATGACTTTAATCGAAGAAGGTCCCTATACACCTCGAAAGGTACGGCTGTGCGCCGTCTCCTGGGATATGATCGACGGAGGTGTTTTCAAAACCTACGAGGAAAATGTGGCCAATGTTATGAAGGAATTGGATACCGTGGGTCCACTGAAACCGGATGTGGTGGTTTTTACTGAGGCAGTATATCAGACGGGGCGGGATCACCTACGTCAGCCTAATGTGCATTTTTCACGCTTGGATGATGAGGATGTTGCCAAACTTTGTGTCAAGGCAAAGCAGTACAATACTTATATTGTCTGTTCCTTATGTGAAGAGGAGGATGGATTACAGCGATTAACGGGTCTATTGATCAATCGGAACGGTGAAATTCAGAATCTCTATCATAAGACTCACTTGACTATGGGAGAACTGGAAAGTGGGTGTATTCTGGAAAATGAATTGCCGATCTTTAAAACCGATTTCGGTACAGTCGGTATTCAGATCTGCTGGGATCATTTCTTTCCGGAGTGCTCCAGAGTGCTGGCGTTGCGAGGGGCTGAGATTTTGCTGATTCCCACCCACGGCTTCCGCAAGGAACGTACCTTGACCCGGGCATTGGAAAACGGTGTTTTTCTGGTTAGTGCTTATACTCACAACGAGGGTACAATGGTTGTTTCCTCCAATGGCAAGGTGCTGGACGAAGCGGGAGAAAAGGGCTACGCTTTTGCCGAGGTGGATCTAAATGAACCAATCTGGTGTCCGTGGCTGGCTTGTGGGTCCAGCGCAGAGCCCAATCCTACCTATCTGATGGAACGCCGCCCGGAACTTTACACAGACCTGTGTATTCCGGTGGAATATTGACCAATAGGAAATAGGGCTGAACGATATGAATGTGTGAAAGCTATATTTGATAATGAGTATATGAGGAGGGCGAAAATATGTTTTTGCAAAAATACTGTGATTTATTCTTGAGTCTGTATCCAGGTTTTTTCAATCAGGAAGGGATTCGCTCTATTAAAAAAGGGAAAATTTTTGACGAGCAGATCATGTGGTTAGACGATTTTGACTGCAGTAAATATGAAAAGGAACATGAGACATCTGTTATTTTCGGCTATTATGAGGGGATGTCTGAGAAACTTCTGGAAGCGGTAGGAAAAGTAGAAGAGGGATGGTTAGACATTTATAAGCAGCCACAACGTGTATACTGCGCATTAGTGGACGGAGAAATCGCTAGTTTCTGCATTATTGAAGATATGGGTCAGCATGAGTTTGAGGGAAAAAAAGTGCATGTGGGAGGACCTGGATGCGTGGGAACGGTGCCGGAATATCGTAACCGAGGCATTGGCCTTACCATGGTTAAGTACGCAACCCAGATTTTAAAGGATGAAGGATTTGATATCAGCTATATCCATTACACAGGTGTGGGACCTTGGTATGAAAAACTGGGGTATGAAACAATTGTAAAGTGGGATTGTGACGGTATATTATAAGTAGGTATAAAAATTACCCGTTGACATAAAGAGGTGATTGGTATGAAAAACTGTAATGAACAGTGTGTCATTTTAGGAATCGATATTGGAACGACTAATATCAGCGCTGTGTTGCTTGATGTGGAACAAAACAAGGTTCTTGTAACTAATACTGTTGCAAACGATTCTAAGCTACATACTGAGAGTGATGTAAGTGAATATGATGCACAGTGGATTATAAATCAGACGAAAAAGATAATAGATTCTTATATTAAATCCTATCCCAATATCATGAGCATTGGCATTACAGGTCAAATGCATGGTATTGTCTATGTCGGTCAAAACGGGGAATTGGTATCACCGTTATATAATTGGCAGGATAATCGTGGAAATAGGATATTTTCAAAAGAAAAAACATATTGTCAGGAGATCTTCGAGCGTACTGGATACACTGTCTTTTCAGGATATGGCTTTGCAACATTGTTCTATAATAAACAGAATGCCATTGAGCCCGAAAAGGCAATATCATTTTGCAGCATAATGGATTATGTTGCTATGTCTTTATGTGGAAATATTAGTCCGGTAATACATCCGACGAATGCAGCAAGTTTTGGTCTTTATGATATACAGAATAATCGTTTTGATAGTAAAGCCATCAATCAGTTGGGGCTTTCGCATATCGTGATGCCGAAGATTGCCGGAGATGGAGAAATACTGGGTTACTATCAAAATATTCCTGTGGGTATTGCGATAGGCGATAACCAAGCGAGCTTCTACGGTAGTGTTAGGGGAGAAAGTAACAAAGCCCTAGTGAATTTTGGTACAGGAAGTCAGATCTCGGTTGTGTTGGATAATATAAATACTTATGATGACAGTTTAGAAATCAGACCATATTTGTTTGGAAAGTATTTGCTCTGCGGTTCTGCATTATGCGGAGGAAAAGCATATTCAGTCCTTGAAAAGTTTTTTGCAAAATATGCTGCTGCAATAACCAATGTGGTTTCCTCTCAATATGATATTATGAATGATTTGGCGCAGCAAGCGTATTTGAATCGTAGTAGGTTAACTGTAAGTACGCAATTTTGCGGAACAAGAAAGGAACCTAGCTTGCGTGGCGCAATAACCGAAATTAGTGACGAGAATTTTACTCCGAAAAATGTGATTCTGGGTGTTCTTCAAGGCATGGTGGATGAACTGAAATTATATTTCGATCGTATGAATTTGAAAACTATCACGGGACTTATTGCTTCCGGTAATGCAGTGAAAAAGAATGCGATTTTACAAATGTTGTTGAAAGATACTTTTAATTTAAACGTTTGTCTGCTGGAGCAAGATGAAGAAGCAGCGATAGGTGCTGCATTGTATGCTGCCGTGTCTAATAACATTATTTAGGAAAATAATGAGAGAAGCTTGAGTACTTTTTGGAGGAATATAAAAATGAATTGGAATAGTTTCAGCATTGATTTTACTCTTCAAAAGGAAGGGGTGCAATTTCTAGCGAACTATAAAGGAGAAAATGTTCTGGAATGTTGTCTTGAAAACGGAATGTTAGATGTTTCAATTAAATACGATTTTATGGAAAAACCTCCGTTACACCTATCTGCGGTAGCCCATTGCGGTAATAAGGTGAAAATGAATATATTGCCATATAGATTGGAACTGTATGTTGATGATAGGCTTTTAGATGAAGAGTGGCCGTGCGGCGATCACTACCTAAGAGAGTGTACGATCAGTGATAACGGATGCAATCTTCGGATGCAGGAGCTTTGTATTTCAAAGGGGAAAGAGCCAAACGTTTTGGACGTGTTTCAAAATGCTGAGGGCTGGAAGCCGGAAGAAAACGTTTTTGTGGGTGACTGTATGCCGTACTGCCATAACGGGGTATACCATGTACTTTATCTTAAAGACCGTCATCATCATCGCAGCAAATGGGGGAAGGGAGCACATCAGTGGAGTCATATTTCAACAACTGATTTTTTAACTTGGAGTATTCATCCGATGGCTGTGGAAATCGATGATCCGAAAGAAGGTTCCATTTGTACCGGCTCCTGGATATATGATGGTACTACTCATTATCTTTATTATACAGTAAGAATGTGTGATGGAAGTCCTGCAAAAATTTGTCGATCCGTTTCAACGGATGGTTTCCACTTTGAGAAAGACGGGACTTTTGCTTTTACGCTGAGTGACAAGTATACGGCACCATCGGCCAGAGATCCGAAAATTATAAAAGACGAATACGGCGTGTATCATATGGTTCTGACTACGAGTCTCAGTGAAAACAGACGAGGTTGTCTGGCTCATTTAGTTTCTGATGACTTGAATGAGTGGAGAGAGCTGGATGAACCGTTTTATATTGCTCCTGAAGAAATGGGAGAACCGGAATGCGCGGATTATTTTTATAAAGACGGATATTATTACTTGGTTTACAGCTTGAAAGGAAAAGGCTATTATATGTATTCGAAAGAACCTTTTTCGAATTGGCAGCTGCCGGAGGAGCCGATTATTCCATGTAAATCTGTACCCAAAGCAGCAATTTGGAATGAACGCCTGATATTTACAGGATTTAATGGAAATGGCGGATATGCCGGAACGATGACCTTTATGGAAGCCTTTGTACAAAAGGATGGTCAGCTTACATATAGGTGGAGGATATCAAAATGAAAAAGATAAGTATTAATATTGGTACTGCAGTGAATAAGTACGGATTGGATCGTGCATTTGAAATTTGTAAAAGAAGCGGGTTTGATGCTGTTGATTTTAATGTTGGCGATTATCCGTTAGAAAAGGGGATTTATGCGGCTTCGGATGCGGAATTCGAAGAATATTTTTCAAATATCCGTAAAACAGCCGAGAAATATGAATTGGTGATCGGCCAGACTCACGGCCGATGTGAGACCTATGATCCGGTGGATGAGAGCAGTATAGAATGGACTCATAAAGTGACGGAGAAGGATTTGAAAGCTACCGCACTTTTGGGAGCACCTTCTTGTGTAGTACATTTTATTAATTCCACACGTTGGGGAAAACAGCCAGCGGAATTAATGCGTTCTGTGTCTGAAAAAATGTTCCGTGCAGTGATTCCCTATGCCGAAAAATATAAGGTAAATATTGCTCTTGAGACTTTTGGTGCTGCACGAATCAAGGGAGAAAGAATTCGAGATTTCTTTGCGGATCCCAATGAATTTTTGGACCAATATCATCGGATGGATACACAGTATAAGACCATGTGTGTAGACACAGGTCATACGCATGAAGCAGAATCTTTTTGGGTTCCGGCTCCGGAGGATTATATTCGAATTCTGGGCAAGGATGTTACATTACTCCATTTACATGATAATTTAGGACATTGGGATGATCATCAGCTTCCCGGCCAGGGGAATATTCAATGGGAAAAGGTATTTGATGCCCTGGATGATATCGGGTATCAGGGAACATATAATTTGGAGCTTGCACTTGGTCGTTATGGTGACAGCCTGGAAGATTTTCTATACTTTGCAGGAAAATTTATGCGCCGGTTTGTTGACAATCATGGCCGTATTTAATTAACTCAATTAGGAAAAGAATCAGAATCTTGGATAGAAAGGAGGGAGTTGATTGAACTATGTTGTTCTTGATATGGAATGGAATATTCCATATACCTATAAACATATAAAGCGAAGAAAGAACTTCCTCCGAGGTGAAATCATACAAATTGGGGCTGTTAAGTTTGATGAAGCTTTTGATATCATTGATACATTCGAAATCAAGGTGCTTCCTAAATATTATAAACAGATCGAGAAGAATATTGCGGATCTTACAGGTTTAACAGACGAGGACTTACAAAATGGATTACCATTTTGTTCGGCAATCGGGTTGTTCCAAAGGTGGTGTGGTAATGACTTCATTTTTCTGACCTGGGGAACAGAAGATATAGATATTCTGAGAAGTAATATTTTAATTTACAAGTTGGAGGATGCCTGGATCCCGAAAACCTATAATGTTCAGGTAATTTATGCGGCTCAAGTGGCAAAAGAAAACAGGCAGTGTTCTTTAGCGAAAGCGGTGGAACGTCTGGGTGAGCAGGATTTTAAAGCACATGATGCATTGAATGATGCGAGAAGCACAGCGCTTGTTTGCAAGCATCTGGATATGGAAAAGGGACTGGCTGAATATGAGCAGTTGGAGCCCGCGATGAAATGGAATGCGCTCGATAGCTTGGTTTCAGTAAAGAATTATTGGAAAATCGGACAGGCATTAAAAGATCCAAATCTTACAAAGTTCATCTGTCCGATTTGCGGGCAGAAAGGAAACAGTACAGACTTTGTTGCCCAAAAGATTGGTTCAAAATCAATTGGAATTGGCTGTTGTGAAAATGGACATGAGTTTTTAATAAGGCTAAGGTTTACCAAAGAAGCAAACAATAAGTACAGTGCGATCCGTTTGGTTTATGAAATGGATGAGACGAATCAAGAATTGTATGAAAGAAAAAAGAAGGAAGCGGCTGAGTCTTACGAAACATATGTAAAGCATAAAGTGATGCTTGAACGCAAAAGACAAAAGAAGAAATAAGAAATCAAAAGCAGGAAACGGGAGGATATCTTTATGATAGTATACAGTCAGAATGTATGGAATCATAATCCGGTTGAGTATAGAAATGCATTGATCTATTCGATGATTTTGGAGGCGGATGCGGATATCTGCATGTTTCAAGAATGTGGTCCCGGAACAAATCGTAAGGGAGCAGTTTCACTACCGGAACTTTTAAAGTATGAATATACTGAAGTTTGTCCGGAAAAGGCGCATCAGAACTTTACCCCTGTGTTCTTTAAAACAGATAGATTTGATTTAATTGATAATGGATATTATCTGTATACCGGTTTGAATGATGCTAATTCAAAATCGGTTACCTGGGCTGTTCTAGAGGATCGAGTTTCTTTAAAACGTATCGCGGCGGTATCGACACATTTTTGGTGGAAATATGATTCGAATGAAGATAATTTGCAGCGCCTGCAGAATGTTGTGGAACTTAAGGAGATATGTGATGAGCTGATTGAAAGATATCAGGTTCCGGTGATTATAGGCGGGGATTTTAATAATGGTGAAAATGCCGCTCAAGGGGATGAGCCATACAAGGAAATGCTTCGTAAGGGGTTTAAAGATTTACGTTTGATAGCTCCTCGAACTGTGGAATGCTACACGCATCATGCATATCCAATTTGTAATGAGATAGGAATTTATCAAGACGGTCCCATGCCGAATAAAACTTTGGATTACATTTTTGAATATGGAAATTTTGAAAGAATGGTACAAAAATTTGAAATTTTGACAACTCGGAAGGCACTGGATTCTTCCGATCATTGTCCGCTTATTGCTGAGTTTGAGTAATTTGATTTCTGCGAAGCAGATGGAAAATCAATGACAGTACAAAATTAAGAAGGAAGAAGGTATTTCAGAATGAAGGAAGTACATCTGATTTGTAATGCACATTTGATCCAATTTGGCAATGGGAATGGGAAGAAGGAGCAGCAGCTGCATTGTCGACCTTTCGTTCGGCAGCGGATCTGGCTGATGAGTTCGATTATGTTTTTTGCCATAATGAAGTTACATTATATAAATACATTGAGGAATACGCTCCGAATCTGTTTGCCAGAATCAAAGAGTTGATTCGAATTGGAAAATGGCGGATCATGGGTGGCTGGTACCTTCAGCCTGATTGTAATATGCCAGCAGGTGAAAGTATTGTACGTCATATCTTAGTGGGCCGACAGTATTTCATGGAAAAACTGGGCCAGTGGTCTACAACTGCAATCAATTTTGACGCTTTCGGTCATTCGAAAGGTATTGTACAGATTATTAGCAAATGCGGTCAGGACAGTGTGATATTAAATCGGTCAGGAAGTGATCCGATTCCCTGTGAGCAGTTTTTGTGGGAAGGATTAGATGGAAGTCAAATCAAGGCGGATGCTACAAAAGATGGATATTGTACCCCTCTTGGAGGTTCAGCTGATGTAATCAAACGAAAAATTGAATCTCGCTCGGATGATGTTGTTTGTATTTTATGGGGCGTTGGCAATCATGGAGGTGGACCCTCCAGAAAAGATCTATCGGATATCAAAAAAATGATTGAAGAAAGCAAAGAACTGGAGATTTTACATTCAGATCCGGATTCATTCTTTGCGAAAATTGATCCCAAGGTGGTACATGATCAGTCCCTTCGAATTAGTATGCCCGGATGCTATACGTCCATGACACAGATCAAATCAAAACACGCGGAGCTGGAAAACAACTTGTTTATGGTTGAAAAGCTATGTTCGGTGGCAGCCTTGCGTGGATTGATCGAATATCCTCAGGCAGAGTTAGATGAAGTAGTAGAGGATCTTTTGAATTGCCAATTCCATGATGTGCTTCCTGGAACTTCCGTACGGGCCGGAGAAGAAAACGGACTTCGTTTGATCCAACATGGATTATTGATATTGAATCGCCTGCGGGCAAGGGCTTATTTTGCTTTGACCTATTTGGAAGAAAAGGCTAAAGAAGGGGAGTATCCCATATTGGTAATGAATCCAAATCCTTATGAGTGGGAAACGGAAGTGACTTGTGAATTGTCGCTGGCGGATACCTGTTGGGATGATGGTATCAGGTCTTATGCGAAAGTATTTGATGAAGAAGGTCATGAAATACCTTCACAAATGATAAAGGAAGAAAGCAATATAAATCTGGACTGGCGGAAACGAATTGTCTTTATAGGAAAACTTAAACCTTTGAGTTTGACTCGATTTTCCATTTACATGGAAGCGAAAGCAATAGAAGAACCGGTTTACGAGACTGAAAGTAATATAGTAGTGGATCTGCCGGGAAAATACGTGGAAATTGATAGAAGAACCGGATTGATGACTTCCTATAAAATTGAAGGCCGCGAATATATTGATTCAGCTAAAGGCGGCGCTTTTTGTCCGGTGTTCTATAAAGATAATCCGGATCCATGGGGTATGGAGGATTTTCAGCTTAAGAAAGTTGGCTGGGATCCGGTTAAGTTTGAACTTATGAAAGAACCGGATGGTCCGTTTACCGGTATGAAACCTGTGCAGGTGATCGAGGATGGAGAAATCTATCTGGGGGTGGAATGCTTTTTTATCTGTGAAAACACCAGAGTACGTGTGGAATATGATATTTATAAGCAGAATCCTGCGGTGGACATCAAGGTTGATGTATTTATGAATGATATGAATCGCTTGTTGCGTTTAGCGATACCCACAACATTGCAGGGAAGCTATTTCGGGCAAACGATGTTTGGAAGTGAGCCATTGTATATGGACGGTCGCGAATGCGTAGCGCAGCGTTTTGTAGCACTGGAGTCGAAGGATGATCATTGTTTAGCTCTTTTGAATTGCGGAACCTATGGGTCGACCTGCTTGGATGGCATGATCTCCATGTCGTTACAGCGCGGTGTTTCTTACTGCGCGCATCCAATTAATGACCGACCGATTATTCCGCAGAATAAATTTGTCAAAAAAGTGGATATGGGTGAAAGAAATTATTCTTTCCGATTAACGACAGCTCATATTCGTTCGTTGGAAAGACTGACAGTTGAATTTAACATGCCGCCGTATGCATGTAATGTTTTTCCGGTGGATACTGGACGTACTGTACCTGAATTAAGGCTGGAGATTCAAAATAAGGACATTGTTCTGGTTACCATGAAAAAAGCACAGGAATGTGAAGGTTATGTTTTGCGCTTGTTGAATAATTCGGCTCAGCCCGCTGAGACAGTGGTAGAATGTGGAGGAACATCTATTTCGTTGGCATTTGGACGTTATGAGGTAAAAACGATCATTTATGCGAATCAGCAGTTGACTGAACAAAACAGGCTGATGATCTAACTTGAATATATTAATATGATGAGATTGAGAAAAGGGATTTTCTTTGAAAAAGCAATTTCATGACATGAAAGAGATATGTGAATACGGTATGAATATAAGCAGATACGTGAGTACAAAAATTGGAACCATAGGTGATATGAAAGCCACCAGTGTTCATGGAGGTGGTAAAACGCATCCAGGTGCGATATATCCTTTTGGTATGACGGCAGTTGGGCCGGACACATATGAGGGCGGCGACAATGGTTCGGGTTACAGTTATCATCATACTACCATTGACGGCTTTTCTATTAATCATATGTCTGGTGTAGGTTGGTATGGGGATCTGGGAAATTTTCAAGTTATGCCGACAACGGGGGAGCTTAATTTGTTATCGGGAACTTATCGAGATGCTCTTACCAAGCGAGGCGACAGAGGCTATGAGTCCGATTTTAACCACGATACAGAGATTACCGAGGCAGGATATTATGCTGTGACTCTTGATACATACGGGGTGCGTGTGGAAACTACGGCATCGGCTCATTGCGGAATGATCCGCATGTCATATCCATGCGATCAAAATAGAAGAGTTCAAATCAATTTGGCCAGACGTATTGCTGGACGTTCACCATTACAGGAAGTGAAGTTAATCGATGGTCATATTTTGGAAGGTCGTATTCACTGTTCTTCCAGTCATGGTGGTTTTGGAAGGGGAGCCGGTCATGTCAATTATGACCTTTATTTTCATGCAGAATTTTCAGAAAAGTGGGATATATTTGGTGTATGGAATAAAAATCTACCGGTGGAAGAAAAGGTTAGCGAATACAATGGGGAAGAACTATGGTTTTATGCCGATTTTCCGCTTTCCGAAAAGCCCATTTGTTTAAAGATTGCAATATCCTATATTGATCTGGCGGGGGCAAGGGTCAATTTTGCAGCGGAAGCCGCAGACGTTTCCTTCGACGAAATGAGGAAGTCTGCGCGAGAAGCATGGGATCAAGCCCTTTCTAGCATTACAGTGGAAGATACCCGGAATGATTCTGATTTGCTTACGGTATTCTATACTACGCTATATCATGCTTGTTTGGATCCGAGAATCTACTCAGATGTCAATGGTAATTATCTTTCAGCAAACGGAACGATCAGACACACGGAGTCGTTCCAAAAGCGGACGGTTTTCAGCGGCTGGGATGTATTTCGAAGTGAATTTCCGCTCCTTACCATTGTAAAGCCAGATGTTGTGAATGATATGATCAATTCACTGATCGATATAGCGGAATATGAAAATGTTTCATTCCCAAGATGGGAGCTTCTGGGCCATGATACCGGATGTATGTTGGGAGATCCGGGCATTATTGTTACGCTAGATGCCTATAGAAAAGGAATTCGTGACTTTGATGTTCAAAAGGCATATGAGATCTGTTTGAAAACTGCATTTGATCCAAAGTCAAAGCGTACGCGAGGGAATGAGTATAATCAATATGGCTATGTGCCAAATGAGATTTCTGCTACATTGGAAAATGTGTTTGCTGATCACTGTATTTCTCAGTTTGCAAAAGAATTGGGGGATAGCAAAAATGAAAAAATTTTTGCAGAACGTGCTCAAAATTATAAGAATATTTTTTCGCCTGAGGTTGGCTGGATGCGTAGAAAGAATGAAAAGGGCGAATGGGCAGAATGGAAGGGAATCTATGACTCGGAAGGCTGTGTTGAAAGTAACATTTTTCAGCAGTCCTGGTTTGTACCCCATGATCCGCAGGGATTGATTTCTTTGATGGGGCACGAGCAGTTTGTTGAAAATTTGGATCGGCTTATGACAGAAAGCGACCTTTCTGCTATGTGGAATGAAGCTTATAATCATCCCAATGAGCCCTGTCATCATCTGGTGCATCTTTATAACGAAGCAGGGCAGCCTTCCAAAGCACAGTATTGGGTCAGAAGGATTCAAAAGGAATCTTACAATACGACCGAATATGGATTCTGCGGAAATGAAGACGTAGGTCAAATGTCAGCATGGTTTGCCCTAACTGCACTTGGTTTTCATATGATGGCACCGGGAAGCGGAGTGTATCATGTGAATACGCCTTTGTTTAAACGTGCGGAGATTCAGTTATCAAAACAATATCATTCGAGAACAATTTCGGATAAGTTGGTGATCGAATGTGATCGGGATCCGGAAGAAAACATGTATATTCGGGGAATAGAAGTAAATGGTCATTCGATTGACCGGGCATGGATTACTTGGGAGGAAATTGCAGCAGGTGGTGTGATTACATATCATTTGTCGGATACGCCGGATGATTCCTGGGTAAAGATTTTGTCGCCATCTTTAATAGCTCAAGGGGGAGTTCCTTATGTCTAAATTACTGGTTGTGACCCAAAGGGAAAGTGCTTTATGCGATTTGCTGCTGCGCAGCTTTTCTGGGTGTGATGTAATTAATACTGAACAGGTTCTGGATACCGATTTGGCTTCCTATGATGCGTTTGCCATATTGGGCGGGACAGAAAGTGAAGGGATTACCCTATTGCCAGTGATCCGCAAGCGGCTGGATGAACAGATTCGTAGGGGAAAACGATTCTTTGCGGAGTTTGTGAGGGGCATTGGTCAGCTGTCATTTCTGGAAATTGAGAGTACACGTTTTGCGCGTCCGGTGCTGATGAATCCTCATGAGGTAACGGGTACATTGGAGCGGGGTACTATACTGGATGAACAGAGTAATAATCGGTTGTTTGTATATAAGGCGACGAATCGTGAGAAGCCTATATTACAGTATGTGAAGGTACCGAAGGGCTTTTATAAAGTAAATAAAATGGATGAAATAAAAAATGAACTGAGTCATTACGCTTTGTGGCAGGAAGGTGAAAACCTGTTAGTCAGTTCATTTAGAATGTGTAATTTTTCAAAGGCAAAGTTTGCACCCCGTCATGTGTGGTCAAAGTTGATCAGTGGCTTAATCAATTGGCTGGGAGGTTCAGCAACGGAGCAGGATGTAATGGACTGTTTTGAGGCAGAATTTGCGCTGTACGACGATCAGCCCATTGCGGAGGCGGTTCAGCGTGCGCTTGATTGGTTTGAAAAGGCGGATATGTTGGTGAAAGTTGGGCAGGCACCCTATTGTGTGAAAGAAGGTCTGGCCAGTGATGTGTTTGCAGACGGAACCCATAAAATTGCATCTACTATCCGCAATGACTGTACCGGTGAGGCCGCTTTGGCGTACTTTTTAAGTTCTATATGGAAAAAGAGTGAAGAGGACTCGAAAATATCAAAGGGGCTTCTGCGTATGCCGCTGGATATGCAGATCACTGAGGAGTGCCCACAGCAGGGAATGGTGCGCGGTAGTATAGAAGGTTGGTGGCATGTGAGTTATCAGGATGATACCTCCCGGGGTTTTTTGCTGCCTTTGATGTTTTATACCTTAATTTCCAATGACCGACAGTATATTCCTCAAATCAAATTGGCGCTGGATTATTTGGTTAATACCACCGGTACCGATGGACTTAGGTGCAGCCGATTTGATTTTTACGATCAGTTCAGTGATGAGGTACAGGCTAGTTCCTGGCACTTTGAATTAGTAAATCAAGACGCACCGGAAGAGGGGATCCGCTGGAAATGGGGCGGTGGCGAGATCACCGGATCCAATCCAATGGATGAATACACCAAAGTGCCCGGCAATGTGCCCAGTGCCCATTATAATGCGTTCTATATGGCTTCGTTGCTTTTCGGCTATAAGTTGACGGGTGATCGTCGGTATTACGAAACAGGTCTGCGTGGTATTACTACGATTATGAATTTCTATCCTTTTACTGCTCGCGAACATAGTGAGACGCAGGAATATTGCCGTTTGATTTTGCCATTGGCTATGCTTTGCTGGGTGTCTGATCTGCCGGAACATAGAGCGTGGCTTTACCGAGTGGCTAAAGATCTGCAGCAGTTTCGTCATCCCAAAGGAGGTTATATTGAATGGGATACGAATTATACTGCTATGTGTGCCGGGGTGGAGGATGGTGAAAGTTCTGTACTTTGCGAGAATGGGGATCCGATTATGGACCTGCTGTATTCGTTAAACTGGCTGCCTACAGGGTTTGCAGTGGCATATTATACGACCGGGGATGAGTGGTTTAAACAGCTTTGGACAGAAATCTGTCAGTTCTTGGCCAATATACAGATCAAAAGTGGAAATCCGCTGATCAATGGTATATGGCCGCGGGCATTTGATGCGGATCTTCGGGAAGTATACGGAGTACCAAATGATGTGGGCTGGGCGCCATGGTCGGTGGAAAGCGGCTGGACTGTAGCTGAAATTGCATCCGGTATGATACTTGGTTTAATGGAAGAAGAAGTCAAGCCTAGATTTCAAAATTGCTGAGAATACGTACGAATGAGGGGCGAATGATATGAAATTTGTTAATGTAATGCAGAATAAAAATGTTTATGGCGATGGAATCCATGATGATACCAAGGCATTGCAGGCCTGTATCGATGAGGTGCGTGACGGTGGAATGGTGTATTTCCCGGATGGGACTTATTTGTTGTCAGGTGCACTGATTTTTTATTCATATCAAACTTTGAAGTTTTCTGATCGTGCAATCCTGCTGAGAAGCGATAAGAGTGATCCTATTACTAAGTATCTGCTGGCATCCTATTCAGAACCTGAGTGGGCTGGATATGAGGGTACCCACGATGTCATTATTTCAGGAGGTATCTTTGACGGGAATGTGAACTTGGATGAGAAAATCACAATTATGAATACAGTTCACTGCAGTCAGATTACGATCGAAAACTGCCGCTTTCTACATTGTGCTTTTTGGCACTGCATTGAGATCAATGGAACGGAAAATGTAACGATTCAAAATTGTATTTTTGACGGACCTTCCTATACAGCTAAAGATGAAAGACTCTATAATGAGCAGATTCAGCTTGATATGTCCAGGCACGGTGCCTACGGACCGGTCTATGATTGTGATGGTAAATTGATCGATTTTTGTAGTGATGATACGCCTTGCCGCAATGTTACGATTAGAAATAACATTTTCAAATGCGATGGTTTTCCGGGGATCGGACATCATGGTGATATTGATCATCATGGCATTGTGATCGAAGGCAATATTTTTGATGGACCTTCGGGTGGATACGGAAAGAGTAGAGGATATATCACGTTTCGCTCTCAGGTTTATGATGTAAAAGTGGTCAATAATGCTTTTCTTGCACCGCAAGAGGAATCAGGTTCGCCTAATTTAGGTGTAGTGATTGATAATCCGGATAAGACTGTGCTGGTTGAATCGGATAATGTTTTTTCAGGTAATATTGCAGAGAGAATTGTATAAGGAGGATAGATATCATGAAGATTACGTCGTATGAAGTACTGGGAAAGTTACCGGATCCATTCATTTTTGAAGATGGAAGAAGAGTCAAATCAGTCGAAGACTGGGAAGAACGGAGAAAAGAACTGATTAAACCGGTTGTGGAACTACAATATGGAGATTTGATTCCGGAACCGGAATTTCTGGAAATCACTCCCTTGACTTATCCAAATACCACCGGACGCATGAATATTTGGCGAATCACTTCCGGTACCAAGGAAAGACCTGTTTCTTTTTCCATCTATGCACATAAACCGGAAGGTGATGGTCCTTGGCCTGTAGTAATTGATGGAGATCTTTGCTATAGCTGCATGCAGGATCCTGCAATTGCGCAAATGTTTGTGGATCATGGCATTATGCTGGTTGCTTTCAATCGCACTGAAATCGTACCTGATCTAAGAAATCCCAGTCGGGTTGGAAATTTATACGGAACCTATCCTGAGCTTAAATTTGGTGCTTTGGCTGCCTGGGCCTGGGGATACAGCCGTACTTTGGATGCTTTATTCGAATTAGGCTTGGTTGATCCTGCCAGTGTAACCTTTACCGGATTGTCTCGTGGAGCCAAAACGGCTATGCTGGCCGGTGTGCTTGACGAGCGCGCAACGATCGTAAATGCAGAAGCAACCTGTGCCGGTGCATCCAGCTGCTATCGAATTCATATGAGTGCTTTGAAAGAAGATGGTGAGGAAGCCAGAAGCGAGACTTTGAAGGATATTATTCATGCATTTCCTGATTGGTTCGGTCCGGATTTGATTCAATATGAAGATGATGAGGCTGCTTTGCCCTTCGACGCTCATACTATGAAAGCTTTGATTGCACCAAGAGTATTTTTTGATTCTCAGGCGAAAAGCGATATTTGGGCTGGACCGGTCAACACATATCAGACTGACATTGCGGCAAGAGAAGTATGGAAACTGTATGGAAAGCCGGAAAACATCCTTTGGTACTGGAGAAGTGGTGGACATGCCCATACGCCTGAGGATTTCGATATGTTGATACAGATAATTGAGAATCAAAGATTTGGGTCTCCTCTTTGTGATAAGTTCTGGAAAACGCCTTTTGATCCTCCGGCTCCTATTTATGACTGGAGCTGTCCTGAACAATAAATGAGGGAATTGCTATGCTGGTAAAAGACAAAATTTTACTTGATATTCAGGGGCTTCAGGAACATGGTCCTATCAACATTGTAATATTTGGAGACAGTGTTTCACATGGAGCTGTCAACGGCTATATTGATTATGAAAATGTATATTGGAATTTGCTGAAAAAGCGTTTAAATCAGTTCAGAGATTATATGCCGGTGAATATGATCAATGCATCCATAGGCGGAACAACTGCAAAGGAATCTGTGCCTAGAATGGAGAAGCAGGTATTGGTTCATTGTCCGGATCTGATCATTGTATGTTTTGGATTAAATGATGTGAATGGAACACTCGAAGAGTACTTGGATTCTTTACAACAGATTTTCAATAAATGTAAGGAGGCCGAAGTGGATGTTATCTTCATGACACCCAATATGTTGAACACGTACGTGGCAGAGGATGCACCCGTTCAGTATAAAGAATACGCTGCGAAAACAGCCGAAATGCAAAATAGTGGCCGAATGGATCGCTATATGTATGCTGCGATTGATATGGCAAAACAGATGGATGTAGCGGTGTGTGACTGTTATTCCCAATGGAAGAAGCTTGCTGAAACAGAAGATGTCACAATGCTGCTGGCTAACCGGATCAATCATCCAATTTCCGAAATGCATCATCTTTTTGCAGATGAATTATACAAGATGATCATGCCTTCTAAAACAGAGGCAGCTCAAAGTGATACGGTAATGTACGAAGAATAAAAAGCTAACTTATCGTACAATCAAAAACAGGAGGTGATTCGTATGCAGAATTTGCTGTATCAAAAAGAATTATCGTCTTTAGGCGAATACGATGTTGTGGTCTTGGGAGGTGGTCCCGCTGGGGCATGTGCGGCTGCTGAAGCGGCAAGAGAAGGAGCGAAAGTGCTGCTCGCTGAAGCAACCGGTATGCTGGGCGGTATGGCAACTTCCGGCGGTGTAGGTCCTCTTATGACCAGTTATGATCGGGAAGGTATGAGGCCGGTTGTGGGAGGCTTATATCGAGAAATTATTCAGCGGTTGGATCGATATGGTGCGGTCATTACCCCGGAAGATACCGATTCGCCCAGTATCCATACTTCCTATATTCAAAGATACCATCGTCATGTAACTCCTATCGATTCCTTTATACTTCAAATCATATTGGACGACATGCTGGAAGAAGCAGGTGTGGAGGTGCTGTTATATACTCGTTTTGCTGATTGCCTATGCAGAGATGGTAAGATTGACGCTGTTGTTTTAAACTGCTTAGAAGGCCTAAAAAGCGTATCGGCAAAAGTATATATCGATTGTACCGGCAATGCTGATGTGGCAGCGGCAGCAGGCGTACCAACCTGGAAAGGGGAAGCCCAAAGTGGTATACCACAACCCGGAACTCTGATGTTTGAGGTGGATGGAGTCGAAGATGATTTATATAAAGAACGACCCACAAAACCGGTAAAAGCATATCGTACTCCGGCAAAAGGACGATATAAAGTGAATCACTATCACGTATATAATGTGGATGCGACTGATTCGAAAAGTATGAGTATAGCTCATAGGGAAGCCCGCAAACAAGTATTAGATGCATATAGAGTACTGCATGAAGATACACCGGGGTTCGAAAACGCTAGGTTAGCGCAGGTGGCCCCTGTGTTAGGCGTAAGAGAGAGCAGACACATTGAAGGTGCCTATAAGATCACGGTGTCAGATGTTTCCAATGGTACGTGTTTTGAAGACCGGATTGCAGCTTATGCATTTGGTATGGATGTGCATTCGAGAACACCAAGTGAATTTGGGAATTTTAAAATTGAAGTTGCAGATGTATACTATATTCCTTATCGAAGTATGTTGCCAAATGGGTGTGAGAATCTGTTGGTAGCAGGCAAAACGATCTCCTGTGAGTCACAAGCAGCAGGGGGACTTCGCTGTATGCCCTGTGCTATGGCAATGGGACAGGCGGCAGGTTTGGCTTCGGTTCAATGTATAAAGGATGCGGTAACGTTGTCACAAATCGATGTGAAGAAATTACAGAGCAAGCTGCGTGAACAAGGCGCGATACTGGATTGAACCGCTATCAATTGTTTCTTTTTTCTGCGGAATAAACGGTTTATTTTTCTGTAGTTACTATGTATTTGAAGCAATTTTTCAAGTACAATGTATCCATAAACAACGAAAAAGAAAGGAGAACCAAAATGGAAATTTTAATTGGTGTTGGTGCGTTTGTTGTTTTTTTGATTCTTATTATTCTCATCGGCTATGTAAAGGCTCCGCCGGATACGGCCTACATGATCTCCGGTTTTCGTAAGCCGCGAATTTTGATCGGTAAAGCCGGTATTCGAATCCCATTTCTGGAGCGATTAGACAAATTGTCTTTGAAGATGTTTTCCGTAGATGTAAAGACAACGGACTTTGTTCCTAACGCGGAGTACATTAACGTAAAGGTTGATGCAACCGTAAAGATTCGTATTGGACAAAGTCAGGAGATGATGGCTCTGGCATCCAAGTTCTTCTTGAACGAGGGCGAAGAAATGATCATCCGCCGTGTACAGGATACTTTGGAAGGTAACATGCGAGAAATCGTGGGTCAGATGCGATTGGAAGAAATGGTTACTGACCGTAAGGCATTCGGTGAGCGAGTTCAGGAAAATGCAATTCCTGACCTTCAAAAGATGGGTCTTGAAATGATTTCTTTCAATGTTCAATCTTTCTCTGATCAGAACAATGTAATCGAAGACCTTGGTATTGATAACATTTCTCAAATCAAAAAAGGTGCTGCTGTTGCTAAGGCTCAGGCAGATCGTGATATTGCCATTGCTCAGGCTCAGGCTGCTAAGGAAGCCAATGATGCAAAGGTACAGTCGCAAATGGAAATTGCAGAAAAACAAACTTCTTTGGCAATTCGTCAGGCAGAGCTAAAACAGAAATCTGATGTGAAAAAAGCTGATGCGGATGCTGCTTATTCCATTCAGGAGCACGAACAGCGTAAAGCCATCGAGATTTCTTCTGCTAATGCTGATATCGCTCGTGCGGAGCGTACGGCAGAACTGAAGGCTAAGGAAGTAGAAGTTAAGAAACAGACTTTGGATGCTGAGATCCGTGCAAAAGCAGATGCGGAGCGTTATGCAGCTGAACAGGAAGCAGAGGCAGAGCTATTCCGTCGTACTAAGGAAGCGGAAGCTAAGATGATCGAACGTCAGCGTGAAGCAGAAGGTATTCGGGCTGTGGGTGAAGCAGAGGCTGAAGCGATTCGTTTGAAAGCTTTAGCTGAAGCAGAAGGTATCGATAAGAAAGCTGAAGCTATGAAGAAATACGGCGAAGCAGCTGTAATTGAAATGATCATGGCTGCCCTGCCCGAAATCGCTAAAAATGTGGCTGAGCCTCTTAGTAAGGTTGATAAGATCACCATGTATGGTGAAGGCAACAGTGCCAAATTGATTTCTGATATTGTGAATGGTACCACTCAGGTAACGGAAGGGATCAGTGCTGGTATGGGCATCGATATTAAGAGTTTGATTCTTGGCGCTTTAGGCGGTAAGATTGCAGCAGATAACAATCCAGTAGTTGTTGTACAACAGGATGCTGCTGAGAAAACAGAAGAATAAGAGAAGATGTTCCTAATAAAGGACTCGCCGGTGGGCGGGTCCTTTGTCATTATTACACAAAAAAACTGGTCAGTTTTATACATGTTTCAAAAGTTCAAATCCCTTGACAGTCTACCGTCATTGTGATAAAATTTTTGCAGAAATCTGGGAAATTTATGCCCAAATTCAATAACCTAAGGAAGGAATTTCCGGAACACGTGATTTCCGGAAGTGGTGCTAAACAATGGCAAAGAAACTTAGAGTAGGTATTGTTGGTGCAGGTAACATTTGTACTACCGCACATCTGCCCGCATACGCAAAAATTACTGACATCGTTGAAGTAGTAGCAATTGCCGACCTGGTAATTGATCGTGCAAAAGACGCTGCTGAAAAATGGGGTATCCCCAACTACTTCGCATCTGTTGAAGAACTGATGGCAAACGTAGATGTTGACTACATCGATATTTGTACTTATACCGGACAGCATGCACCTGTATGTATTGCTGCTGCTAAAGCTGGCAAGCACATCCTGTGCGAGAAACCTTTGGCTGCTACTTTGGAGCAGGGTCTGGCTATGGAAGCCGCTGTTAAAGAAGCTGGTGTTAACTTCATGCTGGCTGTTGTAACCCGTTACGGTGCTGAACAGCAGCGTTTCCGTGAACTGTTCGAAGTTGGCGTATTCGGCGAGATCTACGCTGCTAAGACTCAGTATGTTCGTCGTAGAGGTACTCCCGGTGGTTGGTTTACCGATAAAGAGTTGGCCGGTGGTGGCCCCGTTCTGGATATCGGTGTTCATGCAATCGACCGTACTTGGTATCTGATGGATCGTCCTACCCCTGTTTCTGTATCCGCTGAGACTTCTTATCGCATCGGCGATTTCAAGACCAAAGGCGTTAGCAGATGGGCTCCCTTTGAGAAGGGCCGTGGTGTATTCGATACCGAAGATTCCGCAACTGTTCTGTTCCGTTTTGAAGGTGGCAAGACCATGATCGCAGAAATCGCTTGGGCTATCAATGGTCCCGAAGTTGCTACCACTCAGCTGTTTGGTTCCAAGGCTGGCTGCTCCTTCGATCCTCTGACCATTTATGCAGAAGACGAAGCTGGCTACCTGACCGACATTCAGCCTAAAGTAAGAAGAAATGACTACTTCGTAGAAGAGATCAAACACTTTGTTGATTGCATCAACAACGACAAGACTCCTATCTCTCCCATGTCTGACGCTGTTACCATTCAGAAGATGCTTGACGGTATCTACAGAAGCGCAGCTGCTCATAAGGAAGTTGAAATCAACTAATTTAGTTTTCTTATTGAAAAATAATGTGAAACAAATTGAAACTGGCATCGCCTCAAAACGGTGCCAGTTTTTTACCATATATAGAATTGAATCTATACATGAAATAATTGCAGTATATCATTACGGAGGCTTAAAATGAAAATCTCAAAAAAAGACGCATTATCTTGGTTTAAGTTCTTTGCTTCACTTCCTGAAGATGAAGAACTCATGGTGGGCCACCATGAAATTATCTTATCAGTACTGGCTCAAATTGAAGATGCCATTGTGGCCCGCGATGAAAAACTGCGCAGCGAGATCAAAGGCCTGAAGTCTCTTCAAGGTCGTACCTATTATGTAGGAAAAGATGAAAAATTTGCTAAAGGCTGTAAGTCTTGCTTGCTTGGTACCGGCTTAACAGCGATTCGTAAAACCAATAAATGTAATATCCAGTGTAAATTCTGTTATAACTATGGTGAGTTGGATCAGATCATGCCCATTGGAGAAGGCATGTGGGATATTGGAGGTACCAAGTATTACGAAAGGGATCTGGATCTTTTATTCAGTATTCATGAGAAGCCCACTGGAGTTTCCTATGTGTACTTGGAGCCCTTTATGGAAATCGAAAAGTATTATGGAATCATCCGCAAATTCAAGCAGTGGGGCGTGCATCAGCACTTGTATACCAACGGTCTGCTGGCTACTGAAGAAACCATTAAAGCTTTGGCAGAAGCCGGTTTGGATGAGCTTCGCTTTAACTTGGGTGCTTCCAATTGTAATGATAAAGTAATTGAGAACATTAAGATCGCAAAACGATATATTCCGAACGTAGGAATCGAAACTCCCATGACACCGGAATATTTCGAGCAGTTCTTTAAAAAGAAAGATGCTATTTTAGCCACCGGCGTGGATTTCATGAACTGTGCAGAATTGCATTTGAATGAAAATAACATTGCGAACTATGCCGGTGAGCCAATGTATATGTGCCATCAGGGCTATGTTTCACCCATCTGGAGCCATGAACTGACCCTTAAATTCATGAAGATCGCTGATGAGGAACAGTGGGATGTGGCCGTACACGATTGCTGCAATATGACTAAATTTGCTCGTGGCTTGAATCAAACCCTCAAAGAGGGAAAATGGTTCGGGGCTAATAATTTCGGTTGCGAATTTGGTCAGGTTCCATTTGAGGCTTTCCTTCCCATCTTAGAGGACGAAAGTTTTCAGTTTTTGGAAGAAGAGCCCATGCCGGAGGAATATTTAATGGGAGCTTATTTCTAAGTCTATGAATGATACGAAAGAAACGACGATTAAAGTAATTGCCCGTATTCAAAGCGACTTTCCCACCAAATTTGGAATTCCAAGACAAAGTGGATTAGTAGAGTCATTGAAAGCAAAAATCGTATTTGAGCCGGAGTATCAGAATGCTGATGCCCTGCGTGGTATGGAAGAGTATTCTCATCTATGGCTCATTTGGGAATTTTCCGAAGCTAAACGGGATACCTGGTCACCGACTGTGCGTCCGCCAAGGCTAGGTGGTAATAAACGTATGGGAGTATTTGCAACACGTTCTCCTTTTAGACCTAATCCCATCGGTTTGTCCTGCGTTAAGCTGGAAACCATTGATTATTCTGCAGAAAATGGTCCTGTAATCATTGTTTCAGGAGCAGATCTGTTGGATGGAACTCCCATTTACGACATAAAACCCTATTTGCCCTTTGTAGACAGTCAGCCTGATGCTGTGGGTGGTTTTGCTGATACGGTCAAGGATGATCATTTGAATGTACAATGCAGCGAAGAAATCACAGCACAGATTCCGGAGCAGCATCGACAAGCTGTGCTAGATATTTTAGCGCAGGATCCGCGGCCTCATTATCAGCAGGATCCTGATCGCATCTATGGTATGGAGTTTGCCGACATGGAGATCAAATTCCGTGTAAAAGAAAAAACATTGACCATATGTGAAATTAATAGAAAGGAACAGGTAAAATGAGTATAGCAAAGTGTCCTGTGGCAAATCGCTGTGGTGGTTGTCAGTATATGGGAATACCATATGAAAAGCAACTGGCATCGAAGCAGGAAAAAGTACAAAACCTGTTTCCAACATATAAAGAAATCCAGCCGGTGATCGGTATGGAAAAACCGGTGTATTATCGCTGCAAGGTTCAGGCTGCCTTTGGTTGGCAGAAAGGAAAAGTGATTTCCGGTACCTATGAAGCTGCTTCCCATCGAATCGTTCCGGTGGAAGAGTGCATGCTGGAAGATCAGCAGGCTGATGCCATTTTGGCAACGATTCGAAAACTGATGACTTCTTTTAAAATCATGCCCTATAACGAAGATCGCCGTACCGGTAATATGCGTCATGTGCTGATTCGTAAAGGATATTTTACCGGTCAGATCCTGGTGGTTTTGGTAACGGGTTCCTATCAGTTCCCTGGTAAAAATAACTTCGTATCCGCACTATGTAAGGCACATCCTGAAATCACCACAGTGATCCACAATATCAATGGCGCGAAGACCAGTATGGTATTGGGGGATCAACAGAAAACGGTAAAAGGCCCTGGTTTTATCAACGATCAGTTGCTAGGATGCACCTTCCGAATCTCAGCCGGCTCCTTCTATCAGGTGAATCCGATTCAAACTGAAAAGTTATACAGTCAGGCCTTGCAGATGGCAGAACTAACCGGCACTGAGTCTGTCCTGGATGCATACTGTGGTACGGGTACCATCGGTATTTTAGCAGCGAAAGCTGCGAAAAACGTAATCGGCGTGGAGCTGAATCGACAGGCAGTGCAGGATGCCATCATCAACGCCAAAATCAATCAGGTACAAAACATTCGGTTTGTATGTGACGATGCAGGTAAATTCCTGCAGAAGGCTGCCGCAAAAAATGAAGTACCTGAGGTTGTGATCATGGATCCGCCGCGGGCGGGAAGCGACGAAGCGTTCCTATCGGCCTTGGTATATGCGAGTCCTAAAAAGGTGGTCTATATTTCCTGTAATCCGGAGACGCAGGCTCGTGATGTTCGATATTTAACAAAGCATGGATACAAGATTACGAAGATGCAGCCTGTAGATCTGTTTCCCAATACAGATCACGTCGAGAACGTGTGTCTGCTGATCAAAAGTTCATAAAGTTCGATAAAGTGCATATCGGATTAGGAAAAGAAGGGAGTAGATTGGATGAATAGTTGGAGAATTATAAAATGCGGCAGTGACTCAGTTATTGATTTTGCTGTTAATGAATTGAAACGTTATATACGCACAATGGATCGGACTGCGATTGTAGAAGTGGTCTTTTGGAAAAAAGGCTATGAACTCAGCGGCAAGGGTATCAAGGTCGGCATGAATGAGGAGTTATCAGCTTATATACCGTCTGTAGAGAATGCTGAACTGGATGATGCAATTGCGATTAATATTCAAAATGGCAATGGTTATATTACCGGTTCAAATCCTAGAAGCGTAGTGATTGCTGTTTATCGTTTTTTAAGAGAAGTTGGCTGTTCATTTGTTCGTCCGGGTCGTGATGGTGATATTATTCCACAAAAGAATGCCCTGGAAGACAGCGTGTGTGTTGCAGAAGCGGCTTCCTATCGTCATCGCTGCATTTGTATTGAAGGTGCACCAAACTATGAACATATTAGCGATCTGATTGATTGGCTGCCGAAAAATGGAATGAACGGATATTTTACCCAGTTTGGTACTCCGACTGAATTTATACGTCGTTGGTATGATCATGATTTAAATCCAACTTTGGAAGCTGAACCGATCACCAATGATGAAATCGAAGGTTTAAATACTGCAATTGAAGCTGAAATTTTTCGCCGTGGTCTTATGTATCATGCAATTGGACACGGTTGGACTTCGATTGATGCATTTAATGTGAATAATAAGGAAGACTGGATACGCGATGTAACCAAGCCTTGTCCTGAATATGCGCAGTATATTGCAATGATCAACGGTAAGCGAGATGTGCTACCCAGATACTCTCCCTGTGATACGAATCTTTGTTATTCAATGCCCTATGTTCGGAGTGCAATGGCAGATGCAGTAGTGGAGTATTGTAAAACACATCCTAATACCGCTTATTTGCATTTCTGGTTGGCAGATGGACTTAACAATCACTGTGAATGTGAAGAATGTCAAAAAATGGTACCTGCCGACTGGTATGTGACAATACTCAATGAAATCGATGAAAAACTGACTGCAGAGGGACTGGACACCCGTATTGTATTTCTTATATACGTGGATTTGCTCTGGGAGCCCCAACAGGTGAGAATTAAAAATCCTGAACGGTTCACTTTGATGTTTGCACCGATTACCAGAGATTATTCTAATTCTTTTAAATTGGATAAGACAGTCGATTTGGATCAGTATCCGCTTTCTGACTATGTTCGTAATAAACTTCCGATGCCTTATGCGGTGGAAGAAAACGTGGCAAGACTTCGCCGTTGGCAGAAAATGTTTGGCGGCGACAGCTTCGATTTTGATTATCATCTGATGTGGGCGCATTATTCCGACCCGGGCTACATGCACATTGCTAAGATCATGTATGAAGATATGGTCGGACTTAAGGATATTGGTCTGAATGGTATGAACAGCTGTCAGGAACAGAGAATTTTCTTCCCATCAGGTATCGTGATGGAAGTTATGGCGCGCACTTTGTGGAATCGAAACGCAAACTTTGAAGAGATCTGTGATGATTATTTCGCGCGTTGTTATGGAGAAGAGGGGGCTAAGGTTTATAAATTCTTTGATACGCTGAGTCGATTATTTGACGCTCCGGCTTTACGGGGGCAGGCAGTTGTCAGAGCCGATGGCTATGAAGGTGCGGCTAATCCGGATGGCAGTATAAACCGCGAAGCGCAGCTCGTATCACTTAGAATGATTAAGCCGGCTATCCAGGAATTCTATGAAACTGTTGAAACTAACTTGGAACAGGAAAATGAGGCAATTGCCCAGTCCTGGTTCTATTTGAAACAGTATTTACCTTATGCTGATCTGTTAGCGGATGCCTTTATTGCGAAATTTGAAGGTGATAGCAAATTAGCACATGAAAAGTATCTTAAATTTAAAGAGTATATTTGCAAAATTGAACCGGAGATCCACCGAGTGTTTGAAGTGTATGAAGCGGTTCACAGTTTGAGAAAATTTTTCCCGGAATAAGGAGGCTGTTGCGATGAGCAAAGGAATGACTCGAAGAGAAAGAGAAGTTACGGATTTAGAGGAAATCATCGGTATTTTGGACAGAGCAAAAATTGTACATGTCGGCATGGTGGATGGCGACCGTCCCTATGTGGTTCCCATGAATTATGGTTATATAATGACAGAAGGGAAGTTGACTCTTTATTTGCATGGAGCTCCAAGAGGACGTAAACTGGATGTTCTTAGAGCTAATCCTAACGTGTTTGTGGAAATCGATACCGATATTATTCCGTTTGAAGGAGAAGTTGCCTGTAAATATGGTCTCTGCTATTCATCAATCATGGGAGAAGGCGTGGCGGAAATAGTAGAGGAAACAGAGCAGAAAAAAAGAGCCCTTTCATTATTGATGAAAACGCAGACAGGTAAGGATTTTGAATTTGATGACAAAATGGTATCGGTGGTTTCTGTAATCAAAATTGATGTGGCTGAATATACTGCTAAAAAACGCCCAATGCCAGTGCGTGGATAATACATCATTGACAATCCAAATTAAATGGAATATAATTGATTTGTTAAAAGTTTACAAACTTTCATTCTATAAGAAGGAAAAGGTGATTTGATATGTACATGGACGATTACAAGC
>JAZQUJ010000123.1:0-2063 GCA_045631245.1 Bianqueaceae bacterium
GCGGCAATCCGGCCATCGATAATTTCTTCCAGGTGGAGGCCGTGGACGATCCCACCACCGTCACCTACCTCGTCATCGACGAGCTGAATGAAAAGCTCCTGGCGGCCATGACCATCGCCTGCTCGGCCATCTTCCTGTCGAGAAAGCAGCAGTTCTCCACCCTGATGTCCGCCATCGAGGTGGTGTATTTTGCCGTGGACGTGGACTATCAGGGCCTGCGCTACCGGCCCGAGGACCAGCGGAGCCTGAGCCATTACCTGTTCAGCTACCTCATCGAAATGATCCGTGGCATCTCCCGGGACCATGTGGGCGCGGCGAAGATCGTCCTCTACTCGGTTCCCGAAGCCTGGACCTTCTACCGACGCCTGGGCTTCATCCCCTTCCACAGCGCCATGTACGGCGACCGGGGAACCTTCGTTAAGGACTGCGTGCCGATGTATTTTGATTTGAATTGAGGTAGATTATGAAAGAGCGTAAATACGGCATCGACTTATTACGGATGATCTTAATGCTCATGGTGGTAGTACTGCATGTACTCGGAAAAGGCGGTGTACTTAGTGCAACACAAATACGAACTGCCAATTATTATACAGCATGGCTTCTTGAGATCAGCTGTTACTGTGCTGTGAACTGTTATGCGCTGATAACAGGGTATGTTTATTATCACAGTAAATATCGAATCAGTTCTATGCTGCTGATTGGTATTCAAGCGTTGTTCTATAGCACAATTATTTATATACTTTCGTGGATCATATCACCGGCATCTTTTTCTCCCGGACTGGTTATGAATGCCTTATTCCCAGTTGCCAGGGAAACCCACTGGTATCTGTCTTCTTACGCAGGATTATTCTTGCTTATCCCAGCATTGAATGCTGCCATTGATGCATTTTCCCTACGGCAGACAAAATATTTCCTGCTTCTTTCCTTTATCGGTTTCTCACTTGCACCTACCTTTCTTATGCATGATCCTTTTAAATTAAATAATGGATACAGCACATTATGGTTGGTATATATGTATTTGATCGGTGGATTTGTTCATAAGTTTCACTTCGATGCATTCATCTCAAAGAAGAAAGCCTTTTTGTTTTTTGCTGTTTGCATTGCAATGACAGCTATCTACAAATTTACTGTAGAAGAAATCACTATTTTTATTTTTGGCGATGAGAAATTCAGCAAGCTTTTAATTGGATATGTTTCGCCGACAATCCTCTTTGCCGGACTTTCGCTTTTTCTCGCTTTTTTGCATATCAATCCGAAGCCTGCTCTTTGCAGACTTATAAGTATTCTTTCTCCAGCTGCATTTGGTGTATATCTCATTCACTGTCATCCTGTGATTTTTGAATTATTTGAGGATCGATTCACTTTTTTGAATGATCTGCATCAATTGTTTATGCCTTTAGGTGTACTTGTAGTTGCCCTCGGAATATACCTTCCCTGCTTAATGATTGACTACCTTCGGTTGAAAATATTCCAAAAACTTTCCGTCAAAGCTTTCTTAAACCGTTTGGAAAATAAGTTCCTTTCGGAAGATTTTGCAAAAAAATAATGGAATACAGATGATCGGGCGCACTGATACATAGCAGTGCGCCCGATTTGTTTACTGCACTTCGACGATCCTAATATCCTCCACATCGTAATCCGACTGGGTGAGGATGATGTCGGTGATGACGGCCACGTCGGTTTGCTGCAGGCCCTGTTCCGGGGCGGCGACGGCTACGGAGATGCCCTCGTTCGACATGTACGCCACGCAGTCGGCGTAGCCCTTGGCCACCACCAGCGATTCGATCTGGGCCTCGCTCAGGGCCACCGCCACCAGCTCCTCCAGCTCCGCGCCGGTCTTCTCCGGGGCGGTGTCATAGCTCATGGCCTCCTGGAGAAGGTTCACCGCGGAATCCCTCGCCTCCTGGCGGCTGAGCCGGACGGCGGCGAAATAGTCGGATGCCGTGTCGGCACTCTCCCCGGCGGCAGTCTGCAGAGCTTCGTCCGAGGACATGACCAGCATGCTCTCGTCCAGGAGCTTTTCCGAATCCAGGGTGTCCGTCAGGGATGCCGGGGCGCTGCCC
>JAZQUJ010000124.1:0-1713 GCA_045631245.1 Bianqueaceae bacterium
GCAAAGGTCGGGCGTTTCCTCATCTGTCAAGCTGCGCCAACAGTGCACGGCAGCCTGCCTGCACATCGCGCCAAGTGGTCTCAAAATCACCGGTATACCAGGGATCTGCAACATCTCCCGGGCGGTCAGTGTAGTCCATCAGCAGATGAATCTTTCCGTCGGGGTCGCCGCCGCAGATGCGGTTCATGTTGCAAAAATTCGCGCGGTCCATGCCGATCAGAAGGTCGTACCTCTCGTAATCCGCTTTTTCAAGCTGGCGGGCGGTTTTGCCGGAGCAGTCGATCCCGTGGGCGTTCAGGAGTTTTTGAACCGGGGGATAAACAGGGTTTCCAATTTCCTCGCGACTGGTGGCGGCGGAGGCAATTTCAAATTCATCGGTGCGACCGGCTTTTGAAACCAGGTCTTTCATTACAAATTCACCCATGGGGCTTCGGCAGATATTGCCGTGGCAGACAAATAAGATCTTTTTCATTACCATGATTCTCCTCGATAATCCACGATATGCTTAGAGCTGCAAGGCTTTCACGACTTTCAGCTTCATGCTGCCATCGTGCCTTATCGTAGTTCATCGTGGCATATTGTATGTCGCAAAAGTAGTAAAATCGGTAGTAAACAAATACCTCGTACTACCGACCGTACTACTTTTGGCAGACGAATATATTTTAGGCTTCCATTACACTCTTCGCCATATTGGAACAATGCGCAGCCGATTTTGCAAAAATCGCTAAAAGGGTTTGTGCTATTCCCAACAAGGAAAAACTTGTTTTTCGCATCAAGGCCTCTTGATGCCCTGTTTGCTACAACGGTTGAGCCTTTTTGTTTTTTGGATAGACTCTTCCCCACCGTCTCCCTTTTACCTTTTGGACTGATTCTGGCTATAAAGAACATCCCTTCGTCAATGAGAGTGCTCGTTTTTTGAAAAATTTTCGTGTCGTAGCATGTGAAGGCACTGGCACGAAGTAGTTAAAAATCTGCTTTTCCCTCTATTTCTGCAGTGATACTGTTTCCGCGATATTGTATGTCCAAAATGAGATCCTCGTGATAATAATCAAGACCTCTCTGCCAGATGTGGGGCGGGAATAATTCTTTCCAATGATAATGAGCCATAGCATTTACCTCAAAGTTTCCTGCTGCACAAATACCGTACAGTATCTTTTAATCCTTCGCTGAAAGAATCGAGCTCATCGAGAGATATCACATCATCGTTAATCATCGCCACGATGTCCCAAACCATGTTTTGCTTACTTAATCGAAGCACAACGCCGCAGCTTTGTTTATCATGGCGGATGCGTTCGGATAACTTCCAGAACTTATCGGAAGCAGCCCCTTCTTCTGAAAGGAGTGCAATGTACTCCCTATTCAGTCGCTCCATATAGTCTTCCTGCCAACGAGGAAGTTTTTCCCGAAACAATTTCAATCCTGTTTTGAAACTTCCATGCTTCTCCTCCTCTAAACATTGCTGCTCATTTTTGTTTATTATACCATATTTTCGCGAATTTTTCTACGAGATACAAAAAGTTAACGGCACAAACTTTGGAATATTATTTACTCCTCGCATATAGTCATCCAAAAGAAAAGCTCTAAGTATTCAAACCCTTTAACGACAGAGCAGTACCCCATGTAACCGGAAACCCTTGATATTACTGGGTTTCCGGGATGTTAAGTTTTCGAGTGATTGTGGGAAGTCGGAGGCCAAGCGGTCTTAGGAAGACA
>JAZQUJ010000125.1:0-25075 GCA_045631245.1 Bianqueaceae bacterium
GCCATACTCAGCAAGGTCAGTCTTCTTGATGGTACCGCCCTTGGTGGCCATCAGCAGGTAACCCTTATCGCGGCTTTCCTTCATCTGGATCACGGCACTTACCTGTTCACCGCCACTCAGGGACAGCAGATTCACAATGGCAGTACCACGAGCGGTACGACCGGCCTCGGGGATCTCGTATGCCTTCATGCGGTATACGCGGCCGCGGTTGGTAAAGAACAGCAGATAGTCGTGGGAAGAAGCAATAAACAGCTGTTTTACATAGTCTTCCTCACGGGTCTCGATGCCCTTGATACCCTTTCCGCCGCGGTTCTGGCTGTGATACATATCCAGAGAAGTGCGCTTGATATAACCCAAGTTGGTCATGGTGATTACGCACTGCTCGTTTTTGATCAGATCTTCCAAATTGATCTCGCCATCCTCGTAGGTAATATAGGTGCGGCGAGCATCGGCATATTTAGCCTTCAGCACCAGCAATTCTTCCTTAATTACGCTGTACAGGATGTTTTCATTACCCAGAATAGCCAGGTATTCAGCGATCTTTTCTTCCAGTTCGTCATATTCGTTCTGCAGGCGCTCACGCTCCAAACCGGTCAGAGCACGCAGACGCATATCGACGATGGCCTGTGCCTGAGCATCGGTGAAGTCGAAGCGAGCAATCAGGTTGGCCTTAGCTTCGGCTACATTTGCGGAAGCACGGATGATAGAGATGATCTCATCGATATAATCCAGGGCTTTCAGCAAGCCTTCCAAAATATGAGCACGGGCCTGAGCTTTGTCCAGATCGTACTGGGTACGACGGGTCACAACCTCTTTCTGGTGATCCAGGTACAGTTCCAGCATCTGTTTCAGGTTCAGCACCTTGGGCTCATTTTTAACCAGAGCCAGCATGTTAATGCTGAAGGTATCCTGCAGGGGAGTGTTCTTATAAAGCTGGTTGATGATCAGACGGGCATTGGCATCACGCTTCAAATCGATTACGATGCGCATACCATTACGGTCAGATTCATCACGCAGATCGGAGATACCTTCGATCTTTTTATCTTTAACCAGATCAGCAATACGCTCAACCAAGCGAGCTTTGTTAACCTGATAGGGAATTTCGGAAACGACGATGCGCTGGCGATGGCCGGCGATCTCTTCCACTTCCATGTTGGCGCGTACAACCGCACGACCGCGGCCGGTACGATAAGCCTGTTCAATATCGCGCACACCGTAGATGGTAGCGCCGGTGGGGAAGTCAGGACCCTTTACGATCTCGATGAGCTCATCGATGGTGGTGTCGCGATCTTCCAGAATATGATTATCGATGATCTTGGCAACCGCATCGATTACCTCACCCAAGTTGTGGGGAGGGATGCTGGTAGCCATACCTACTGCGATACCGCCGGTACCGTTTACCAACAGGTTAGGGAAGCGGGCGGGCATAACAGCAGGCTCCTTCAAAGAGCCATCGAAGTTAGGAACAAAGTCAACGGTATTTTTGTTGATATCGGCCATCAGTTCCATGGAGATCTTGCTCATACGAGCTTCGGTGTAACGCATTGCAGCGGCACCGTCACCATCCACAGAACCAAAGTTACCGTGTCCATCCACTAGCATATAGCGGGTGGAGAAGTCCTGAGCCAAACGTACCATGGCATCGTAAATGGAACTGTCACCGTGGGGATGGTATTTACCCATGGTATCGCCCACGATACGGGCCGACTTACGGTAGGGCTTGTCCGGAGCCAGATTCAGTTCGCTCATGGCGTACATGATACGACGCTGAACGGGCTTCAAACCATCGCGTACATCCGGCAGAGCACGGGCCACGATTACACTCATGGCATAGTCGATATAGCTATCGCGCATCATTTTTTCGAGGTTAACGACCTCGATCTTATCATGCTGCGGATTCATAATTTCAGCCATTTAAATTCTCCTTTTAAGCGTCGATATTTTGAGCAAACTTAGCGTGGGTCTCAATAAACTCACGGCGAGGTTCAACCTTATCACCCATCAGCATGGTGAAGATCTCGTCGGCGGCTGCCGCATCTTCCTTTTCCACACGCAGCAGGATACGGTTAGCCGGATCCATGGTGGTCTCCCACAGCTGGCTGGCATCCATCTCACCCAGACCTTTGTAACGCTGTACATCGATGTTGGAATCGTTGCCCAACTTCTCCAGCAGGGGTGCCAGATCCTCTTCGTGATACAGGTAGTGGATCTCCTTCTTATTCTTCTCTACGCGGAACAGCGGAGGCTGTGCAATATACACCTTGCCCTCATCGATCAGCTGAGGCATAAAGCGGTAGAAGAAGGTCAGCATCAGCGTACGGATATGAGCACCATCAACGTCCGCATCGGTCATGATGATGATCTTATGATAACGCAGTTTGTTAATATCGAAATCATCCTGAATACCGGTACCAAAGGCGGTGATCATGGCGCGAATTTCGGCATTGCCCAAAATACGGTCCAGTCTGGCCTTTTCTACGTTCAGGATCTTGCCGCGCAGCGGCAAAATAGCTTGCGTCTGTCTGGTACGAGCACTCTTGGCAGAACCGCCTGCAGAGTCACCCTCTACAATGTAAATCTCACAGTTCTTAGGATCGCGGTCAGAACAGTCCGCCAGTTTGCCGGGCAAACTGGTGCTTTCCAGTGCGGTCTTGCGGCGAGTCAGGTCGCGGGCCTTGCGAGCGGCATCACGAGCTCTGGCGGCCATGATAGCCTTGTTGAGGATCGCCTTTGCGATGGTGGGATTCTGTTCCAGGAAGAAAGTAAGTCCATCGGTTACAACAGCGGCTACCGCTCCGCGGGCTTCGCTGTTACCCAGCTTCTGCTTGGTCTGACCTTCAAACTGAGGATCACCCAGCTTAACACTGATAACACAGGCCAGGCCTTCACGCACATCGTCGCCGGACAGGTTCTTCTCGTTTTCCTTCAGAATGTTGTTCTTACGGGCGTAATCGTTCAGTACCTGGGTGTAAGCAGCGCGGAAACCTACCAGATGGGTACCGCCTTCGGGGGTATGAACGTTGTTAACAAAGGTGAAGGTGTTGTCGTTGTAGCTGTCGTTGTGCTGCAGGGCAACCTCAACATATACGCCGTCCTTCATGCCTTCTGCGTACATGATCTTGTCGTAGAGGGCATCTTTATTCTGGTTGGAATAAGCTACGAATTCGCGGATACCACCTTCGTAGTGGAATTTCTTTTTCTGCTCGCGGCCTTCGCGCAGGTCCTGCAAGGTAATGTTCAGACCCTTGGTCAAGAAGGCGGTTTCGCGCAGACGGGTCACCAGAGTGTCGAAGTCGTAGTTGACTTCTTCGAAAATGGTGTCGTCGGCCAGGAAGGTCACGTGGGTACCGGTCTTATTGGTATCACCAATTACGGTCAGAGGCTGAACGGTTTTGCCGCGTTCAAAGATGATCTCGTGGATCTTACCGCCGCTGTGAACCTGTACCTTAACCCAGGTGGACAGGGCATTTACAACAGAGGCGCCTACGCCGTGCAGACCACCGGATACTTTGTATCCGCCGCCGCCGAACTTACCGCCGGCATGCAAAATGGTGTAAACAACTTCTACACCGGAGATGCCCTTCTGGGGCTGAATATCAACAGGAATACCACGGCCGTTATCGGTAACGGTAATGGAATTATCGGGATTAATGGTAACAGTAATTTTGTTGCAGTAGCCGGCCAAAGCCTCATCTACCGCGTTGTCTACGATCTCATATACCAGGTGGTGCAGACCGCGAGCCGAGGTGCTGCCGATATACATACCGGGACGACGGCGTACAGCTTCCAAACCTTCCAGGATCTGGATCTGACTGGCAGTATACTCACCGGAAACGGTGATGTCGTTCTGGACAGGCTGACTTTCACTATGATAGTCAGAAGTCTCGGCGTTTTCAGCCTTCTTTGCAGGGTCGGCGGCCAGTAAAATATCACGTGCCTGCTGATCCTGTGCGTCTAAACCAAGGTCCATCTGGTTTGCAGTGTCTTTCTTTTTGCTCAATGAATAAACCTCCCATTAAGTCTGGTCAGGGCGTACATTTTTGCATTGAAATTGCGCCTTAATACGCTTGCTGATCCTAAGCAATCAGATACTTCTAGTAACCATATAATTATACCACAAAACCCGCATAAACACAAGAAAAAATGGCATTTTTGAGGGCTTGAAATTGACCATATTTTGGTTTATTTTTTAACAAATTTTAGGGGTTTTGGTGGTGAAAACGATGACCTTGCTGAACGGACATAAAGGGGCGGAAGACGGACAAAATCGGGTGACAATGAGTGATTCTTGTGATATAATTGGGCTAAAGAAATTTTTTCGGTGAGGATCTGCAATGAATAAGAGGAAGAAACATAAATGGCTTTGCGGCCTGGCCGCATTAGCAGTGATAGCCGTGTTTGCAGTGGCGTGGATGATTGGTGAAGCGGTCCGGAAAAGGGAAGCAAAGCTTTGGGTAAGTCGATATGAAAGAACTGTGCCGATCTATGGTGCAGAAGAGGGCGAGGATGTGCTTTTGCTTCTGCAGGAACAGGCGAATCCGAATCGTATGGATTCTGCAGAGGAAAATAATAACATCTGTGTTTACTATTCGCTGACGGGAAAAATTGTGCATAAAGAAGTGTTCGAAGGTTTTTTAGGAAATGTTAAGCAAGGCACTGAGGATGCTGTAATCCTAATGGAATCGGACTGGGAGGGCCGTGTGAACATACATTATATTTCGTATCGTGAGAGTGAGTTTTTCTATGTGCTGGATTCGGGTGACCATTATGATAATGAGGAGCCGTTGATGAGATCCTTTAAATACGGAGATGTGTATAAAAATTCGATCTGCCTCAGCGAAACAAGGAATGAAGAAGAATTGGACGCATGGGATGACACATGGATAAGGGAAGCAGAAAAGATGTCGAAGGCGTTTACGAATCAGGAAATTAGCTGGGAGGAATATCGGGTATGGCAAGCGGAAAGAAGGGAGCGCAGTAAAGAACGGCCTTGCATATGGGTTCGGGTAAGTGAGGAAAGCTTTATGTAAAATAGTAAAGGGGCTGGTGCAAAAGCATCAGCCCCTTGTTTATAGGTACATATTTCGTTTTTACTCTAAATTCTCCAGCGAGGTAAAGCTATGACCATGCCCATACACGCCGGTCACCATGGTGATCGTAAAGAAAGCTTTCGGATCAGCCGCTTTTACAATACGTTTTAAAGGAGCCAGCTGGGTCTTGGCAATTACGCAGTACAACACATAGCGATCTTCTCCGCTGTAAGCACCGTAGCCCTTGGTGACAGTAACGCCGCGGGCAATGCCGTTCATTAAACCCTCGGCCACCTCTTTGGGCTTATTGGTAATAATGGTGATGGCGCGGCGATGATCCACGCCGTCGATTACATAGGAATTTGCTTTTGCACTAATGAACATAGCGATCAAAGTGATCACAGCCTGATCCAAGCCATAGATCAAGGAAGCGATCATGACGATCACTGCGTTGATGGCCAGGCCGGTGGTGGCCATGTTGATGGAGAAATATTTATGAATGACTTTAGCTACAATATCGCTGCCGCCGGTGGAGGCACCACTGCGGTAAATAATACCTAAACCCAAGCCGGTAAGGATCGGACCCAGCCCGACCGAGGTAAGAAGACTGTCGTATGGAATGGAAATGCCTTTGAATACTTCCAAAGCCAGCGAAAAAATGCCCATGCCCATCAAACTGTACAGGAAGAACTTTTTGCTGACAAATTTCCAACCGATCAGAAACAGCGGAATGTTCAAGGCGATGACCATAACCGAGATCGGCAGGCCAAACTGATAGTTGATCAGCTGGGCAAAGCCGGTCACGCCGCCGCTGAGCAGCTTAGCGTTGATATAAAACAGATTCATACCCAAAGAGTAGATCAAACTGCCGATGATTACCATTAAAATCACTCGGCCATGAGTTTTAATAAAATCTTTTGTGGATGATTTCATAACAGAATATTCCTCCCGATTATGAGCAGCGCAAAGAGAATAAGCAGCGCTGAAATATCTGCCTGCCGGGCAGGCAAAAAGGACGAAATGAAGGCAAGCCTTCATTTGTTCACAGTTTACCATATCTGTCCTGAAAAATAAAGACGTTTGCAAGACTTTAAGGGAAAATTTCGTTGTGAAAATTCTGTCATAGTTAGTTAGTTTTCTATTTACTATGAAGCGGTGCGGTGGTATAATGGAGAATATATTTATAATGAGAGAGAGGTACAATGTACATGCAGATTGCAGAAATTCAGGCACTCACACAGAAGATTAAAGAGAATATGGAGAAAGTTGTGGTAGGTAAGTCGGAGAAGATCGAACTGATTCTGGCAGCCCTGCTGGCAAAAGGTCATGTATTATTGGAAGACGTACCCGGAACCGGTAAAACCGTACTGGCTAAGTCATTAGCTAAATCTTTAGATACCACTTTTAAGAGAATTCAGTTTACCCCTGATCTGCTTCCCTCTGACCTGATCGGTATCAACTATTATAATCAGAAAGAAAGCGAATTCGTATTCCGCGAGGGCGCTCTGTTTACCAACGTGCTGCTGGCCGACGAGATCAACCGTGCCACTCCCAGAACTCAGTCCAGTTTGCTGGAGAGTATGGAAGAAAAGCAGATCACCGTTGATGGTACCACCTATCAGTTGGAGAAACCCTTCTTTGTAATCGCCACCGAGAACCCGGTGGAGACTCAGGGTACCTTCCCGCTGCCCGAGGCACAGCTTGACCGTTTCCTGATCCAGCTGTCCATGGGTTATACCGAGAAGGCTGATTCTATCGAGATCCTGCGCCGCTTTGTAAACGAAGTGCCCGCCGAGAAGGTAGAGCCCGTTTGCACCCGCGAACAGCTGCTGGACATGCAGGAGAGCGTAAAGCAGGTTACCATTCATCCCGATATCGCAGCTTACAGCGTTGATATTGTGGAGATGACTCGTAAAATGGAAGGCGTTCAGTTGGGTGTCAGCCCCCGTGGTAACCTGGCGCTGCTGAAGGCTGCTCAGGCACTGGCTGCTATTAATGGACGCAGCTACGTGATCCCGGATGATATTAAGGACCTGGCCGTACCGGTACTGGGTCACAGAATCATTCTGCGCGGCAGCCAGAGAAACAAATCCACCCAGATCGTAAACCTGATCCAGGATATTCTGGAATCGGTTGAGGTTCCCACCGAGGATTGGAAGAACGTTAAACAGGAAGGATGATGATCCATGCCTGTATTAATCGTACTGATCGTAATTGGCCTGCTGCTTTGGGGACAGAAGGTCATTTATCAATATTTTTGGAGTAAAAAACTAACGGCACAGGTGAAGATCCGAGACAGTTATATGTTCGAGGGGAACGAAACTGAGATCACCGAGATCATGACCAACGATAAGTTTTTACCGCTGCCGTGGGTTCATTTGAAGTTTCAGATCCTCCGCAACGGTAAAACAGCGGAGATTTTCCGAAGCGATATATTTAATATCCTGTTCCATCAGCAGATCACCCGTAAGAGTAAGCTGGAACTGAAGCGCCGCGGCGTGTATCAGATCAATAAACTGGATCTTTTGAGTTATGATATGTTTATTACCAAGAAATTTGTACAGGTAATGGATAATCAGGCTCAGATCACGGTGTATCCTGCCACAGTGGAAAAGGAAGTGTTTGATGTTCCCTATGAAAAAATCATGGGCAATATGGCCACCAAGCGTTATACGCTGGAGGATCCTTTCCTGTTTAAAGGCATCCGTGATTATCAGGAACATGACAGTTTTAAAGATATTAACTTCATGGCATCGGCTAAAGCCGGAAAATGGCTGGTCAATACCCATGAGTTTACATTGGATCAGACGGTACGTCTGGTGCTGCTGACCGATAATGCCACCAACTATTACGATGAAAATCTGTATGAGTCGGGGCTTCGTTTGGCTGCCGCCATGCTGAGCCGTTTCGAGCGTGACGGTGTACCCTGCAGTTTTGTGTGTAATGGTCTGGACAGTTTGGATAAGAAAGAACTGGCCATCGAAGCCGGCTGCAGTGAGAACCATATTGATACCGTACTGGAGAATATGGCTCGTTTGGAGCTGGATGTTACCGGAACCAGAGGTTCCGAAATTGTGGACAGCTTGCAGGAAAAGCGTCAGGCTGAGGACTATTATGTGATCATTGCTCCTTACTATGGTAAGGATATGGTGGAAGCGTACAATAATCTGCATGGTTATACCACGTCTTGTACCTGGATCTGTCCTATTTCGTCCATTGGCTTTGATCAGCTGGAACAGTATATTCAGGACATGGAAAAAACCATAGAAGATTTCCACTTCTATAAGGTCTGAGGGGGGATACTATGGCTCAAGTAAGTTTTGTGGATGGTCGTTTAGGCGACAAAGAATATTATAAAAAGCCTAAGTACCCGGTTGTGATCGAGGCATTAAAAGTATTTTTGCTGTTGGTGGGTATTGTTCCGTTCATTTTATATGCCGGATACGAATTAGCAGATAAGACCTATGATTATGCCTGGTTCTCCCTTGGGTTTATGCTCATGCCGTGGTTTTCTACGTATGTACGCAGATGTATTCCCAGTATCATTGTGTATATTTTAGCACATCTAATCATGGGTGCGTGGATCCTGCTGTCACCTCATGTGATTATGACCTGTTTTGGTGTCATTTTCTGGGGTATACTGACGGTATATGGCATTGTACGTCAAATGTCAAAGGAAGCGGAACGGGAACTTTCCATGCCAATGTTGCTGCTTGTGATAGCTGGTATGGTGGGTATTTATATTGTGGCAGTGGATCATAGCTGTTTGAATTTCACCCCTGTTCTGATGAGTCTGGCTATTTTGTACGGCGTTCTGTTTTTGTATTATCAACACTGGATCGGTGTACATGATGCACTCAAGAGTCTGGATAAAGAAGGTAACTTTTCGGTTCGCCGCGTGATCGGCTTTAACAATAAGATGTTTTTGGCCTATTTGGGCATCGTTGTGGCTGTATTTGCCATTCTATATGTGGCAGGTATGGATGATCTGATCAATTGGTTGACTACAATGATGATTTTGTTCGTGCGTAAGCTGGCTCGAATCATCAATGAAGCCGACGGATCAGAAGGATACATTGAAGAGGAAGCACCAGCTCAGAGCGGTAGTGAATCCGATGGGCCGATGTTCGGTGTGGAACCAGCAGAACCCAGCCCCTTCTGGTTATTTTTGGAGTTCGTTTTGGAAGTGGCGTTCTTCGCCATTGTTGTTGGTTTTATCGTATATTGCTGCTATAGTGCCTTCAAACGCTTCAGTGAAGTGCATAAATATCAGGAACAAGGATACGAGGAAACCAAGGTGTTTTATAAGGCTGCGCCGAAGCAGAAAAAGCCCAAGCGCCGCAGTTTGCGGGAAATGTTTGATAACAGTCCCGAAAACAGGATCCGTCGTGCCTATTATAAGAAGGTGCGCGGCTATATGGGGAAAAGAGTGCACCCATATGAGACTCCCACTGAGGTAGCGGAAACATTGCCGGATGTACGGGAGTTGGTGCAGGCATACGATGAAGCACGGTATGCCCACAAAGGAGGAAGACATGAATAAGAATCAAGAAATCGCACAGCGGATGTATGGTATCCGTGAAGACTGCGAATTTACCCAGCAGCAGGTGGCTGACCGCTTGGGTATGTCGTTGGAAACTTACCAGATGTATGAAGCAGGTGAAAAGGAGCTTCAGGTAAGTGTAATGCACGAGTTCTGCAATATGATGGGCATCGATCTGACGGAACTGATCACCGGTTCCTCTCCGAAGCTGTCCCAGATCTCGATTGTACGTAAGGGACAGGGCGTTGGTACCCAGCGTAACAAGGCCTATGGATATCAGAATCTGGCCTATAACTTCGCAAACCGTAAACTGGAACCTTTCATGGTTACAGTAGCGCCCAATGACTCCAACGAAATTCCTGTGAGCGTACACTCCGGACATGAGTATCATTACTGCGTGGAAGGTCGTTTTATTATGAAGATCGACAATCATGAATATGTGATCGAAGAAGGCGATTCTATCTATTTTGTATCCACCAGCCCCCACGGCATGAAGGCACTGGATGGAAAACCCGCTAAGATTTTGGTAATCATCGTTTAAGGAGAAAGTTTGTAATGCGTTTTTTGGATAACTACTGCCGTCTGGATTTTGAGTCTGACGCAGATTTTAGAGAAAACTATAAGGTGACCGCGCCGGAAAAGTTCAATTACGGCTTTGATGTTGTGGATGTTTTAGCAGAGAAAGATCCTGATAAAACAGCACTGGTATGGTGTAATGATAAGGGTGAAGAAAGATTCTTCACATTTAAAGAAATTTCTGAGCTTTCTGCAAAAGCAGCCAATGCCTTTGCAAAGCTGGGTGTAAAGCGCGGTGACAAAGTCCTGTTGATTTTAAAACGCCGCTATCAGTTCTGGTACAGCATTGTTGGCTTGCATAAGCTGGGAGCTACTGCAATTCCTGCCACCAATCTGCTCACTTCTAAGGATATTGCCTATCGTATCGATGCAGCCGGCGCCAAGATGGTGCTGTGTACCGGCGTGGAAGGTGATGACGATGAAGTGATCACCCATGTAGCGGAGGGCGTGACTAAATGTCAGCGTCCCGATGAAGTAATCAAGGGTTGTGTGCGTGGACAGCGAGAGGGCTTTGTTGATTTTGATGCATTGGTGGAAGAGGCAAGTCCTGTATTTGGGCGTGAAGATTGGGATGCGAACTATAGTGAAGAATTGATCAGCTTAATGTATTTCACTTCCGGAACCACCGGACATCCTAAAATGGTAGCACATGACTATAATTATCCGCTGGGACACATTGCCACCGGTGCTTTCTGGCATCACTTACAGCCTGAGGATCTGCACTTTACCATGTCGGAAACCGGCTGGGGCAAAGCCGCTTGGGGTAAGTTGTACGGTCAGTGGATGAGCGAAGCTGCCATTTTCGTATATGATTATGAGCATCGTTTTCCGCCGCTTGAAGTGGCTAAAATGATCGAAAAGTATCATATTACTACCTTCTGTGCTCCGCCTACAGTGTATCGTTTTATGATTCAGGAAGACCTGAGCGGTGTTGACCTGTCTTCTTTGCGTGCGTCCTACGTGGCAGGTGAGCCCTTGAATCCTGAAGTATATAATCGCTGGTTCGATATTACCGGTTTGAAGATGCGTGAAGGCTTTGGTCAGACCGAAACACCCGTTGCGATCTTTACAACTCCCTGGATGGAGCCCAAACCCGGTTCCATGGGTCGACCCACTCCCGGCTTTGGTATCGAACTGCTGGACGATGAGGGTAAACCCTGTGAGATCGGTATGGAAGGTGAAGTTTGCGTTAATATCAAAAATGGTAAGCCTAATGGTTTGTTCATTGGCTATTATCAAGATGATGCGGCTAATGCCCGTTCCCGTTATGATGGTTATTATCATACCGGCGATCAGGCCTGGATGGATGAAGACGGCTACTTATGGTTCGTGGGTCGAGCCGACGACGTAATCAAATCTTCCGGTTACCGTATCGGACCCTTCGAGGTAGAGAGCGCTCTTCTGGAGCATCCGGCAGTTGTAGAAACCGCCATCACTGCCGTGCCCGATCCGGTACGTGGCCAGATCGTAAAGGCCACCGTTGTACTGGCAGAAGGTTATGAGGGATCCAAGGAACTGATCAAGGAACTGCAGGATCACGTAAAACGTGTGACCGCACCCTATAAGTATCCCAGAATCATTGAATTTGTTAAAGAACTTCCTAAAACGATCAGCGGTAAGATCCGTCGTGTACAGATCCGTCAGGAAGATCAGAATCAGAAATAAAACATAACGAAAAAAGGATAGCTAAGGCAGTTTTCTGCCTCGGCGTCCTTTTTTTGCAATTAACGTTTTTTGCAATGGAGAAAAGCGCGGTAAGCGCGTGGAGATAAAATTATGGCACTCATTCAAATGGAATTTATGTCAAACAGCATTCAGCATTACACCTCTATGAACGTGCTGCTGCCGGTGGATCAGTGGGATCGAACGGAAACGGGCCCCTTTCCCACGCTGTATCTGCTCCATGGCTGGGGTGGCAACTACAGCGATTGGGTATGCAACTCCCGTATTGCTGTGTGGGCGCAGCGCCGTGGCATTGCCGTGGTGATGCCCTCCGGGGACAATTCCTACTATTTAAATTATCCCGAACGGGAGGAATATTACGAAAAACTGATTGGGGAAGAGCTCATCGCGCTGACGCGCAAAGCGTTCCCGTTATCCACAAGACGAGAAGATACTTGGATCGCAGGTCTTTCCATGGGTGGCGGGGGTGCCATTCGCTGCGCCCTGCGGTATCCGGAGGTGTTCAGCAAGGCTGCGGGCCTATCCTCGGGAATCACCATGGGGGAGAGCGCGCAAAAACGTGGTCATGGAGCCGATACTGTGCAGGCTCTGAAGGATGCTTTAAACGCAAAAGCCGTGATGCCGGAGTTGTTTATGAGTATTGGAACGGAGGATGTGCTGCTGCAGAATAATCGTGATTTCCATGAAATTTTGAATCAGCAGGGCATTGAACATGTATATGAAGAGCATAGCGGCGGTCACACCTGGGAATACTGGGACGGCCATTTACCCGATGTGCTGGATTGGCTGCAGGGACATCGTGATGGAGCAGCAAAGGCCGTAGGGGAGGTGTGAGTCATGGCAATTATGAAGATCGATGTGTACGCTAAAACCATGAACCGCACTGTGACATTAGAAGTGATTGCACCGGTGGAGACACTTCAGCCCGGTGATACCATGGCGACATTATATCTGCTTCATGGAGTTCAGGGCAGCTTTATCAATTGGTCCACGGCGGTGCATGCCTTTCGTTTGCTTGGGGTAAGCAATGCGAAGCGGAAGAAAAAACTGGCTGTCATCATGGTATCCGGTGACAATAGCTTTTATCATAATGCACCGGATCGCAGTGCGAACTACGAACAGTTTCTGGCGGAGGAACTGCCTCTTCTGACAAGAACTATGCTGCCGCTTTCAGCGGCTCGCGAAGACACCTATATTGCCGGCCTTTCTATGGGCGGTTATGGGGCTCTGCGAACAGGGCTGTTGTATCCGCAGGTTTTCGGCTTTGCCGGAGGGCTTTCCAGTGCGCTTTTGACTCAGGATATGAAGAATCAGATCCATGAAGATGTATTTTTCAGGCGTCGTGAGTTTTTGGAAACTGTGTTTGGCTGCGGTCTGGATGGTATTGAAAAATCCGAACACGATGTGATGGAGCTGAGTCATCGACTGCTGGCCAAGATTGAGGCACAGCAGAAGGCAGATGAGGAGCTTTTGCAAATGCCGAAGCTATATCTGGCCTGCGGTGAGCAGGATGGTTTGCTGCCTTTGTCCCGAGAGCTGCATGCAGATTGGGAGAAGCTTGGCATCGAGCATCGCTATGAGGAACATGAAGGAAACCACGAGTGGGCTTTCTGGGAGTGGGGGCTTGGACGGATTTTGGAATATTTGAATGAATGAGCGGCTGGATCGGGAGTGAGTGGCGGTGAGGCTGTGAAAGGAATTTGTTATGGGAAAGTTTGATGGTTATTTAATTTGTACCGATTGCGATGGTACCTTGACCAATAGTCAAGGGCAGCTGAGCGAGGAAAATGCAGCAGCGATTCGGTATTTTCAGCAGGAGGGCGGTCTGTTTACGGTATCGACGGGACGTTTTCCCAAGCATGTGCTGAATTTTAAAGAAAAGTTCTGGCCCAATACCTATCAGGTGGTGGGAAACGGCACTACGATTTACGATATCGATCACGATCGGGCGCTGCATCAGGTGGCGCTGGATCCGTCGCCCAGGGAAGTGCTGGAGTTTATAGAGAAGGAAGAACTTTGTGATCTGGTCTATGTGGATCATTTGACCTATTCCGATAACTGGATGCGTGTGGGTTCTCCCATGGGTAAAACCTGGGATAATCAGCGCAAGCTGACTCATGATATGGAGGATCTGTATAAGGATAATCCGGAGCTCGCGGAACAGGAACCTTGGCACAAGATCAATTTCGTTTTTACAACACCCGAGGACTGTGTGCGGGTGCAGCATATTATGCAGGAGAAATTTCCGCAGTATCGTTTTGAGCGCAGCTGGAATACCGGTATGGAACTTTTGCCGATGGATGGCGGTAAGGGGCCTGCGGTAGAAAAGCTTCGTGAAATGCTGGGCGGAAGGGAAAAAATACATACGATAATCGGTGTGGGCGACTACGAAAATGATGTTTCGATGCTGAAAATGGCGGATATCGGCTATGCAGTATCCAATGCGACCGAGCTATGTTTGAAAGCGGCGGACAGAATTACCGTAAGCAACAATGAGAATGCAATTGCAGTCATTATTGACGAATTGGAAGCTGAAATCGAGGCTGCGCAGGCAGCCGGAAAAGAGGAAAAATGATATGAAAGACATGACTAAAGGAAGTCCCCTTAAGATTTTGCTGAGTTTTGCTATTCCCATGATCCTCAGTAGCATGCTGCAGCAGTGCTATAACATTGCCGATAGTATTATTGCCGGCCGCTATGCCGGTGTGGATGCCTTGGCGGCGGTGGGTGTATCCAACCCGATCACTCAGTTGTTCGTAGGTCTGGGAGGTGGTCTGGGCATGGGCTGCAGTGTCGTTGTTGCCCAGTTGTATGGAGGCAAGAAACTGAGTCAGGTTAAAACTGCTATCTTTACTGCCTTGATTGCGATCATCAGTATGAGTTTGGTATTAATGCTGGCCGGAGGAATTCTGGCACCTCAGATCAGCTCCTGGTTGAATACCCCCGAGGATATTTTCAAAGATGCAACCTCGTATTTGCGGATCTATATGTGGGGCCTGCCCTTCCTGTTTATTTATAATATTTGTAATGCGATCTTCAATGCCTTAGGCGAATCTAAAAAGCCTTTGTACTTTTTGATCTTCTCCACCGTTCTGAATATTTTCCTGGACCTTTTGTTTGTAGCCAAGTTCCAGTGGGGCGTAGCCGGTGTAGCGTGGGCCACCTTTATCGCGCAGGGTCTGGCATCCTTGCTGGCGATTACCGTGCTGCTGCACAGAGTGAAAGGAATCAAAGAAAAACATACTTACTTCGATACCACTCTTATGGGAGGCATGGCTCGACAGGGCGTTCCCAACATGTTTATGATGTCGGTTATTAGTATTGGAAGCTTGTTTGTACAGGCGTTGGTAAATTCTAATGGTTCTGACTTTATTGCCGGATATTCCGCTGCCTTGAAGATCAACGGATTTTTCAATATTGTAATTTCAACTTTAGGTAATGCGGTAGCTACCTTTGCCGGTCAAAATATTGGTGCGGGCAACTATGAACGTCCGATTCAAGGTCTTCGTACAGGTATTATTATTAATTTGAGTTATGTATGCTTCGGTATTCTGCTTATGTATTTGTTTGGTGAGCAGCTGATCGGTATTTTTGTAGATGCCGATGCGTCAGCGGCTGTGTACGAAACAGGTGTAGGGTATTTGCGCGTTGTCAGCGTGGGTAGTTTGCTCTTTGTTATTTTGAACAACACCTGTGCTCTGTGCCGCGGTGCCGGTTATGTGGTCGCCTCCAGTGTGGTAACCTTTGTGGATCTGGTATTCCGTGTGAGCTGTGCCTATTTGCTGTTTGATGTCATTGGCAGCAGTTCCATATATTGGTCTATCAATATTGGTTGGGTCATTGGTACCTGCATTGCTGTTTATTACTATAAGAGCGACAAGTGGAGAAACGTGAAGCTGCTGAAAGAAAAGAAAAAATGATATTGACTAAAATCACTGAAAAGGGTATCATAAGAGAGAGTGAAAATCTCAAGTAAACGGAGGTTTTATACAATATGAAATGTATTATTAACGGAAAACTGATCCTGCCGGATCAGATCGTAGAGGGAAAGGCTATCGTATTCGACCGTAAGATCGAAGCGATCGTAGATCCCGCTGAATTAGATAAGTATGAAAATTTGGAAGTGATCGACGCTCAGGGTAATTATGTATCTCCCGGTTTGGTGGAAGTACACATGCACGGCTGCGGCGGTGACGACACCAGCGATAACAATCCCGGTGCGATTCAGCGCATGAGTAAAATGATCGCCGGCTTTGGTGTTACCTCTTGGCTTCCCACTTCCATGACCCTGCCCAAAGAGCATCTGGCAGTTACCTTCCAGCAGGCTCGTGAGGCAAAAGAAGCCAGTGCAACAGACCCGGCAGCTTGGGGCGGCGCACAGGTACTGGGCGTTAACATGGAAGGCCCGTATATTAATGTAAAGAATAAAGGCGCACATGTGGCTGAGTATATTCAGGCTCCCGATGTGGAGTTCACCAAAGAGTATGCCGATGTAATCAAATTGGTTACCATCGCTGCTGATGTGGAAGGCGGTATGGAATATATCGAGCGCATCACCAACGAGACCGATATCATCTGCTCTCTGGGCCATACCTGTGCTTCCTATGATATTGCAAAAGAAGCATTTAAGAAGGGCTGCAAGCATGTGACCCATCTGTTCAATGCTCAGACCGGTCTGCACCATCGTGATCCCGGTGTGGTTGGCGCATCCTTGACCAGCCCCGATGTTTATACCGAAATGATCTGTGATACCTTCCACATTCATCCCGGCGTATTCCAGCTGGTGGCTGACTGTAAGAAGGACAAACTGGTGCTGATCACCGACTGTATGAGAGCCGGCGGTTTGCCGGACGGCGAGTACGACCTGGGTGGCCAGAAGGTATTCGTTAAGGGCATTCAGTGCCGTCTGGAAAATGGCGTTATTGCCGGTAGTGTGCTGCGTCTGCATAAAGCAGTTCAGAACATTGCCAAATTCACTAATTGGGACCTGCCCATGGCTGTTTCTGCAGCCAGCCTGGCACCTGCGAACTCCATTAACATGGGCGATCGCAAGGGTTCTTTGGAAGTAGGAAAAGATGCGGATATTCTGTTGGCCGATGCTGACTTTGAGATTATCAAAACATTTGTAGGAGGCACTCAAGTTTATGGAAACTAATGCAAAATGGTACACCAATGGTAAGAGCAAAAATGTAAAGGTTCTGGTATGCAAAGATTACGAGACCCTGAGCAAGAAAGCAGCCGCTATCATCGCCGGCATCGTAAATGTTAAGCCCGATGCGATCCTGGGTTTGGCTACCGGTTCTTCTCCCGTTGGCACCTATAAAGAACTGATTCGTATGTACAACGAAGGTACTCTGGATTTCAGCCAGGTAAGAACTTACAACTTGGACGAATATTATCCTCTGGAGCCCACTAATGATCAGAGCTATCACTATTTCATGGATGACAATCTGTTCAACCATGTAAATATCGACAAGAATAATGTACATGTTCCGGACGGCAACGCTGAGGACATGAACGAGGCCTGCACCTCTTACGAGGCTATGCTGGACGAAATCGGCGGCGTAGACATGCAGCTGCTGGGTATCGGCGGTAACGGTCATATCGGCTTCAACGAGCCCACCGACACCTTCGTAGGCCCCACTCATATCGTAGAACTGACCGAGAGCACCATTCAGGCTAACTCTCGTTTCTTCGAGAAGATCGAAGACGTTCCCACCAAGGCTATCAGCATGGGCGTAGGTTCCATTATGAAAGCTAAGAAGATCATCCTGGTGGCTAACGGTGCAGGCAAGGCTAAAGCTATTGCTGACACTTTGGAAGGCCCCATCACTCCTTGGGTTCCCGCATCTGTTCTGCAGCTGCATCATGATGTAACCATCATCATCGACGAGGCTGCTGCTGCTGACCTGAAAGAGTACAAGGCTTGATTGAATCGTACTGAATCATAATTCAAACAGTAAGGCTGCTCACAGAAATGTGGGCAGCTTTTTTATGCGGATAAAAGGGGCAGTGTACTTCCAAAAATTCAATGTTTGTTTACAATTTTGACGGTGGAGAAAGCTTGTAACTTCTGGGCCGTTGGTTTATAATAGATACATTAGGTTGGTGCGTCAGCATCGATCGAGGAGGTATTTAACATGACATTTAAAGAAGTCTTCGGCGCCGACGGCCCGTTTATGCGAATTGGAACTGAAATTTGGGAGATCATTTATGCCAACATTTTGTGGCTGATTTTTGGTGGTCCTTTCGCTTGGGTTGCGATCAATTATCTGCCGCTGCCCGGTGGGTTGGCCGGTTTTATTGCTTACTGGGGTTTGATGATCCTTGCTATGCTGCATATGGGTCCGGCTACCACAGCTGGTTTTTCTGCAGTGGGTAAACGTCAGCGCAAAGAAGAGACCTATACATTCCGTGATTTCTGGCATTCTTATAAGCAGAACTACAAACAGGGTCTGCTGGTCATGGGTATTGTGACCTTGATCATTGGTCTTCTGGTGTATGCGATCTGGCTTGAGTATGTGAACATCGAACTGTACGGAAAGATGCTGTATGTGGTGATCCCGATCCAAGGTTTTGTCATTCTTGAACTGATCTGTTGTTTCAGCTATCTGTTCGCACTTCTTGCGCGTTTCGAGATGACTACGAAAAATCTGTTTAAGTATGCATTCCTCATGGCTAACCGACATTTGCCCTGCACGGTGGTAACGGCCGCTATGCTAATCGGCTGTGTGGCAGCATTTTTGTTCTGGAATATGACTTCCAGCTTCTTCATGTTTGGCTTGTACTTCTACTTCTCTCATATGTTAATGGAAAAAGTATTCCATAATTATATGCCCGATGAAGATGAAGCTGCTGAGAAAGAAGAGGTAGAGGGCTACGATATGGATGCTGAGCGTCAGGCCATTATCGACCGTTATACCGGTAAGATCGGACAAGACACCGAGAAAAAATAATTACATCAAAGAGAATCAATCAGAGGCTGCTCCGGGCGGTCGGTGGATGTGAATCGTCCATTTGCCGCGGGAGCGGCTTTTTTTGTTTAGAAGCTTAAGGAAATCTTAAGACTTTACCATCTTGGATTTTAAAGGGATATGTGGCATACTAAACACAACCTGACAGGAGGGCGAGCATATGTATAATATTTTGATCTGTGATGATGAAAAAGATATAGTTTCGGCACTGAAGATCTATTTGGCCTCGGCGGAATACAAGACCTTTGAAGCATACAACGGAAAGGACGCGGTGCAGCTGATGCAGGAGCAGGAGATCCACCTGGTTCTGATGGATATCATGATGCCGGAGATGGACGGTATATCGGCAATGGTGGCTATTCGGCAGTTCAGCAATGTGCCGGTGATCCTGCTGACAGCCAAGAGTGAAGATACGGACAAAATTCTTGGCCTCAATGTGGGTGCGGATGATTACATTACTAAGCCCTTTAATCCGGTGGAAGTACTGGCCAGAGTCAAGTCGCAGCTGAGGCGCTATACGCAGCTGGGCAGTGCGGTGAAACGTGAATCTATGTTACGGATCGGTTCCATTGAGCTGGATGATGAAGCCAAAACGGTGACGGTGGATGGAGAGGTCATCAATCTGACGCGTACCGAGTATGAGATATTAAAATTGCTGATGCAAGAGCCGGGTAAGGTGTTTTCATCAAAGCTCATTTATAGCAAAGTATGGGAGGATGACCCCTACGGCGCTGAAAACACCGTGGCTGTGCACATTCGGCATCTGCGGGAGAAAATAGAGATCAACCCTGCAGAGCCCCGTTACCTTAAAGTGGTGTGGGGTCAAGGCTACAAGATCGAAAAAACGACTTAACAGAAAGAGGATAGTGAGATGAAATATAGTCTTTGGGTAAAAATATCTGCAGCAGTGATAAGCATTTTTTCCTGTCTGGTGTGTTTGGCCGGTTTGTATACGACCATCTGCTTTTACGACCAGGGCTTTTATCGGCAGGGAGGGTGGAAGTATTATGAAACCTATAGCTGCAGCAATCAGGTATATAACAGAGCGGATCAGGTGGGATGGGGATATTATCCGGCAAGCTATGACGGGCTGGAGCAGGAATGGAATGTGCGGCATTATCAGGAGATGATGGATCCGGCACAGACCAATTTCCGTTTTGAACTTTACGATCAAAAAGGAAAGTTGTGGTTCGGCTCCACCTATAATGGTGAAAACTATGGGTACCATGCTACCTTGTATTATGACCTGTACGACAGTGAGAGTCTGACCTATCAGCCTGACACGATCCGGGTGGAAGCCTACGTGGTGGATCCGCTGATTGCGGACGATGAGTTCAGCAGGCAAGCTCAGCTAATGGAAAAGCTGGTCAGCTTAAAGGAAGAGGTGCCCATTATTGCTGCAGTTGCTGGTGTGGTGACCCTCGGCACCTTTGTGTACTTACTCTGCGCCGCAGGGCGCAAAAAGGGCGAAGATGCCATAGTAGTGGGAGGGCTGCACAGAGTTCCCTTCGATCTGCTTTCCGCCGGGATACTGCCTTTGGGCGTTTTGTGTATGGCGATCATGTGGAATTGTGGATATTCTACGCTGGAAACAGGGGTCGGCTTCACCGTGGCGCTAACAGGTCTGTATGCGCTGGCTCTGTTTTATACTATGAGTTTTACGGTGCGCTGCAAGGCTCATAATTTTTGGAGTGGTTTGTTAGTTTGCCGTACGTATCGATGGCTCAAGGAGAAGTGGCTATTGTTGTATCGGAATTTAAACTGTCTGTGGCAATCGATACTGGTGGTATCTGGGTTTGCTTTTCTAACAGTAATGGTGGGTACATTTTGTATTTTAGTATATGATTCTTCGGTGGTGATTCTGTTCTGGATTTACATGCTGCTTGCTTATTTTGCGCTTTTGGCACTGGCTGTGGTGTTCCAGTTGCAGTATCGGCGTATTCGTGAGGGCATTCGCAGCATAGGATCAGGGGAAGCTGCAGCGCAGATCAAGGTTGACGGTTTATATGGTGATCTGCGACGTGCAGCGGAGGAACTGAATCAGATTCAGGCTGCAGTACAGCTTGCGGTGGAAAAGCAGATGAAAAGTGAGAGGCTAAAAACGGAGCTGATCACCAATGTTTCCCACGATATTAAAACGCCGCTGACTTCCATTGTGAATTATGTGGATCTCTTGAAAAAACAAGATGTAGGGGATGATACTGCGCAGGAATACATTGAAGTGCTGGACCGGCAAGCAGCGCGCCTGAAAAAGCTGATCGAGGATCTTCTGGAGGCCTCCAAGGCATCCACAGGAAATGTGAGTGTAAATCTGGTACCGCTGGATGCGGCGGAACTGATGAAACAGGTGGCCGGTGAATTTAACGATCGATTAAAAGAGAAGGACCTGGAACTGAAGATCAATTTGCCCGAGCAGGAAATACCTGTTCTGGCGGACGGACAATTGCTATGGAGGGTGTTTGATAATCTTTTGAGCAACGCCCATAAATATTCGCAACCTGGAACCAGAGTATATTTGGATCTGCAGGCGGTGGATGGCCGGGCTGTGGCGATTTTTCGAAATATTTCGGCCTATCCCCTTAATATTTCAGGGGAGGAACTGATGGAGCGCTTTGTTCGGGGCGATAGTTCTCGTCATACTGAGGGAAGCGGCTTGGGCCTTTCCATTGCGCGTAGCCTGATTGAGTTAATGCGAGGTCGCTTTTATATTGTGATCGATGGTGATTTGTTTAAGGCACAGGTGGAATTGGATTTGTTATCGGAACTGCCAAAACAAATGTAATATGGCAGGATCTGTCGTCGAAAAAAGAAAAAACTTGCCAACGGTAGTGGAGAACTCTTGACAATTTTGGGATATTTTGCTACAATATAATAGTCTTCTATCGTTCAAGGAATGGTAGAAATTGCTCACCTCGGTTTAATAAGAACCCCCGTTTTCTTATTAAACACTTTCGGCCGGTTGTGATATTGCAGCCGGTTCTTTTTTTGTCTTTTTGGGGAACGGCAAGCGAATCAATTTTGTCGGTCAGCAATCGAATCAAACGAGTTACGGAAAACAAAAGATCCATCCGGAAGGAGAACGGATGGATCAAAGAAGATTTCCGCTTCGAGGCTGCGGCCTGAATTGGAAAAATATACAATATTAATTGGTGGATTGCTGATAGCGGCGATAAAAATACCGTATGATGTCGCTTCGTTTGATTAATCCGATAAAGGCTTCGGTATCATCGATGACCGGTACAAAGCTTTGACGATAGGAGGCACCGATGAGGCTATCCATGGGTTGATCAATGGCTACCGTTTCGTAATGAAAGTGACGGGGAATATCGGAAAGCATCATTTTTTCGGCATCGATAAAGGAAAAATCAGGACTATTTTTAAAAGCCCAAAGCAGATCACCTTCGGTGACAACACCCACATATTTGCCATCATCGTTAATGATGGGCAGGCTTTGATAGCGATGGTACTCCATTTTTTCCATGGCCTGACGCAGGGTCATGGTTTCGGTCAAGTATACGATTTCACTTTTGGGTGAAAGAAAGAAGGCAACGTTCATAGTAATCTCCTTGGCAGTAAGCATACAGGTGGTTCGTAATAGGGACAACTTGGGTGCAGTTAACTGCTGTTATAAATAGAATACCATATAAATGTAACAAAAGCATGAACTCCGCGTTAATTCTGATGCAAAAATAGAGGAAATATGAGGATTACCATGTTTTAGAAGCGATTTAAAAGTGTAAAGTGACTTTAATCCTGTGTTCATAATTTGTTCACATTTTTGTTTTATTATAAAACCATAGTTTTTTCATGTTTATTTATTAATAATTTTCTCCTCCACTTAGATAAGAGCTGATTTGGATTTCGGCTCTTATTTTTTTATTTTAGCGTAAAGTGCAGCTTTGTTTAACGAACCGGTAGCCTACCGGTGGGATTTTTCCAGTCGACAGGAATGTGAAGGAATGATATAATAGAGAAAGTAATATGGGGGTGAAAGCATGGACGAAGAGTATGAGAAGCTTTTGCGCGTGTGGAAGGATCTGCGCGGAAAACTGATCGACGCATTGGTGGCGCGGGACGAACTGATTTTTTGGACGGCAGCCGATGTGGAAGCGGAATATATGCAGAAGCTGGGAATTTTAGAATATAAAGTAGTGGAATTTCGATATTTGGCAGCTCGCATGAAGTTGAAGGTACAGCTACTGCAAAAGGCTGCGGAGGAACAGGAATCATTGTTGCTTCCGCAGGTGGAAAAGCAGCTGGATGAACAGTTGAAGGATCAAATGAAGCAGGTAGTGAATCGGCGTCGACATTTGAATGTGGTGCTTTCCCGACGTCCCATGGACCGTTTGGTGGGCGGAGCTGCAGCAACGATGGCAGGGGCATCACCGAATCAGGCGCTGCTAGCGCAAATGAAACAGATGTATCGAAGCATTGTGGATCGCTATCATCCGCTCTTGCATGTGCATCAGGCTCAGGATGATGCTGCATTTTTTGGCAGCTGCGCTGCCGCTTTTCGCGCGCGCGATTTTCTGCGCTTGCGCCAATTTGAATGGATGGCTATGCCCATTTCCGATAAGCCAATGGCGGATCCGGGGGCGGAGACTATGCGTAAGGAACTTCCGCGGCTTCGAGGAATTTGGGCGAAAACCATGGAGGAGATCCGGCGCTTGAAGGGGACATTTCCCTTGGATCAGGAGGGGATTTTGGCGGATGATGCACGGCTTCGGGAACGTCAAAAACTTTTGGAAGAGGAAATCGAGCGTCAGCGCGGTATTTTCCGGGAGGAAGAGGCAAAGCTAACGGAGTTGTTAGGAGAATGAGCACAGTTTTAGACAAGAGTGTTTACGAATAAGATGATGCATAGTGACATATACTTTTAGCAAAAAAGGTATGTGGATTATGTGGAAAACAATTAAACCTTTTGTGGTATCGATCGGTATAGCATTTTTGGTTGGTGGCCTATCGCAGCTGGCTTCCGGTGGTGGCGATCAGAGCCGGGCGGTGTATGAGAGCTTGAATTTACCGGTTTTAGCAGTGCCGGGATGGATTTTTGGCATTGTATGGCCCATCTGGTTTGCGCTGCTGGGTATTGCCGCCGCTTTAGTATATCGTTCGCCCGCTTCAACAGAAAAATCAGAAGGACTGCGGTTCTATGAGCTGCATCTTTTGATTTTATTTGTATGGCCGATTTTATTTTTCAAGATCGAGGCCTTTTGGGCGGCCTTTACCTTGCTTTTGTTGCTGGTCTTCGTCACATATATGATGATGAGCCGGTATTATGAGGCGAGCAAGGCAGCATTTTGGATCTTGATCCCTTATTGTGCATGGATCGCCTACGCGCTGTATTTGAATTTGCGGGTGGCCATGCTGAATTAAATGAGTGAGCATATAAAAAAGGACTGCATGGAGCAGTCCTTTTTATGTTAGCAAATTAGTTTTCGCTTAGCCTTCGATTTCAGCGATGTATCTCTTCAGGTTCTCGCAGCCAGCTTCCAGAGCCAACAGGCAGTCTTCCATACCTTCGAACTCGATGGCTACATATCCATCATAACCGGCCTTCTTCAGGGCGATCAGGCAGTGCTTAACGGGAACATTACCCTGGCCAACGATGGTACCGCGCAGGTAGTTACCGTTACGGGACTGGAAGAAGAACTTGCCGGGGTTCGGGCCGTCAGCGGGTTTGATGATAAAGTCCTTAGCATGAACATAGAAAGCATAAGGAGCAGCAATGCCAACGGAGATGGCAGGATTCTCATCGGCGCAGGTGAAGTTACCCATATCAACCAGCCAACCATAGTTGGGGTTGTTAACAGCATTGATCAGTTTTTCAACGCGCAGTGCATCCTGAGCGAAGAAACCGTGGTTCTCAGACATGGTCTTGATACCCTTGGTAGCAGCATATTCGGTAACCTGACGAACGCCTTCCACGATCTTGGGCAGAGCATGTTCGAAGGACTGATAGGGCTTAGCACCATTAGCTACATCGTGACGCATACCGGTAGCACCGATGATGGCAGCAATGTCAACCATACCTTTAACGCGAGCTACTTCTTCAGCAGTGTCGCGATTCTGGAAATCAGCACCAATGGTAAAGTTAGTGATGGCAATGCCTACACGTTCGCACTCAGCACGCAGTTCAGCAGCATATTCAGTCAGAGTCTTGTCCTCGGGCTTGGTCATGGTAACGGTACCATCTACAAATTCGATGGCCTCGAAACCCATCTCCTTAGCTTTGCTGATACAATCCATCAGAGTCAGACGACCATCAC
>JAZQUJ010000126.1:0-3379 GCA_045631245.1 Bianqueaceae bacterium
CGTTGCACGAAGGCCAAAGTGATCCGACTGAATCGCCTCACCTTCACACTCTTTTACTACTTCAAACTTACTGCAGCCCAGCTGCTCGTTGATATAAATGAAATCGATGCAGCTTCCCTCATTTTTACCATAACCATGATAGGTCTTTTCAAAGTTATTGCTTCCGGATGCTCTACGCACATCTGTCAGCAGCTCATCCGCCGCATCAATGGTGGGCGTACCCAGCACTGCATTAAAATCACCGGTGAGCAGCAGCGGCATGCTCTCCCCAAACTTACTGCGAATAAACTCACAGATCTGTTGGATTCCTTTAATACGAGCCTCTTCGCTCACATGATCCAGATGGGTATTCACAAACACAAAATCTTTGTCATCCTGCTTATCATGAAGCTGTACCCAGCAGCAAATGCGCACACAGGCCGCGCCCCAACCAAAGGATTCCTTCTCCGGTGTTTCTGACAGCCAAAAATGACCGGCATCCTTCTTATCGAACCTTTCCTTCTTCCAGTAGATCGGCGTACCCTCCAGGTTCGTTTCGCTGCGATACACCAAAATAGAGTCGTACTCCGGCAGATCCTCATCAAAGGCTGCCTTCCAGAAAGGAATCACTTCCTGAAAACCGATCACATCGGTCCCCTGCACTGCCTTTTTCATTAACGGTCTGCGCTCTGCAAACAGCGCACCGCCCTCCATTTCCCAACTCATGACATTCTGACTCATCACCTGCATCGACATAACGATTTCCTCCTTACGCTTCTCTTGTTAATTTCTTCATCCAGTTATAGCGGTTCACTTTTACCACCGCCACGAAGCACTTCAAAATTTGATCGCACTTCAGACAGGCAAAGGTGATCCAGGCCGGTGCGCCCAAATACGCCGCCAAGAAGGCCGAAGGCAGCACCACCAAAAACACAAAAATCGAGTCATTGCGGAACACAAAACTAATATCACCGCCGGACTTCACCAGTCCGAACAAACAGGGCATCTGGTAGCCGGTTCCAATGATCGTGACAGACAATACCCTTGCAAGATTCAACGACTGTTTTGCCGCTTCCGCGGAAATACCACCGTAGAGCCCCACAAAACCCGGTCCGATCAAGAACACGAAAGCACCGGTCAGCACGCCTACACACAAGAATAGGATCTGTGTGGTGCGGGCATATTCTTTCATCAGTTCTGTTTTGCCTGCACCAATGGTCTTGCCGGTGATGATGCCCACCGCCGACGCCAAACCGCCAATGGTAATGTACGCCAAAGTATTCAGGGTATTCACCACACTAGCGGCGGTAATGACGGTTTCACCATAGCCGCCCAGGATTTTCGAATTACACATCATATTCACCGACCATACGATCTCGCCGGCCACCAAGGGAAGGCCGTAACGAATAAAATCTTTAGTCAGCAGACGGTTTTTCAGCAACAGATGCTTCAGTTTGAAACCAAGGCGTTTGTCATGGATGAACACATAGTAGGCGACCACGGCTGTTTCCGTAATTCTGGAAAATACCGTGGCAATGGCCGCACCCTTTACACCCATGGGCTCGAAGCCTAACTTGCCGAATATCAAGACATAGTTCAGACTAATATTAACCACCAGCGATGCCAGCGATACCAGCATACCAATGCGGGTCACCTCCACGGAACGCATTGCCGATATCAGCGCCTGGGTAATACAGAAGAAAACAAAGGACAGGCATACCCAGCGCAGATAGATGGTGCCCTCTGCGATAACGCCCGCATCCTGCGTGAAAAAGCGAATGATCTGCTCCGGCACGAATAGGCCGATGCAAGTAAACACAAGTCCCACGATCAGCGAGATGCGCAGTCCAATGGCAATGATAGTACGAATGGACTGGGTCTCCTTTTTACCCCAATATTGGGCTGCTATAATCAAAATGGCTCCTCCCACACCAGAGGTGAACATCTGAATAAAAGTCTGGATCTGACTGCCCATATACACACCGGACACTGCCGCATCGCCCAGAGAATTCACCATTAAATTATCCGCAAAGGAAACCAAAAAGGTGATCAAGCTCTGCAGCGCCACGGGAATCGCCAGAGTAATCAGACTATGATAGTAATTTCGATCTCTTGTAAGCCAACGCATATATGCAGACTCCTTTAAATAAATTCTTGCTTCGCAAGCTTTCATAAGAACCTTCGGTTCTTTTGTTACAAACAGCGGCAGAGAGAATCCCATCTCCCTGCCGCATATAAGCACAAAATTGTAACCTATTTAATTTTACTGCAGAGCTTTCAGTGCGCGCTGACCGATGTCGGATCTGCGATAAGCACCTTCAAACTTCACACCGTCGGACAAGCGATATGCTTCCTTAATTGCTTCTTCCAAAGAATCAGCAATGGCGGTGGTACCGGTTACGCGACCGCCGTTGGTCAAAAGCTTACCCTCTTCCAGTTTAGCACCGGCTACGAAAGTAGCTGCCAGAGCTTCCTCGGTGAAGGTCATTTCAAAGCCCTTCTTATAGCTGGTGGGATATCCGGCAGATGCCAGGATTACGCAGCAAGCATGCTTGTCAGCAAATTTAACCTCGGTCTCAGCCAGAGTACCGTTGGTGGTGGCCTGCATAACGGTCAGCAGATCGCTTTCCAGCAGAGGCAGCACTACCTGAGTTTCGGGATCGCCGAAGCGGCAGTTATACTCGATTACTTTAGGACCATTAGGAGTCAGCATCAAACCATAATACAGACAGCCCTTAAAGGTACGGCCTTCTGCATTCATAGCATTGATAGTAGGCAGGAAAATGGTTTCCATGCACTCAGCAGCAATGTCAGCAGTGTAGTAAGGATTAGGCGCTACGGTACCCATACCACCGGTGTTAAGGCCGGTATCGTTATCGCCGATGCGCTTGTGATCCATGGAAGAAACCATGGGTTTTACCACCTTACCATCGGTAAAGGCCAGTACAGACACTTCAGGACCGGTCAGGAACTCTTCCACAACTACGCGGGAACCGGACTTACCGAAGATGCCGCCTTCCATCATATCGCGAACAGCAGTCTTAGCCTCTTCGCGGGTCTCAGCAATAATTACGCCCTTACCCAGTGCCAGACCATCGGCCTTAATAACAGTGGGGATCGGTGCAGTTTCCAGATACTCCAGAGCAGCTTCCATATCCTCGAATACTTCGTAAGCAGCAGTCGGAATACCGTACTTTTTCATCAGGTTTTTAGAGAATACCTTACTGCCCTCAATAATAGCAGCATTAGCACGGGGGCCAAAGCAGGGAATACCCTTCTCTTCCAGTGCATCCACACAACCCAGTACCAGCGGATCATCGGGAGCAACTACCGCATAGTCAATGGTGTTTTCCACGGCAAAGGCAACGATCTTTTCGATCTCGGTAGCACCAATATTCAC
>JAZQUJ010000127.1:0-8173 GCA_045631245.1 Bianqueaceae bacterium
CTGGCATGGCGGGCCGCATCCACGTTAGCAGGATGCACCATCAGCAGATTGGGCTTGAACTCCGTGAGAATATCGCAGGCACAGGCCATGATAAAGGCATCACAGAAGGGATGCTGTCTGTGGCGGTTTTCCACCAGCTTCATATTGGGGCGCACGATTTTTTCAATGACCTCTTCACTGCTGCCGGACTCACGGAAACACTGTTCGGTGGATTCGCCGTGATGCGGCCAATATTCATCCACCAAATAGTCAATGCTAGGATCATAGCCTGTCACCGGCCAAAACACCGCCGCTGTGGTCAGTCCCTGCTCTTTGGCATAGTCAAAAATGGTCTTACCCTTCAGGCAGTTTCTCATACACTGCCACGGACTGCTCTTCGCACACAAAATCTTGCTTTCGTTATTCACAATACCATGCTTATCCGGATACACACCTGTCATCATGGTTGAGTGACAAGGATAGGTAATGGTTGGATACACCGACTTCACATAATCAACTCTGGCCGTTTGATCCCAAATGGGCTCCAGTGTATATAACTTAGACAGGATCTCCAAATCTTCATACACCATCGCATCCACTGATACAACCACAACGTGACGATCTTTCATATTCATAGCGCCCTCCGTTTTAAATTCAAGAGTTTTCTCTAAAAGTAATTGTACTACAAAGCTAATTGATTTACCATAGGTGACACACTTTTCACCAACGATTTTCAAACCAAATATCGATTTCCTCGGGCTGTGGCTTTTCAAAGAGTTGTTCGCATTTCTTTGCTAAGCCCTCGTCCACATAGTAGTCCAAGGTTTCATTCTTTATAACTAACGCATTACGCTTGGCAATATTCCGCCTCCAGGTTTCATCATCAATATCGATATAATGCCACTCAGGTTTGATTGCGTGCTGCGCATACAAAGAAGCAAATTGCTCACGCTGCGCCTTTCTCCAAAAGCCAAAATCCACAATGACTGATACCCCGGCTTCCAGCATTTCCAAAGATTGCTTCAACAGAAAACTCTGCACACGCTGCGCCACCTCGTCATGCTTGTCACCCAAATCTTTCCCGAAAAGCGACAGCATGATATCGTCACAGGAAAGGCGCACTGCTTGTATTTCCTTTGCTAATCTTTTAGCATAGGTGGTTTTACCACAGCACAGCTTGCCGCAGATCAACACTAATTTCGCCATAGGTTTACTCCAGTTTCAACAGCTGATTCCAGTAATATTTGATTTCCGCCAGAATATGTCCAATGTTGCCCTCGCCTGCATACTTGGACATATCGAAGAAATCGCAATCTAAATTGGACCAGTACAGATCATTTTCATCGCCTACTACTTCAACGGGCTGATTTATGCGACCTACATAGACTTCCAAATACAGGTCACTAAAATAATAATTGAAATCTGCCAAGTGGAACAATTCGATCTGTTCTTTCGTAATACCGGTTTCTTCCCACAGTTCGCGATAGGCCGCTGCAAGACCCTCCTCACCGGGTTCGATCTTACCGCCCACCAAGTTAGAAAGGCCTTTGTAGGGATTCTTCTTTCGTTTGCACATGAGCCATTGGTCTGCTGTTTCGTTGAAAACAGCAATGATATTATAACCCTTCATGTTGTTTCTCCCAGTTTATATTTTCTTTATCATACCACAAGCCGATTTCCTTTTCAATTCGTAAACATTAAAGTAGTCATAGCAATTCGAAATACAATATGATACAATAAGGAAAATCCAATCTTGATTTCGAGGTATCTGTCATGTCGAATCCTACTATTGAAACCATTCTTGCCCGTTCCAGCTATCGAGGCGAATATCAGAATATTTCTGTTCCCCGCGAGGACCTGATCGCTATCATGGAAGCGGGCCTTGCTGCACCTTCCGGCTGCAATCAGCAGACTACTTCTATCATAGCCATTGATGATCCTGCTGTTCTGACCGATGTAAAGAAGATCATCACCCGTCCTAATCTTCAATCCGTACCGGCTTTAATCTGTGTTCTCACTCAGGAAATCGCCTCTTATCGCGGCAATTCTTACCACGTACAGGACTACGCTGCAGCTATCCAGAATATGCTGTTGGCTATGAAATCTTTGGGCTATGATAGCTGTTGGTATGAAGGCTACATGAACAATGAAGCTGGTCTTGGACAAAAAGTAGCTGACTATTTGGATGTACCTGAAGATTATCACCTGATCTGTGTGCTACCCGTTGGTATTGCTGCTGAGCCTCTGAGAAAAGTGGAGAAAAAGCCCTTTGAGCAGCGCGCCTGGTTCAATGGCTTTCCTAAAGAACGATAATCATTGCGCCAAGAGAAAGGAGACAAATTATCATGTATACCAAACATCAATGGACTACCGATCATTATTTCAATTTCAAATACACCCAATATCTTCCCAAAGATTTTGATCCTAAGAAAAAATATCCTTTAGTCTTTTTCCTGCATGGTGCAGGCGAACGCGGTGATGATTTGGATCTGGCCTGCTTCCACGGTCCCATGAAATATGTGCGCGAAGATAATCAGGAGTATCCCTTTATCATCATTGCTCCCCAGTGCCCTAAAGAAAAGTATTGGGCTTGTTTCACTGAATCTTTGATCGCTTTTATGGATTATATCTGCAAGACCTTGCCTGTTGACGAAGACCGTGTATGTCTCACCGGTCTCAGCATGGGCGGTACCGGTACCTGGATGCTGGCCATGGCTGATCCAAAGCGTTTCGCCTGCATCGCCCCCATTTGCGGTAGCGGCATCTACTGGAATGCTGAAAGTATCAAAGATCTGCCCATCCTGATCTACCATGGCGATAACGATGAAGCTGTACCGATCACAGAAAGCATTGCCATGATGAAAGCCGTTAACAAACTTGGCGGTCACGCCGAAATCAAGATCTGCTATGGTAAAGGCCATAATGTTTGGGAAATCGCTTATCAGGATCCGGCATTGTACAACTGGATGATGAAACAGAAACGTAAATAAGCATAATCGTCGCTTACGATAGCGATACATATCTAATTTTCAGGAGGCAATATTATGAAGATCACTTTCCTTGGTACCAGTCATGGTGTTCCCGCAGCCGATCGTTTCTGCTCCTCCACCATGATTGAGATTGGCGAAGCCGTTTATTTAATCGACGGCGGCGCTCCCACCGGCGACCTGCTGATCCGTAATGGCATTAACTATGATCGGATCAAAGCCGTTTTCACCACTCATATCCACGGTGACCACACCCTCGGAATGCTGGGGATGCTGAGCCTTTCTAACTGGAAGTTTCGTACCTCTTCCTATGTAACCTACCTAGCTACTGAAGAAGGCATTGAAGCTTTTAAAAGGATTATCGCAGTAACCGATTCTCCTCTGGATGAATCACGTCTGACTATGAAACTGACCACTCCCGGTACTTTCTATGATGATGGCGTGCTTAAGGTTACCGCTGTTCCCACCCGACATATGGAATCAGTTGGTAAACCCACCTATGCTCTGATCCTCGAAGCCGAGGGCAAACGTATCGTTTTCACCGGCGATCTGCATCAGGGTGATGCCGCCGACTTTCCGCAAATTGCCAAGGAAGAGCCTTCCGACCTGATCGTTTGTGAGATGGCCCATTTCGGTCATGAAACCATTATTCCCATCGCCGCTTCCTGCCCCACCAAAATGCTTCTGTTCAATCATATCTGGTGGAAGTATGAAGAAGCCATGGCTGGCATCAAAGCCGCCAACGGAAACTATTCCATGCCCATCGTCGCAGTTGAAGACGGCGATATTTACGAGTTGTAAGCATTCGTCCATAACAAAAGGTGCTGCCCCTTATGATTTTTCAATCAAAAGGACAGCACCTTTTTAAATTTTATTTGACATTCAGTTCCAGAACAAAAGGATCTTGCTTGGAACAGCCTTTCCATTTGGGAAGACCCTCTGCATTGGGATCACCCTTCTTCATAAAATTAGTCCAGTAATCCAATATTCTCCCAGCTAACTCATAATCACCGGCAGTCCAAGGCCGCCAGCACCGGGGCAATGTTCCCATGGTGTACCATAGTTCGGCCGAGTGCCAGGCCCCCTGCTCATCACCCGGAAGATCTCTGGTAAAGTAATAGATATAGGCCGGATCTCGTCCAAGCTCTTCCAGCTTTCTGCTGAAAGCCACGGCACCTCGGTACAGCAAAGACTCTTTCTCAGGAACACCATTGGGTGCAGCCATAATGTCGTCTTTCGTGCTTCCCAGCATGTAAGGTATATCCTTGATAGCGCCATTATCCATTAATTCATAATACCCTTCCGGAAGGACATAACCATCGATCGTGGGTCCCAGGAATAATCCTTTGGCGACTTTCTGCATCTTTTGCATAAACGAACCAAAGGCAGCAAAGATCTCTTCTGCGGACATTTCACGCATTTCAGAAAGACTGCTTACCTGCAATATCTCAGAAAGAACCTGACCATAGGATTCCTGCTCTCTCAGCGTGGTATTCGTATGCAGGCCATCACCATAGGAGCCTCCGCTCTGCATGATGGCTCTCTTAATTATGTTCCCAGTCAAGGGCGATGATATGAGAGTCTGTACGCTCATCGCTCCGGCGCTTTGTCCAAATACCGTGATATTCTCCGGATCTCCACCGAAAGCAGCAATATTTTCATACACCCACTTCAGCGCTGCAATCTGATCCAACGTACCATAATTACCGGATGTACCGGCTTCAACCGTCAGCCAGGGATGAGCGAGAAATCCAAATAGGCCAAGCCGATACTGAATACTAACGAAAATCACACCGCGTCTACAGTATTCTGCGCCGTCAAACTCCTTTTCACTGGCATTTCCTCCGCGAAAGGCACCGCCATGGATCCAAAAGGCGACAGGACAGTCTTTTGCCCCTTTAGGAACATAGATGTTTAAATACAGACAGTCCTCGCTTGTCTTAGGAATGTAGTTCGGATCATCATAAAAATCTTTATCCCAGGGCGGGACTGACCCCTCCCCCTGCATAGCTTTGCTAGGAAAACGAACCGCTTGGTATACTCCCTCATAAGCCTCCATCGGCTGAGGAGCCTTCCATCGAAGTTCTCCCACGGGCGATTTCGCATAGGGAACGCCCAAATACTCCGTATACCAGCCATGATTCACACCGTCAATTTTGCCGTATTTTGTTTCGATCATGTTCATCGCCTCTTTCAATTTTTATTGTCATTCCGCTTAAACACTTTTTATTTCAAATGCTCTCACTTACTTACCTTTAACAAATAAGTCGCGCCCCAATAATCAACAACTTCAACTGAAGAAAAGCCCGCTTCCAACAGTGCCTCTGTTTCATGTTCTACAGTAAGCGGTGTATCATAATGATAGAACTCATCATCTGCGATTCCCTGCTCTTTCTTCATAGCAGTCAATTCCTTACGATACAGAACTTCGTGTTCCTCGGACTCTGCAAAATAGTCCGTCAGAATAAAGTATCCTCCATCCTTCAGAGCTTCCTGCAGCTTTCTATATAAAGAAAGCTTCTCTTCCTTTGTAAAATGGTGCAAACTTTCCACAGAAACAGCTGCATCAAACACTTTTTCCCCAAGGGGCACATCGAAATAAGAATCACAGATCAGCGTAATATCTTTATCGGTAAATTTCTTTTTCAAAGCCTCCAACATGCCCTCCGAAAGATCAATCCCCGTCACCTTAGCTGACGGGTTGCAGGCAAAATAGGCCTCCAACTCCAGCCCTGTGCCGCAGCCCAAATCCAACACCTGACAGTTCTCGGCCGTCGGCAGGCACCTTGCCGTAAGCGGATAAAACTTATCGGCACACTCGATATTTGTCATCATATGTTCATCGTAACCATCTAATCTGGCTTCAAAAAAATCACTCATTTTTTCCAGCATGTATTTTAATATCCTTCCTACCTTTAATGCTCCGTTCGATTCAAAATCGTCTCCTGCAGATCCAGTGACAACCGAATAAAATATTCACTCAGGCCACCCACTCGCACAATCAATGACTGATGTCGCTCCGGATGTACCATCGCATCCAACATATCTTCTCTGGAAATACAACTCACCTGGATCTGCATTCCACCTTGGGCAAAAAATCCCTGTACCAAAGGCTTCAGCGCCAGTGGTAGATGTTCCTTAGCCAAGCGAATGTTGGTGATGGGTGTACCGATCAATCGATACAGCGGTAACCGACTGATGGAATTCAGCATCGCCGTCGGGCCCTTATAATCGTTTCCATGGATCGCACTAAAGGAATCACACAGTGGCTCCCCAGCGTCTCTTCCATCCGGCGTAGCCGGAACATGACGGCCCGAATCCGCATATGTCGTAAATTGATTGCTCACGGCAATAAACTTACCGCGAGGATAACAGGTTCTCTGTTTGAGCGCATCGATCAGCACCGGAATCAGTTCCACGCCCACAAGATCCGCCACCGGATCATCGTTACCATAGGACGGACAGTTTGCAGCCAAAGCCAAAAACTCAGCATCACGCTCATCCAGTTTTTGAATAAACTCCTCTGCCGTATATCTCTTTTGTTCATAAATTAATGTACGGATCACATTCAGCGAATCGATCACGTTCACCACACCGCACATATTGATATTGCTCCAAACCCAGCGAGCGCCGCCCGCATTGAACTCAGTACGAACATCGATGCAATCATCCACCAACAAGGTTCTCACCACGCTGGGACGATGCTTTGCACGGGTTTCTCTATAGCGATTTAACAGATCCAGCGTATGCGCTGTCTCTTTCCGAATTGCCTCCGAAAGTCCGGCAAAGAACACATCATAGGACTCACAATTGGCCAGTTCAGTCCGCATAAAATCTGAAAAAATCAATGCAATATTCATACCGGCATCATCGGAACCCACCGCTGACATGCCTTCCAGCATCAGCTCTGTACAGCCGCCGTAAGCGATATGATCCAAGTCCTCCGTCGGGATTTCCGGCATGAGAGCATGCAGCATATCCCGATACAGTGGTCCATTATACAAAGCAGGCTGACCGCAGCCAGTTAGAAGAGCATCCGCACTTTCTTTCCAAACCCAATCCGGCATATCCGGCTTCACCAACAACTGCAGATCCGGTCTGCGACTGCCCTGCGAAGCCTGAATACACATCCGGGTGATCTCATTATACTCCGGCCCCAAAGTGCCGGACCAACTGTCATTGGCATCCGCATGTTTGAAAAATTCCTTGATCAGCGGCAGAATATCTTCTCCCTTATAATAAGGCAGCAAGATCCGATCCAAAGGACCAATATCATCACAACCATCCACATAGAACACAAAGTTCAAAGCAACCATTGCTTCATAAATGGTCTCCGCCGGCTGATAAGGCACCTTCTCCAGGGCTGCAATCAACTGCGTCGGTGCCTGTGCATCCTTCAGCAGCTCCACACATCGCCGATGGTAAATCGCAATACCCTCCAACGTGATCAAAAGCCCCTGCTTAAAGTCATCCTCCGGTAGTGCTTCCACTCGCCGGCGATACGCATCCAGTCCTTCTTTCAGCACTCTGCTATAGTTAGGAAAAGAATGAGTCCAGCCCATGCCGCCCACGGTATGAGGATGATCATGGAACTTAGCCACCAACCGCTCCTCCGCCATAATGATCTCATAGGCCTGTGCGCTCTTTTTCTTCAATTTTCCTTGCTGAACCTCAAATACATTGCAGTAATGAGGACGAATACACACATCCTGATTATAATTGAAGGTTGACACCCCACATGGATACAGCTGCCCGCCATCATAGGCCGGCAGATCTGTCTGCTCCCAAAACCGCTTAAGCGCATTGGCATAGCGCACCATGGGCGCCGCATCCTCCATTTCAAACAAACCCGCCGCAAAGGGCTCTCCTATCGAAGTAAACAATTCCGAAATCGTCATTGCCGCCTACCTCCTATATCACATTTGCTTCCACACCTGTCGGTTATTTTCAAATCCTACTTCTAACCGTCCACTTTCCTTCAACCAGCTCAAATAGGACCGCACCGTACTGCCCACCAGCACATGCTGTTCATACGTCATGTTCAAACCATACACCTCAAACAACTGCTGCAGGATCTCTTCAAAGGTGTGCGGCTCGCCGCAAAACCGGACGATGGCCTCCGCAATTTCCATAACCACATCGATATTATATTGTGCCAGTTCTGCGATGTCTTCTGTTGCTGCTGCGTGAGAGGGAATGAATAGCTT
>JAZQUJ010000128.1:0-6730 GCA_045631245.1 Bianqueaceae bacterium
GAACTCAGCCCAAGGGTTCGGGGTCTGGGTGAAACTTGCCATACGGCCATCGCCATAGTCCAGAATCAGCTGCGTCACTTTTTCGCCTACGGCGAAACTCTTCACACGTTTTACTCCTGTACCCATAATTGCCACAATGGGTTCAAACTGATGGACTGCATAGTTAGAAAGATCATGGGGGCCCACCGTTGACATAAACCGAGTATTTCCTTTCTCGCGGGACAAATAGTCCAGCACGCTTTCACAATACCGCTGGGCAGAGGCTGTAAATACCGGTGTTCCGTATTCTTCGGCAATTTCAAAAAAGCGCTTACCGGTAGCCAGATTCGGTGCAAAGGTCTTATCCACAAATACTGGCTTTCCGCTTTTCAAGGATTCCAATACCACTTCTTCCTTCCAATCGGAATTATCTGCAGCCATCGCCATAATACCATCAACGCTTTCAATCAGTTCGCGAGCACTGCTACACTGTTTTACCTGCATTTTTTCACACCACTCACTGTTTTTCAGTTCCGTAGGGCTTTCATGAAAGGCATAGGCTGCGGTCACCTCTGCATCTAACCCCTTCCGCTGAATTTCCTCACGTAAAAATCCGGGGTAAAAATTGGTGTGCCAGTTATCGAAATAATAATCTAAAAAGCCAATTTTAAACATGTTCGTTCTTCTCCCGTATATCAAACTCCAGCTCTGTTTGTCTGGAAAAATAGCGATCGGCTGCCATTAACGCAATGCCAACGATCTCCTGCAGTTCCTCCAGCTGCTCCGGTGTTTTACTGCCAAATCGGCGCTGAAACACACCATTTGGTTCTGCCATTTCCTTATGAATGGCTTTCATTACAATGTCGAAGTCTTTTCCGTTCATATGAACCTCCGCCTCTGTTCTGATTCGATTTATCCTTCGTCGTTCTGTTTTCTCATTTGTTTACGCATTTCATTCACTACTCCGATTCCTATCGGAAGAGAAATACCAAAGGCAATCACATCGGCCGCCGCCTGCGACAACTCGATCCCCACCAGTGCATCTCCACCCAGACTTTGAATCACAAAGGGAAGAATAAAAACCATTGGGATAAAAGCCAATCCCTGACGTGACATGGCCACAATGGTCGCCTTCACCGTCATACCAATGTTCTGCAGCATCATATTACACAGCATAACCCAGGCCTGCAACGGGAATACCACCAGCTGCGCTCTAAAAGTATAGGCAGCAATTTGACCCGCCAATTCTGTGGTTCCGGCTACCGCATTGGTGATAGGGCCGGCAAAAATATAGCCCACCACCGAGAAAATACACAAAGCTACTGCCGCCACTTTTACACAGAAGAAATAGGCTTCCAGCACACGGTCATATTTTTTCGCACCATAGTTAAAACCGCAAACAGGCTGAAATCCCTGACCAAAACCGATCAAGGCCGAAGACATAAACAGTGTAATACGTGATACACCGGTCATAGCCGCCTGTACCGCATCAATAATCACACCTTCCATGATGAACAAGCCTACCGCGTGGTTCATACAAGCCGTAGCCACACTAGCCAGACCTTGACGAGCCAAAGAAGGCAAACCACCCTGGACAATGCCACGGAAGTATCTGAGTTTAATATGTTTCAAATTGATCTTAATGGTGTCGCTGCGATGCATTCCTATAAACAATAGGATAAAGGAGATTAACTGACTGATACCGGTAGCCAGCGCAGCACCTTCCACTCCCAGTCCGGCACCAAAGGGCATGGTAATGGTTCCCCCAAAGATCGCATCACCTTTAGCGAAAATCAACAGTGGATCCAACACACAATTAATTACCGCTCCTGTCGTCAAACCTACCATAGCAAAAAAAGCATTTCCCTGCATACGCAGCTGATTGTTAATTACAATAGCACTCATCATAAAAGGACAGGCAATCAAGATCCATTTCATGTAGTCCATGGTGGCATTCAAAGTTGCCTCCGTTTTAGCACCCAGCAACAGACCAAAAGGCCGAAGCAGACTTAGTCCAAGAATGGAAATCAAAAGACCTACTGCGACTGCATAGAAAAATCCGGTGGATGCCATGATCTCGGCATCTTTATAGTCTCTTCGTCCAAAAGCTCTGGAAATATAGTTGCCGGAGCCATGACCACAGAAAAAACCAAAAGCCTGAATAATGGACATAAGCGGCAGGGCTACACCTACTGCAGCCACCATAGAGTCATTGGCCAACTGGCGTACAAATAAGGTATCCACCAAATTGTAAAAAGTTGTCACCAACATGGTAATAATAGTGGGAACTGCTAACTGAACAATCAGTTTTTTTATCGGCTGTGTTGTCATTCGTAACACTTTTTCTTCAGCACCACTTCTGGGTGTTTGTTTCATTTCTGTCTGCACGATTTTCCTCCTGCACTTTTCCTTGCGTCTTCTTACTTGATTTTGATTTGAATCGTTACATCGATCGGCTGATCAAAAGTTATAGCATACAAGCCTTTCTTGATCTGATGAATATGACCGGAAGTTTGAATATCATATTCTTTCTCTTCTTCCAAACATACCAGTACTGTACCGGATTGACTTTCTGAATGAATATTGAATGAAAAGCCTTCTGCACCTCTCCTCAACCCGGAAATCAACGTCATAAAACCGGCAGTTACCGTATATGGTTTATATAATGCATTATACCACATCAGTACAGGTGTTGAAAGACCTGAAAACTGATGAAATCCAGCTCCTCTTCCGTTGGCCAGCATGAAGTGTTCATAGCAATTGTAAGTCAAATCCACTTCCTTCTTCCACACTTTCAAAGCAGTATCGGCAATTTTCATAGCCAAGTCAATTTCGCCATGATCTAACAGTGACTTCCACAAAATCCACTGATGAGGCATCCATACGGAACCGTTCCAATATCCATCATTTTTGAAATAAGGTGCCCGCAGATCCACCACGCTAACACCAATGGGGGTCAACATACCTTGATGAATATTGTCAACAATCCTTGTTGCCCTCTCTTTACTGCTGATTCCGGCTATGTACGGATACGCTCCGTCCATACCCATGTCTCCGTTCACTCCGCCGATCTTCAATATATCATCATTCAGCACATAGCCATAGTACCCGGATTCTTCATCCCAGGCATGTTTCTCCACCGCTGCTGAATAAAAACTGATATCTTCATCATATTCCGCAGTGTCAGCCCCGATTACACGGGCCAGCATCTTCAAAATTTTGGCACAGAGCACCGTCACCGACACATTCACCATAGGACACGCCTGATCTTCCAGTCGGTTTTGATGTACATATACCTGTGTGGGATAATCATCCCAGCCACCAGAATTATAAAAAATCGGCCAAGTATTAAACAATCCTGAACTCTTTGCATTCTCTCGCTTACGAGCATCGGCAAAAAAGCGATATTGCTGCCTCAGCATTCCATAATAATTACGAACGACCTCTCCATTGCCTGTGCGATTATAGATTTCAGCCATTAAAAAGATCTGAGTAGGCAGCGGCGTTCCATGAAAGATGTAGGGAGAATGTACATCTCCCACCGGTGTCAAATAGGCATTCAAACATTCCATGGCCCGCTGTTCATCCATCTGCAGTAATCCCATGCCAATAAAGCCGGAATCCCAGGTATATAGCGAATCCCAGTTGCGTCCCGGCGTATTGTGACGAATGTAGCCTCTTCGGCTGTAGATGGGCCATACAACATTAGTTAAGGTAACTGCTGACATGATATTTTGCGAAAATTCATAGGCAGCCCCCTCTGCATTGCCCTGTACGCGGTATAACTCCGCTTCACGGTTCACACCCTGATCTGTAGTTTCTCCCGATGCTTCCTCAGGCTGCATCGCCTTAATTCGAATGGTCACCCGTTTACTGCTAAAGGGCTCCACAAACACAGGCCGTACAAACAGATCCACATAGGTGTGCCCCTCTTTTCCAATTTCCAAATTCACATGGTCGTGGATCTTTTGACTAAGCAGCACGCCCACGTCCTCCGCATGCAGTATACGCAGCACCTTTTCCGGGACGTCACATTCAACGTAGTATTTATGTTCCCCAAAGGACAGTACGAATCCTTTGTCATCGGGGCATACGACAGGCTGCAGTTCCTCGCTGCCATCGTCAAATTTGATTGTCCCGCCCAGTACAAAACCGTCAATATCCAGGGCCGCATCATGTACCAATATAACAAAACGATCTACATTCTGCCAAGGAAATCGCAGTTTTTCCAAAACAGGAACTTCACTCTCTGGTACTTCATACTCATATATGCTACCATTGATTTTTAAAGAAATTTTACCGCTTCCTCTATAGCGCAGTGCGATATGACTTAGTTCCTTTTCTTCAAAGCAATATTCAGCCCATTCTCCCTCTTTGCCGAATAACGCTCCCCCGAGAAAACTGCCGCCTACAAAGCCGCTTCCTCGCACTTCACCCAACAACAGACCATCCTGAGCTACCAACTGACCATTTTGAATTTGCACATAATCCAGCGCATCGATCCACAGAGTATCCCTATCCGGTTCGGCAGTCACTGCCACCAATTCTTCCTTTTCCTTTGTTGGTCTTTGCATGCTCAGCACGGTATTCAAAGTCATACTTTCCGGGTTTTCCGTGTGGTTCACAAAATCACAGGTGATCTGCATTTCATCTGCCTTAGCACAATAATCCGCCTCCACATACACCCGATCCTTCCACTCCAGTTCATATCGATACACAAAGTGGGATGCATCCACCGAAGATGCCATCATTTTGGCACCACAATCCGCCAGATCACGAGGCGTCATGACACTGCGCCTATAATATCCGGGAAATAGATTTACGTCAAAGCGAAAGCCCCTTGCCGGATCCGCAATATGGGCTGCCCCCAAATACTTCTTATTATACGGCCCCCACGCCGGTAAATTTAGGTCATAGTGTTTCATACCGCACCTCGTTTCTTAATGTGCATTTAGTATAACAGAAGTTGAGGATAGATGCAATTCAGTATCCTTGCCGCAGGGCGGCAAAATGATTGATTGCTGTTCCTAATAATATCATTATTTAATGATTTTCCAATAAATTCTTGCTTTCGACACATTTACTTTTGACCTAAACTAATTATCCTAAATGATACCCCTTTTAGTATTTCTTTGCTTATTTTATGCAACTGGTCTAATAAAAGAATAATTACATAAACTCAGATTATCGAATTATTAAAGAATTTTGAATTTATTTTCTTAAATAGTTTATTGCCATACTATTTAAGCTGTAGTATAATAATCCCACATACCTTTATGGAGGATAACTTGTAATGAATGTTTTATTCAGAAAAAATTTAGGTTTTATTTTTGATGCTATTCAAATCGTTACCTGCAAAACTGCCAGAAGAGAGTCCTGGATCGACACCTTCGTACGTAATGGTAATGAATTGAAAGATTTACAGATCATCGAAAACATTATTGAAAAGTTTGAAAATTTAAATTCTAAACTATTATTACTTGGATATAGAGAGCGTAGCAAAGAAAGTTTACTCGACTCTTTGTTTACTGGTTACGCTGATGAAAAAATGGGAAATTGGGATGCAGAAGGCTTTCTTAGCTATGTTACCGATATCGAGCGTTTTAAAACCTATGCTACGAATTACTTTTTCGGCACTTCTGCTGTTGAGAATATTTTCGAAAAAATTGGTGATGCTGAAAACTTATCTTCTTCTTTGAAATCTATTCTTTATGATTTTTTCCTGTTTCCGGAAAAATACATGGCTCTTGTCAAGGACGAACTGCGCAGAGTATTTTTAACTCTTGATAAGTATTATAATGATAATTTAGAATGTATTCTTACCTGTCAAGAAGCCTTCAACTATGAACTCTTGGACAACGAGAACATCCCCTTTGCCAAAAAGAAAAAATGGGATAAGGGCCTTTCCACCTGCTATGTCTCTTTTTCCTTAATCAGTAAATATGCAATGGAAAGAAACAAAATTGTTAATTCCGGTTGGGTTGTTTTAGGTTATGATTATGCTAAGGCATTCGAAGAGCCCAATGAAGTTAAAGTGGATATCGCTGCTTTTGGTAATGCTTTTGGTGATAAACTTCGCGTGAAGATTCTTGAATTAATCGTTCAGAACGGTGAAATGACTCTAGCGGATTTATCTAAGGAAATTGGTGTTGTAAATACCATCGCTATTTATCATCTTGATATTTTAAAAAAAGAAAACCTGCTGCTTCATCGCTATCAGGGTCGTAAAGTTTTGTATTGTTTGAATACCAGTCAAATCAACAGAGGTATGGATGCAATTCGAAGACTTTGCGGAATGACAGAAGAGTGATTTTACTTTATAATGCATAAAAAAAGGAAGGATTACCTTCCTTTTTTTGTAACCCGATTATTTCATTCTTTTTAAATTAATATTCCTGATTTTTAATAATATATTGCTTTTTTCCATTCTGCACCCTATAATTTATTATACGCTACATTTCTATATATTCAATCATTAGTTTCATATTGAGGCATTATATTATGAATTATAAGCTAAATTACTATCCTGATCCAGGAATTGCATTTGATATAATAAAAATGATAATGGTTAAATTATATCCAAATAATACTTGGAAAACCGCCCTTACAACAATCAAATTTAGAGACGAAGAAATTGATTTTCTTCAATATCACGCCTCTTTTTTTCCAGATCCTAGACAAGAAATTCTACTATTCATCCATATACCTACAAACAAAAATGTGAGTTTTCTTACTTCCATACTTTCAAGAA
>JAZQUJ010000129.1:0-8583 GCA_045631245.1 Bianqueaceae bacterium
TCTCTTCGTTCCTCCGGAACAGCACCTCGCGGCTCCGGCATCAGTGAGTGAAGCGTATTAACATAGTATTCTGCTTTTCTGGCAGAAGTATGGATGCTCCATTGCCAAAAGATTAGAACGCCTATGGCAACTACAAGCAAACAGACACCGGCCAGGATGCAGATCTTCTGCATCCTGCCATTTATTTGATTCTTCATACGCGCTTTCTCTTTCCTGCAATGCCTAAGATAATAAGCATAATACCAGATACATTCATAAGCACAAAGTACAGCATGATGTTGGTGGTATCACCTGTTTGCGGGATATCTGGCTTGTCTGGTGGCCGCGTGTTTGTCAAAACAAATGATGTTTCGCGTTCCTCTACCATCATGGTGTACCCGGTCGGTACATTTCTTTCCACTACTTTCCAGGTTGCGCCATCATCCTTTGCAGACCAGCTAAATGTCCAATGATTCTCTTCCGAAAGGATCACTGTTTGATAACTTACTCCGTCACGGAATATTTCCACCTCTATACTTTGAGGGCGATCGGAACGACCGTTATCTCCCTTCCACAGCTTTAGAACCTTGAACGCAATTTCTTCATCTGTTTCGGCCGGAGGGATAGTCTTTGATTTTGAAGTGACTGCAACTTCATACTGCCACAGACCGTCCTCCCCTAGTCCAGGTAAAGCTACAAACACAGAATCAAACGCATATATCCAATCGTTTTGAATCACTTGCTCAGTTATCGCTAAATATAGACCCGGCTTCAATGCCTGAAAACAAACCTGCTCAGCTTGATCTGTTATACCTGTAAAATTGGCGTCAACATCGTAGGCCAAGATATGTGTTTCAAGCGTTGAGCGAATAGCATTCCATTCGCTCACAGACTGGACCCCATTAAGGATAAGACCGGAATTGGCAAACGGCGCTGTGAGGGTATATTGAAAATCTGCAGAAACATCTGCGATCTTATAGAGCTTCACCGGATGGCTTGAAAAGCTTTTTCCGTCACACCGATATGCGATGGTCAATGAACAATCCTGATCAGGTGAAATCGGCTCTTTTGCATCTGCTGTAGAAACATCCTGGGCAAAACACGGCAGCCAAGACAAGCAAAGACAAAGCAATAGTACAATCACTGCCACTCTTCTTTTAGCCATTCTTCTTCCTCCTTTGAGATAAGCGGTTTACTTCCTTTATCTCGGTATTTTACCACTAGCACGATCAGCAGGATCAGCAAAATAGGCGCAGCCACGATCGGTGTAGCCACCAACGAGTCAATGCGATAAGCATTGGATGTAATATGCAGCACCGGCGCCGCATTTTCGATTCGCGTTCCACGCACCAGCAATCTATGGGAATTGATACCATAGGGAGTGCAGGTAAGCAAGGTGCAGAGATCTTCACCCGGAACAATTTGTATATCATTGATATCATCTGGGTGAACAACCTTGATTTGATCTACTTGATAGGTTACAGTTCTATCCAAGACAGTAATGGTGAAAGTATCGCCAAGTTCCATTTTGTCCAATTCCGTAAAGAGTTTGGCATGGGGTAGGCCACGATGTGCAGAAAGAACGCAGTGGGTACTTTCACCGCCAACAGGAAGCGACGTGCCTTCCAAATGACCGCAGGCAATATTTAATATTTCCGTAGCAATTCCATGATATACAGGCAGTTCCACACCAATTTTGTTGATTGTGATAAAACCCATAACGCCGTTTCCGGCAATGTTAAGGGTCTGGTCGTAATTCGGTAAAGCACCATAATCAAGTAAAGGAAAAGAAAGCTCGTTGAGATCCTGGTTGTATTTATTTGCTGCGTCAAAATACGCGGTATAATCTTCTATTTTTATAGATGCTAGTATCTCTTGATAATTTGTAATTGCTCTGGATTGAGTCTTGGTATTCCAGTATTGGCTCACAGATGGATAAAGCAGTCCACAGACACCTACGAATAGCATCAGAACCAATAGGATCCCTATTTTATTGTTCTTTTTCATAAACATCTCTCCACTGCTTTATGAAAGAAACGCGGCGGATGGCGGAGTAGACCATCCGCAGACGCTTTCTAAATTAATTGGTCATGAAAACCTTTTCTAAAGGATTAGTCCTCGTAGATGGACATCTTCTTGCGAGTGATCAAAAAGACAGCTGCAACCAGCACCAGCAGAGTGCTACCCGTGATCAGTACGATGGTGCCACCTGCACCGGTCTCAGGCAGAACAGCGCCCTTGTGGTTTTCAAGAGTGCCTTCCAGCTTACCGTCTTCAATACCTTCACTGTTTGCATCAGCAAAGACAATGTTGCCGGCAGCATCCTTTGCGATCAAATCCAGGAACGCGGAGTTACCACCCTTGATCCATTCTTCCTTATGATCGGAATCGACAGTAAACTCAATAGGCGCAATGGAGTTATAACCAGCGGGGGTAGTAGTCTCCTCCAGTTTGTACTTGCCGCCATCGATGCCGGACCAGGTAAAGGTGGTCAGTGCATTACCGGTAATTTCATCCCCGACGTTGACCCAGTTATTGCTTGCAGCGTCCCATTTGTACAGAGTGAAGCCAGCGCCTTCAAGTGCCTCTTTAGTTTTACCATCTACCTTGTTGACCTTGATTTCATAGGTAAATACGGTTACAAAGTCCTGAGGAGTATGGCCGTCGGGATGGCAGACATACATACCATTTTCATTGCCTTCAGCGCCGACAGTTGCACCGGCAAGAAGCTTAGAAGTATATTCCACAACAACCTTATCCCCTTCGGAAAACACATTCTGACCGTAGAAGTCATTGATGTCACCGACCGCAATATTAAAGGAACATCCGCCAAACTCACATTTTTCCTGGTTGGTGCAAGAATTTGTAAGGGTATAACCATTCTCGGCAATGTTAATTTTAGTGCCGTTCGCCTGCAAAATGTAAACACTTGTAATAGTAGGATTGGCAAAGCCGACTGCCTGCTTATCGTGGAAGGTGATGATATAGTCATCATATGTATTAAAGGTAGAAGGAAGAGTGACAGAAAGCTGAAAAGGAACGGCATCACCGATATCGTAATCAGCAGAATCCTGCCAGTTAATACCATCTTCGTCGGTAATGGAGTCATTCTTATCATCTACCTTCTTCTCAGAACTGATGGTAGCGTGCTTAGAAGCGATCGTAACGTCTTCAATCATCTGAAGCATAATGGGGGACTTGGTTTGACCATCAGGCAGAGCATCTGCACCAGTGACATCAACAATCATGTAATAACCGGCAGGAATACTGCTGATTTCAATAAAGGTCTCGCCGTTTTCAGGCCTAATATTTTCCATGAAAGGAGTACCTTTAACTGCAGAATCCAGAATATCCACAGCAGTTTCTGCGCTTGTAAGACTTGCAAGCTCATCTCCGGGAACGGAATCGCCAACATTGCCGTCAACAGGATAATGGTTTTGACCGTACTTTACATTGGAAAGAACGGTTTGAGCACCTTCCTGTGAAATGTCACCAGTGTAGATTTGATAAATGTCATAAACATGACCGGTAGCACCGGTAATGGTAAGGGTATAGGTATCGCTTTCTATTGCGAACACAGTGGTACTCATGGCCAAGATCATGGCCAGAGCCAGGAAAATGGATACTAACTTTTTCATGATTTTTGGTCCTTTCTCTTTTTATTTTTTGAGTAATGTGGATTCATCTCTGGCGTAAATTCACCGTAGAATGGAAAGCTATCTCTCGCTCCTCCTTTCTCGCGTGCGCCTTCGGATGAAACTATATACAAGCGGTGCAATAATAAATATTACACTTGCTAGTATCAAGGGGTAACTACCGGGGCCTCCGGTAGCGGGAAGAGCATAATTCATCAGTTCATTTGCTGCATGAACTTTTCCAATTTGCTCAAAAGGAATACGGATGGCATCCATTTCTGCTATAATTTCGGAGCAAACCTCGCAGGTAGCTGATATCTTATCACAGAAGCAGAACCAATACTTTGTATCATCTAGCCGATATCCCGGCGGAGCTTGAAGCTCTTGCATATAATAAAGAATATGCTCTCGAAGAATAATGCCTTTTTCAATATTTGTATTGAAGGCAAGCTCGCCATTTGCATCAGTCACGCCTGAGGTGATCATTCCCCCCAGCGCATTGTAAAGGCCGAAGGTAGCTCCCCCTAAAGGTTTACCTGTTTCAGCGCAGGTCTTAAACATCTCTACCGTGTAGCTCTTTGCTGCAATGTTGATATCAGCATAGATCTTTTCGGCAGCATCGTTCTTGATACTTTCGCCCCATAAGGTAATCTCAGCAGAGTTACTGTACTTAATACCCTCCGTTACTTGTTCCGGCATTATAAGAGTCGCATCATAATCCAACATGTACATAACCGGCTGAGGGTGTAAAATCACAATGTCTAATACATGCACTTTGTTGCCCGCTTCATCCTTTTGGTTGCCGGTTCCATCGTAGACAACGGTATAATCTGTGCCTTGATGAAGCGTGGAGACATTCCCCATTGTATCTTCTGCTGTGATTACCAGTGAACCGCTGATATATGCCAGCGTATCACTCATGGAATCATGAATGCAAAGCGGAGTTCCGTCTGTTAGTACCAGCTTGGCTTCATTGACAGTAATTTTATAATTTGCGGTATAGCCGTTAAAGTCGTGGGTCAACTGCTTTTCAAACAGTTTTGGAATGGTAACTGTCGCAACATCGTTGTCAACCTTAATAGAAGTTGTACTGTCACTCATATAGTATAGCTGCGCCTGATTGCTGAGCTTATAGCCGAGAGGAGCATAGGCCTCCAATGTGGACAGATCCGTAGTTTTGTAAACTAAGGTGAAGGTCATATCCTGCGTTTCCGTCCAGCATTGGCAGAAATCTCTGGTACCTATCGTTTCACCGGCATCGTTCTTAAACCAGTATTCGCCACAATTCCCCCAGTGACAAGTCTCAGGGGTACATTGGCAACGGCAGAGCAGGTCAATCGTTCGGGTGGAAAAAGTACCGTCTTCCACCGTCCAGGAATTGTTCCAGGCAAACATATCTGCTTCGGTGGCATCTTGAATCCGCGGGATCTGGATAGTGGTACCGTTGTATGTGGCATAAACCGTAGCCAGGTTGATGTCGTTATATACTTTACCGATAATATTGCCGCTTGCATCTAAAAGTCGCATCTCGTCCGAGATGGCCCAGGAATATTCCGCCCGCTGATTCTCCGATCTGCCAGGGACGATGGCTTGGATCTCCCAGAGGAATCCACCACCGGCGGCATCCGAGACAAATGCGCCATTCTTAACGATCTCTCCGATGGCCTCACCGTGGGTGAAGTCTACCCAAGCGTAGCCATATGCACCATCAATGGTAGCATCGTTTTCGTAACCAAAGGTGCCGGCTGTACCGATCCGCTCTGGAGTTGAGGTATAATCAATGTAGTAATACCAGCCTTCATTGCCCAGCGTGATTTCGCCGCACAATTGACAGGTGGCGGTAGTTGACATTTTATAAGACCATCCATTTTCTGTCCAGATCAGGTGGGGATCATCGGCCTCAACAGTCCAGACATGCCATCCACCGTTGGGATCGCTCACACCAAAAGTAAGACCACCGGCTATATCCGATTCTATAAACCGATGTGTTTTACTCCACTCGCCATCCAGAATGCGATCTGTTAGAATATTGCCCGGGATCTGGGAATCCTTATTGCCAACGATCTCAAGACGCCAGTAAATTTTGCTGGGGTCTGATTTTTCAGTTCCGGGTACACCGCCTTGTCCCCATTTATTCAAAACAGTGGGATACTTTTGTTGGGCGGGTGGCTCAACCTTAACGGTAATTTTACCATCAAAATCAATGGAATCTTCTTGGGCTGGAAAATGAATACCCAAGGCTACGCTTATAGTAATATCCGTACGGCTGTTCATATTTTCGTTGAACACGAGGGTGATAAGGCCAGTATCTGTAACCACCCAGCTACCCACATTGGTGCCGTCATTCAGAATGAAAGTACCCTCGCCACCATCTACCATCAATCCATTGGGAATCTGATATTGGTATGTTCCCGGCAGGAAGCCTCTTGGGCTATTAAATGTGGCCGCCAACTTATAACCTTCGTTGGCCACAGCGATATAGTTGCCGTTTTCATCCTTGGGTAGTGGTTCGTTTTGAAAATCCGTTAATGTGAAGAAGTAGTTACCCTCATTTGCTTCCAAATAAGGAATCAAGTCGATGATGGCTCTGGGGTTTCTGAGAGAGTAACTTTGAGCCTGCTGTTGCGTGCTACTTCCTTCAATAATAAAGACCGCGGGACCATTCGATATATCCAGTAGAGTTTCATCACTGATTTCCGGAGTAGTAGGCACTTGCTCTTCTTGAGGAGGTTCGCTCATTGCTTCCTCCTCTTCTTGAACAACATTTCCAGTTAACCCCCAGCCAACGATAGATTCATCAGACAATGCGATTACATCTGTACCTACAGCGTTATCTATGTCGCCACGAATTACATACAACGTAGCATTTTGTACCTCTGTTACGATGCCGACGGTGTTGTTTGCAAAAAACACCAAATCACCGGCAGATGGGTCATACTCACCAGGAGAAGCAAACCGATCAAAGGTCTTCCAAATTTCTGCCATAGAGGCAGCACCTATATTACCCGGTGTTTCTGCAGGATCCGCACCTGCATAATGAAGACAAAAGGAAACAAAAATAGCAGACCAGTCCGTGTAAGGTGCACCGTACCAAGCACCGTATCGCGAATAACCACGTCGAACACCATCATCGCCTACCTCAAAATTACGTGTACTTTCTTGATAACCTACTTGTGTACGAGCGATACCCACTAGGTCATTCTGCAGATCTCCTGTATAAGGGTAGTCAGCAAACATTTTCTGCCAATCCACCTGTGTTTCCACATCTGCTGATACATCGGAGTAACAGCTGATACTGTGAACATGTTCTGCAAGTTCACAGCTAGCTTCCATATTTTGACATACCTCATCATGGGTATGCTCTACAATTTTACAATCGGCATCTCCTGCCAAGGTTAAACCAGGCTGTCGCAGAACCCAAAAGACATTCAACGAAACAACAAGGGAGAGTACCAGCAAAACGGCAATCATCCGCTGTTTTCGAATTCTATTCTTCCTCAGTTTTTTAAGGTTTTCACGCAAGATATCCTGCAAGTCTCTCCCTCCTTTCATTTAGTTTTCGTTACGTTTTTAGAAAACGAATCCGAACCTGGAAAACGGCCAAACTCTTATAAACACTTTTCCGATAATATCATCCTGTGATATCGCACCAATTACCGAATTGCGACTATCCACTGAATTGGAACGTTGGTCGCCCAAGACAAAGTAACCGGTTCCTGGCACTTTATAGGGAAACTCAAGATCACAATCTCCCAATTCTTTTTCAGTGACATACGGTTCCTCCAACATTTCTCCATTCACATATACATTACCTTCGGCATCAATAACAACTTCGTCGTCCGATAGCGCGATTACTCGCTTTAGCAAAATCTTGCCTTGATAATAAAAGCCGATCAAATCACCACGATTAAACTCTTCTGTTTTCACAAGAATTACGATTTCGTCATGCTCCAATGTCGGAGACATACTATCTCCCGATATTTGAAGGATCGGCAAAAATAATGTCGCTACCAAAACGGCAATTGCTGCCACTACCACCAAAACAGAAATTGTACCGCGGAGAGATTGGCGATAATAATCCTTTCTACGAATACGCTTTCTCTCACGCTGAATTTCCGACAAAGAAGGAACAGGAACTTTCTTTTCAAGTTGGTTATTCATGTTGATCCACTCGCTCATCTGCTTTTTGTTTTAATTTTTGAATTTCAGACTGCAATTTCTTCCACTTTTGATAATCGTGTCTATAGCGTGCTTCTAAGTCTTTGCATTGCTTTTTGCCATCAGCCAAGATCTTCTCAACCTTTTTACAGGCCTCCTCGATCATCCTTGCGCATTCTTGTTCAGTATCTTCCTTCATACATGCAATTTCATGCAAATATAAATCAGCAGTGGTCTGCGCAATAGAAAAAACATTTGTAAGATTCACAGCAGCTTCCGCAATAGATCCAGCAGAAGAGATACGAATACGCTTCTCTTGAAGAGCCTCCTCCAGAGAAGTAATTTGATCTTGTTTTTCCTGCTCGTTTTTTTTCAGCTGATAGATGATATCTACAAGTTCGCGTCTGCTGAGTCTTTTTAATTCTTTACTAACCACACAGAGCCAACTCCTTCCATAGATAGGTATAATATTCCGATTTTATTATTATAGCATGCAGAACACATATTTCAACATATTTTGATAAAAGTGCCATAAAAAGCTTCACATTATGTTATAATGAACTTGAAAAAGGATAACCTATAATCAAGGATTCTTTTTCATACTTTTCGCTAATTTAAATCTTTACTCTTTATTTTCAGGAAAACTCACCATGAAACTATTCAAAGGACTTATTATCATGTTAATCTTAAATCTTTCTTTATTTTCTTTGACATCCTGTCAAACCAACTCCACCGACACCCTCGCCTACGATCCAATATCCCCCGAAGAGGCCAAAACCCTCATGGATACTGAGACTGATTATGTCATTTT
>JAZQUJ010000130.1:0-12542 GCA_045631245.1 Bianqueaceae bacterium
AAAGGAGCACGTTGATGGATCTCTTCGCTATAAGAGAAAATCTCTTTAGTTCCATGCCAAATGTAGGAGGCGGAGTTTAAGGTGATATAGGGAATACCACCTCGAAAGCGGCATTCGTCGCCATGATCATGGCCATTCATGCAGAATAACGTGTTGCGGGATTCAAAGATCCGGCGGATGTCGGCTTGATTTTTAATACCACGATTGGGAAATTCGTTGGCAAAACTATGATGGGAAAATACGACATATTGCATGGTGGGATCTGACATTTCCTGAAGGAGCCATTCTTTTTCGGCAGCTGGAATGATCGGATACAAATCAGTCTGGTTATCATATTCAGGCTTAGAGTAGATTTGATATCCCTCTTTTTTCTGAATATAATTGCCACTCATGATCAAGAATTTAGTATTTTCATAAGTAAAAGAATAATAATCATTGGGTATGCCGTAGAAAGCTGTGACGGCTTCTTTATTCGAATACTCGATATCGTGGTTGCCGATGGCGCAGTAGAGAGGAATATTCAAACTGTGCAGGGCATCCATTAAAAAGTGATATTCAGGGTAAGGACGGCAAAGATCGCCTAGAAAAACGACGAAGTCTATGGCTTCGGTGGAAAGTGACTGGATCAATTCTTTCATGCGAACCTTACCATCGTGGATCAGGTCATGATGAAAGTCAGTAAAAACAGCAAATCGAATCATGGTAATCTTCCTTAATTTATATGCTGTTGTAGATCAGCATAGATTTGTTCTAATAACTCGGCTTGTTTCTTGAGGTGGACTTCATCGTGGGGGAAGCTTAATAAAAAGTCTAGATTGTCCAAAAGCAAAGCAGGGCAGTAGGGCATTTCGCGCAGGGCGCGCTCTAACTTTTTATCACCGGTGAAGTAAACTTCGTTGATGGCGAAGATGACTTGTACCATATTCATGAGGGTGTTGACCACGATGGGCGCGACGAACAGCACATCGGTGCGGGGCAAGGCAGTTTGATAATGAAAATTGCCGATCCAGGTGCCGGCGCGGCGCATGAAAGTGCTGATGAGATTTGCTTTGAGGGCAGGGGGATACACAGCGATCTGATTTTTCAAATTCTGCAGCCACCCATCTTCATCGAGAATGGGTTTCAGGAAGCTGAGTTCACTGAGGTAGATGAAGGAATAATAACCGTTGGAGGTCCAGGTTTGGGGAATGATATCAAATTCGCCGCGGACAGCACGAGCTACACGTTCTTCCATGGTGTTTTTGCAGCGAGCTACAACTTCGATGGGAATCCCTTGATAGATGAAATCAATGTTGCCACCAAAGGGACGATCATAGGTTTCAGAAACATAGCACCGGGAAGGGTCATCGCAGAAGGTTTCGATGATCTCTTTACGGTATTCGTAGGGAGTGGGATCGTTGCCGAAAATAAAAATATCGATATCGGAACCGCCGTCGGCTACCCCCTTGGCATGGGCACCTGCGAGAGCGATAGTAGGGGTGTCGTGAAACATGAGTTTCAGTTTTTCGATGATTTCATTAAGAATTTGTTCCATGAGGGTCTCCTGAGTAGAAATTATGTTACTGTTACTATAACATATACAGAAGTAAGGGGCAATATTGGAATGAACAAAATGATATGATGTATTTTAATATGAACTTTTAGAATGAAAGCTGTGGAATTTGGACTAGAACTTGAGAATTGTTGTTATTTTTGGTATAATAGTGAAAATGACTTGGAGAAGAGGTACGGATATGGCTAAAGTAATCGGAACCGGAATGAAGCGTGTAGATGCCCCGGATAAAGCAAAAGGTAAAGCTTTGTATGCCGGTGATTATATGGCGGAAAATATGCTGCATGCATGCTTAGTTAGATCAAAATATGCTCATGCAGAAATTGTAAATATTGACACATCAGTGCTGCCGGATGATGTATATTGCTTTACCGCAAAGGATCTGGTTTGCAATATGATTCCCTTTATTTTTAATGATCAGCCGGCTTTAGCGGAAGATAAAGTTCGATTTTATGGTGAACCGATCGCAGTGGTGGCAGCTGATAGCTATGAAAAAGCGTACGATGCATCAAAGCTTGTGAAAGTCACTTATAAGGAGCTTCCGGCCGTTTTAGATGCAGAGGAAGCTTTGCAGGAAAGTGCTGAGCGTGTTCATGAAAATGGTAATATTTGTGGAGAGTTTCATAGGGGAAAAGGAGATACGGCAGCGGCTTTTGAAAACTGTGATCTCATTTTAGAAGATATGTTCGAAGTGCCGCCACAGGAGCATGCATATCTTGAACCGGAAGCCGCTTATACATATATCGATGAAAAAGGAAGACTATGTTTGTATTCCTCCACGCAGAACGCGTTTTTGGACCGAACCACACTTTGCCAGGTTTTAGGACTTTCGGTGGAGCAGGTGGTTTCACGTGCGGCTACGGTGGGCGGTGGCTTTGGCGGTAAGGATGGTCATACCATCCAGGTATTTCCTGCACTTGTAACCCATAAAACCGGTCGTCCTTGCAGACTGACATATAGTCGAAAGGAAAATATTCAGGCAACATTTAAGCGGCATGCTGCCAGAGCCTATGCGAAAATGGGCTTTAACAAAGAAGGTAAGATTTTGGCGTTCGAAGGAAGGATCTATTTCGATACCGGCGCTTATGCCGCCTATGGTCCCTCTGTTTTAAGCTTAGGTTCGGAACATTTTGCCGGTCCTTATTTGATTGAAAATACCAAAGTAGATGGATATCTTTCTTATACCAATAATACTCCTGCATCGGCAATGCGAGGTTTTGGTGCGCCGCAGGGATGTTTTGGAAGTGAGATCTTGATCAATAAAGCTGCCAAGATCCTGAAAATTGATCCTTTGGAAATGCGTCGCCGTAATGTGCTTCGTGAAGGGGATCTGGGGGCCATTGGTCAGAAGATGGATCATAGTATGGGACTTTTGGAGTCGATCAATCAATTTGAGAAATCTGACTTTTATAAAAAAGCCAAGGAAGATACCTCTGGCGAATATGGTTATGGTATTGCTGTAGGTTTCCTAAGTTCAGGCTTTGGTAAAGGTGTAAATGATAAAGCTGCCGTTACGATTTTGAAGAAGGATAACGGATATGAGATCCGTTGTGGTTTAGTAGATATTGGTCAGGGAAGCGAAACTGCATTAATCATGATCGCTTCAGAGGCTTTGGAAGTTGAACCGGACCAGATTCATATGGTTATGGCGGATACGGAATTGACGGAGGATTGCAGTTCCACCGCAGCTTCACGTTCCAGTTATATTGCGGGTAATGCGATTTTGGAAGCGGCAGCAAAAATCAAAAAGGGAGAGACAGTGGCAACGGGTGCAGCAGTCTTTCCGGAAAATGATCTGGACTCTTTTGGCGTGCATACGCTGTATGGTTTTATTGTACAAGGTGCTAAGGTAAAAGTAGATCCGATCAGTGGTGCCGTGGATGTGAAGGAAGTTCATAACGTAACGGAAGCGGGACGCATTTTAAATCCTGTTTCCGTAGCGGGACAAATGTTTGGTGGTATTGTAATGAGTACAGGTTATGCGATCTCGGAGGAGATTCGTTATAATAAAGGTGTAGCCATGCAGGACAGCTTTGCTAGTTACGTGATTCCTACAGCAATGGATGCACCGCAAATGACCAGTGAAAATATTGAAGCATATGAGCCAACCGGACCCTATGGTGTAAAAGGAATTGCAGAGGCTCCCACTGTAGCGGTGGCAGCTGCGATAGCGAATGCGGTGATGGATCGTGTTCCTGAGGCTCATATTCATACATTGCCCATTGATCGAACTGAGATTTTAAAGCATTATAAAAAGAAAAGAGGGTGATAGGGATGAAGGTATTAAGACCAAAGAATTTAACTGAAGCTCTCGAAATGCAGCAGGAAACCGATGGCTATTATATTGCCGGTGGTACCTTTAGTATGGTTGAGATCGTGTCTGATCGATTTGATCCGGAAACACTGATTGATTTAAGTCTTTGTAAGGAGCTTTACGGTATTACTGAAGAGGAAAATTTTGTTATTTTAGGGGCCATGACTACTTTTACGGAAATCGAAGAAAGTAAGCTTCTGAATCAATATTTTACTGCATTAGTGAAAGCGGCGGCAGAAGTGGGCGGACCTCAGATAAGAAATCGTGGAACGATTGGAGGAAATATCTGTGCAGCTTCCCCGGCAGCGGATGGAATTACACCGCTTCTGGTATTGAATGCGGTGGTTAGATGTGTGGGAAAGGGCGGAAAACGAGAGTTCCCTATTCATGAAATGTTTCTTGCTCCTAAGAAGACGATTTTGTTGCCGGATGAGATCGTAACGGAAATTGTTTTGCCTAAGAAAAAAAATGTGTCTGATTTTATAAAGGTAGGTAAGAGAAATGCCCTGGCGGTGTCATCGGTCAATATGGCTGTATCCGGTAAAGCAGAAAATGGTCGTATTACCGAGCTGTTTATTGCGGCCGGAGCTTGTGCTCCAACACCCAGGCTCTGCCTGGCTACGGCTGAGGCACTTATTGGTGAAGTATCCGATGAGGCCCTTGAAAAGGCAAAGGAAATTCTTTTAACTGAGATTTCTCCCATTGATGATCGCTGGGCTACAGCGGAATATCGTCGTATGGTGGCACAGAACATGCTGGAAAGCTTAGTATATCAGATCGCAGAGGAGGAAGAAGCATGACCAAGATCACATGTACGGTTAATGGAGAGAACGTAACCAGAGAAATCGAAGATAGCATGACACTCCTTCGTTTCCTGCGTGAAGAACTTCGGCTGACAGGAACAAAAGAAGGCTGCGGTGAAGGCGATTGCGGAGCCTGTACAGTAATTGTAAATGGAAATAGTGTAAATTCATGCTTGTATTTGGCGGTATTAGCAGATGGAAAAGATATTTTAACCATTGAAGGATTAGAAAAGAATGGGCAGATGCATGAGATCCAGGAAGCTTTTATTCGGCATGGTGCGATCCAGTGTGGTTTTTGCAGTCCGGGTATGATCATGTCGGTAAAGAACTTGTTGGATCATAATCCAAAGCCAAATGAAGAAGAGATCCGTCGCGGCATGTCGGGAAATCTGTGTCGTTGTACCGGATATCAGCAGATGGTGGATGCCATTAAAGAGGTTTCAGGCCAGTGAATAGTTTAAAAATGAAAAATCCAAGACTCTCAGATCCTAGGAGTCTTGGATTTTTGTATTATGAGTTTGGTGTATCGTTATTGTCCGGCAGCGGCAGAAAAGAATGTACATATACATCCGGTACGCCGGCAACGGGAATCCAAAAAGCCATGCGAGGAGCAACGGCGGCAACGCGGTATTTGCCGACATTTTCCTTTAGTGCCTGATTGGCAAGGCAGATACTGTGGGAGCGATTGGGTGCAAAGGCATAGCAGGGAGTGCCAACAGTCATACCAAGTTCTTCCGCAGCTTTGTTAACGGCAAGAACGGTTCTATCTTTATGGATCAAGCGGGCGTGTTCCGGAAATGTGTCCCACATCATATGAAAGGCGTTAATAACTTCTTCGGGAATATTATGTTTCTGTGGCATAGTGACCTCCAAATATTTTTTGAACATTATATAATGAGGAAATAGTGGTGTCAAGAATATATGTGATTGAAAACTTCACACCTTTTCATTGACTTTCTTGAGTATAACGCATATACTTGTTTCAAATTCGTCTGATCTTTCAGATATTACGAAAGAAGGAAAATTCATGTTTCAATTTCCAAAGATTAGAGACTTAGATGAAAGCTTGACCATGAGATTTGTTTTACCGGTCATCATGGAAAACAGTTTGACTATATTTATTGGTCTGGCGATCTCGCAGATCATCAGTACCATCAGTTCCAGTGCGTTGGCGGCCATTGGTATGGCTAACAGTATTATGACGGTGGTTTCGGCATTCTTTTCTATGGTGACCACGGGAACCAGTATTTTGGTAGCCAGACAGATTGGTGCCGGAGAGAATCAGGAAGCGGCAGAAAGTATTGAACAATCGACCTTTATGAGCGCGGCTTCCACGATTTTTTTGATGATCATGTGTATTATATTTGCGAGTCCGATACTGCGTTTGCTAATGCCTACGGCGGAAGCAAGTTTGTTTGGAGAGGCAGTGGGATACTTCAGAGTCATCATGACGAGTCTTCCATTTCTCGTTTTGCATGGTGTTTTCAGCGGCGTATGCCGCGGTCTTGGCAACAGTCGAATGCCGATGATCACTGCGATCGTGATGAACCTGTGTCAGTTGTTGGTTGCCTGGATCACGATTAGCTGCTTGCAGCTGAATGAAATTGGTGCAGGTATTGCCATTGTGGTGTGCCGCGTGACTGGTACAGCAATTTTGTTCATTACATTGATGCGGGATCGGCGGCGTTTCGTGCTGAGTGTGCGCAATATGCTGCGACCGAATCGATCGATCTGTGGCCGAATTTTGAGGATCGGTGTACCGGTTAGTTTTGAGAGCGTGTTTGTGCAGCTGGGATACATGATGGGCAATAGCATGGCGATCTCGTTGGGGACCTTTGAGAGCGGCGTGTACCAGATCATTAATACGGTGAATACATTTACCAGCTTGCCTCAGGGCATCGGGTCTACGATTGCCACATCAGCAGTGGGGCATCTGCTGGGACGAAAGAATTATAAAGGCGCGAAGAAGGCTGGATGGACGATCTGGGCACTGGGTATTGGGATCAGTATTGTGCTGGGACTTTTGGCATATGCGTTTGGAACTCCCATAAGCAGTATTTATTCGGATGATCCGGCTACGATTGCGGAGAGCGCACGGCTGATATGGATCTTGATTTTCATGAATACTACGGGTATGTCCATCAATGCCATTGATCCGCAGCTTCGTGCGGGCGGTGATGTGAAATATGTTATGATTACAACATTGATTGCGGTATGGGGTATTCGCCTGCCGCTGACATACTTCATGTGTTTCCACTGGAATTTTGGCGTGCTGGGTATCTTCTTGGCGAATACGATCTCGCTGGTATTTCGTGTGATCACAGGCTTAGTAAGATATTGCGGCAGTAAATGGATGTATAAGAAAGTGTAAGGAGACAAAAGATGAGTGCTAAAACCTTGAATTCAATTATGTTGACCGGAGTAGCAGCTTCTTTAGCTAAAGCAATGGGGATCGAACCCCCGCAGCAGGCGGAGGCTTCTATTGGGGCGCTGGATCGTTTAGTGGAGAAAACTGCCAAAGACGGAAAAGTGGACCGAATCTTCATGTATAACCCGGATGCAGTTGCTATGTGGTTATATCAAAAATATACCGAGTATTACCTGCCCCTGCAGGATCAGATCAAGCTGACCTTGCCGCTGCAGTCGGTAATGCCCAGTGTGACTCCGGTTTGTTTTGGAACCATGTATACGGGAGCTATGCCGGAGGTGCACGGAATTCAGGCTTATGAAAAGCCGGTCATCAAGATCGATACATTGTTTGATGCGCTAATCCGAGCCGGAAAGAAACCGGCCATCGTATCCACCGAAGACGACAGTCTTTCCATGATCTTTTTAGAGCGGTCTATGGATTACTATATTTATCCCACCGTGGATGAATGCACGGAAAAGGCCCTGCAGCTGATCGAAGAAGATAAATACGACTTCATACTGTTGTATAACGCAGATTACGATAGTACCATGCATCGCAATGCGCCGGAGGGCGAAGCTTCCTTACAGGTACTTCAGAAGAACATCCGTGTATTTAACCGGATCGCTGAGACTATCAAAACTCATTGGGCAGACCATCAAACCCTTCTGGGTTTTGCACCGGATCATGGCTGCCACGAGATCGACGGCGGCCTTGGCTCCCACGGACTGGCGATGCCGGAGGATTTGAACATTTTGCATTTTTACACTGTGATTTAAAGCATAAGGCTTATTATGATATTCAAAACGAGGAGTAACTACTATGAAAACAATTTTATTTCAAGGCGATTCTATTACCGATTGCGGCAGAAACAGAGAACAGCTGGAGGGCACCGGTACCGGTTATCCGCTGTTGGTTAAGGCACAGTTGGGCTTCGAAAATCCCGGTGAGTATACCTTTATTAACAAGGGTATCAGCGGCAACCGCATTGTGGATCTGTATGCTCGCATTAAAGCAGACATCATCAATCTGAAACCTGATTACATTAGCTTTCTGATCGGTGTTAACGATGTATGGCACGAGTTTGGCGGTCACAACGGCGTAGACGCAGATAAGTTCGAAAAGATCTATACCATGCTGATCGAGGAGATCAAAGAGGCTCTGCCGGAAGTAAAGATCATGATCATGGAGCCCTTCTGCCTGAGAGCTGCTGCTACTGAGAACACCGAAGAGTATCCCGATAAGTGGAACGAGTTCAATGCAGAAGTGAAAAAGCGTGCCGAGCGTGCGAAGAAAGTAGCTGAAAAGTTTGGTCTGCCCTTTATTTCCCTGCAGGATAAGCTGGATGCAGCAACCGAGAAAGCTGAAAATACCTACTGGCTGGGTGACGGCGTTCATCCCACTCCCATGGGTCACGAACTGCTGAAGCGCGAGTGGCTGGCAACCTTCGAGCAGATTAAGTAAGGTGCTTTATGGATGCAATCACTCTGGCTCAAGAGCTTAAAGATCTTTTCGGCCAGCGGCCGGAGGTGCGAAGCGTTAGCCTTTATGGAAGCATTGTGAAAGGGACGGCGGATCCGTATTCGGATATTGACATCAAGCTTGACGTTTCCGGGTATGATAATGGTAGATTTCTGCTTAGTGTGCCTCAAGTGCTGGCGGAGAAGTATAAGGTGCTGTTTTCGGATTATGCGCCCAGTTTGGCGCCGGAGCAGTACGTGGTTTCCTGTGCGCTGTCGGAGGAGAATCCCTTTTTGATTGTGGATGTGAATTGTGCAGCGGAGCCCCATGTAGCATCGGTGGCGAAATCGGATCTTAAGAATGATCCGGTGGTGCACGTGCTGAAGTTGTGGGTTGCCAATATGAAGCATTTTATCCGTGGGCAAGAGTGCTACCGTGATATTTGCAAGATGCATCGAAAATCGGTGGGGGATGCCTTACAGGAAGGGCAGGAACTGGTGATGCTGCAGCAGACTTTACTTTGGCTGGAAAAACATGTTCCAGAGAAGTTGAATGGTTATGTGAGGAGCTGTAGAAGAGTATTGGAGGAATATGATGGTTAAATTTATTTGTTATCCGAAGTGTACTACCTGTATGAAAGCTAAGAAGTGGCTGGAAGAGAATCAAATCGAATTTGAACTGCGCGATATTAAGGTGGAAAATCCTTCTGCGGAGGAACTGAAGGCGTGGCATGCAATGAGTGGTCTTCCGTTGAAGAAGTTCTTTAATACCAGCGGCTTGCTTTATAAGTCCATGGAACTTAAGAACAAGCTGCCGAATATGAGCGATGAGGAGATGATCGAGCTGCTGGCTACTGATGGTATGCTGGTGAAGCGGCCGCTGCTCATTGGCGAGGACTTCGTACTGGTAGGGTTTAAAGAGAAAGAGTGGGAAAAAGTTCACTTACAGTGAACTTTAGGAAGAACCTTCGGTTCTTCAGTCGAAATGTGATTATGAACGAGAACAAGTAAAGCTGACTTTCGTGATGAGAGTCAGCTTTTTCAGGTTATTGGTTATCCACCCAAACTTTTGCTTCATGGTTGAAGCGGTCGATCAGGGCATTTTTACTGGCGGTGTAAGCGCCGCGGTCGTTAGCGAATTGTTGCTGAGAGGAAAGTTTCAGATCGTCATATTCCTTTGCCTTTTCAGGAAAGGCATTTAAGTAATCGCGGAAATTTACGTAATTTTGCCAAGGGGTAGAGCCGTAAACAGTAACATGGATGTGATGGGTGCGGGTATCCTGTTCAAAATCACCCATAGCAAAAAGAAGCTGTTCGGGATGATCCTGACCGCGGAAGATCACTTGTTTTTCTGCAAGTGCAGGAATGCAAGCTTTGATATCTTCCAGATCGTTTACTCCAATAACCAGATCCAGGATCGGTTTGGCGTGGATAGTTTGAATGGAAGTGCTGCCGATGTGCTGAATGTCTACGGCTACAGAGCCAAGAACTTCTTTTAACATGGTGATGGTTTCAGCGGCTTTTACATCCCATTCCGGTTGATGCATTTCGAGTTTCACTGTGTTTCTTTTCAGTCCAATCATTTTATTGGCCTCCTATCATTATAAAAGATAAGTATTCCAAAATAACACTGTTTCCTGAAAAAGTCAAGAAAAAATTGCGAAGAGTGAGATTGTGCGGTATAATGTGGAAAAATCAAGTTCGAAAGGATACAAAATGAACGTAGCGATATTATCGGATATTCATAGCAATTCTCATGCATTGGAGGCGTGCCTGCAATATGCGCTCAACCAAGGTGTCACTGCCTTTCTGTTTTTGGGAGATTATGTCGGTGAAATGGCCTATCCGCAGAAAACGATGAATCGTTTATATGAACTGAAGAAACAATATGACTGTTACTTTGTGAAAGGTAATAAAGAGGATTATTGGCTTCGGGAATGGAAGATCGGTGATAATAATTGGAAAGAATATGATTCAGAAACAGGTTTTTTGTATTATGCTTATCATAATCTGACAGAAAAAGATCTGCAGTTTTTTGATTCTCTATCCCATGTTCAACGTATTCAGTTTGATGAACTGCCAGGGCTGACCATTTGCCACGGCTCAACCATTGATTCCAACGGAAAGATGACTTCCGGGACGGAAGCAACAAAGGCACTTATGGAAGCGGAAACCTCTCAGATAATCTTTTGTGGTCACACCCATGTAAGAGAAGTTTATGAATATGATGGAAAGAAGGTTATCAATCCTGGAGCAGTGGGGACTTCGATCCATAGTGGCGGTAAGGCACAGTTTGTGATCCTGTATGGTGAAAATGGAACTTGGCGAGAAGAATTTGTCGATCTGGATTATGATGTGGATCGTACTATTGCTGAATTTGATGAATCAGGATTAAGGGAAAGAGCGCCTGGATGGATGAGAGTGACAGAGCACATGCTTCGAACCGGTGAATATGATATTGAAAGTAATCGTGCCATGATGCTGAAGCTTGTTCAGCGTGTAAAACAGGCAGGTAAGGCAGAGGTTCTAATTGTGTACCTGAAAAAGGTTCTGCATAGAGCGATGGCGCTGTGTAAAGAAAATACCGGAGATTACATTTGGCCTGATATGCCGGATCGTTATTGGGAGCAGGCCATAGAAGAAATTATGAGCGAGGTGGAAAAAAATGAGTCAGTTTGATTTAAATAAAATGCAGCAGATCCAGAAGGAACTACAAGAAAAATACTTCGAAAAATGGGGCGGATTGTCGCCGGAAAAGGGAAAAACAAAGCTTCTTTGGATGATGATCGAAGCTGGTGAAGTGGCCGACATCATCAAAAAGAAGGGCGATGATGCGATTTTAGATGACGAGGAAACCAGAAAACATTTCATCGAAGAAGTCTGTGACGTGATGATGTATTTAAACGATGTTCTGCTTTGCTATGATATAAAGCCTGAAGAGGTAGAGAAGGTGTATCTGGAAAAGCACGAGAGAAATATGAAGAGATCTTTCAATTACACTGAAAAATCCTGAAACCATTCCGGAATCAGTTCGTAATCGACCGAAGACTGCAATTCTCCCAGTTGATTTTTCCAGGAATCAACATTAACACGGACTTTATGGAATCCAAGAAGTTCATAAACGTGTTGGGCGCGGGTATTTTTTAGGTTAGTATCCAGTAAGATTTTTCGATAACCGAGGCGGAAAAGTTCGTTGATCAGCATACTGAGCAGGATGCGACCCAGACCTTTTTCCTGACGGGAGAAGTCACAGATCTTGATACCAATTTCAGCGCAGCCGTCACCGATGTTTCGATAGTTTGTCTCACCAATGAGCTGTCCGTCAAGTTCGATCACCAACCGGCGGGTGGTATCATCGGTATCAGTGGCTATTTTTTCAGCGATGGCTTCGGCGGTGGTTCCCAGTCCATTAGGGAACCCGGCGTGAGCCATAACGGCACCGTCATTCCACCAGGCAGCCAGCTGAGGACAGTCGGCGGCGGTAGCATTTCGAATGGTTAAATTTTTATGTGTTAAATGCATAGCAAAACCTCCATGATAATGTATTGTCTATACTATATCATGGAGGTTTTTTTATTACAATGTCATAAATGATTATAATGATATCAGCAATTCAAAAACTTCAGTGGACCTACCTGTGAAGGAATTAGTGAGTACTCATCACTCCACCGACTGCCGGTGGTCAAAAAGCTGGGTGGACCATAGGAGGGGCGCAGTGTAGGTACAATGTGAAGCGGACCAAAGGAATTACGACGGCTGTTGACCAAAGTGATATGCAGAGTCTCGACATTACGAACAGCAGAAGTCACATCTACCGTATAAGGCTCCCAAGGAAGAGGCGTTTTGCAATTGCCTGCCTGTACGGAAACCAAGGGTGCATCATAGTCGGAAATCTGCAGCAATACTTTGTCGGCAGCCGGATCCACATAGGGAGCATACTGCTCCGCGGTCACATGCAGTGTCACACGACCACTATAGAAGGGAAGGAAGTCGGAGGCCAAAGCGG
>JAZQUJ010000131.1:0-18537 GCA_045631245.1 Bianqueaceae bacterium
AATTCTTTGCAGAGGCGAATCCCCTTGTTTCAGCCGTTCTGGTAGATGGCGTGATTGGTGGTGTGGTGGCTGGGGTAGGCTTTCTACCTCTGGTTATGGTAATGTACTTCCTGATTGCTCTTCTGGAAGACTGCGGCTATATGTCCCGTGTGGCTGTGGTACTGGATCCCATATTTAAAAGAGTTGGTCTGTCCGGCAGATCGGTCATTCCCTTTGTTATCACCATCGGCTGTGCGGTGCCCGGTATTATGGCAAGCCGTACCATTCGAAATGAGCGAGAGAGAAGAGCGACCGCTATGCTGGCACCCTTCGTACCCTGCGGCGCAAAGATCCCGGTGATCGCTTTGTTTGCCGGTGCGTTTTTCAACGATGCCGGTTGGGTGAGCACAGTAATGTATCTGTCCGGTATTGCTTTGATCTTCCTGGGAGCTCTGTTGGTGAATAAGGTAGCCGGTTATAAAGCCAGAAAATCTTTCTTTATTATTGAACTTCCGGAATATAAGATTCCTTCCTTCTGGGGCGCTTTTAAGTCCATGTGCAGCCGTGGCGGGGCCTACATTGTAAAAGCTGCCACCATCATTTTGCTGTGCAACATGGCAGTTCAGTTAATGCAGACCTTCACCTGGAGCTTTGCCGTAGCTGAAACAGCCAATCAGTCCATTCTTGCAAGCATTGCGTCTCCCTTTGCCTATGTGCTGGTACCCATTGTGGGCGTCCTGTCTTGGCAGCTGGCTGCCGCAGCCATTACCGGCTTCATTGCAAAGGAAAATGTAGTAGGTACTTTGGCTGTATGTTTTGTTGGTTTGGATAACTTGATCGATACCGAAGAACTGGCTCTGCTTGAGGGTGCCGGTGCGGAGGTTGCCGGTATTATGGCGATCACCAAGGCAGCAGCATTGGCCTACTTGATGTTCAACTTGTATACTCCTCCTTGCTTTGCGGCCATCGGTGCTATGAATGCAGAGATGAAGAGTGGTAAATGGCTGTGGGGCGGCATTGGCCTGCAGCTGGGTGTTGGTTACACCGTTTCTTATCTGGTGTATACCATTGGTACTTTGATCATGGATCCTGCGGCTTTGAATGTGGGTGCTGCGATCGGTGGTCTGCTGGCAGTACTGGCCATGATTGTGACCGTGGCTATGTTGATCAAGAAGAATGGTCAGAAACTGAAAGAGGAACATAAGTTAGCAGCATAAAAATAGAAAATAGGGGTTACTTATGGATACTGTAATTATTATTATAATTTTACTTATGATTGCGGCTGCGATCGTCGGTTATCTGGTGCGTGCTAAAAAGCGCGGGCAGACCTGTATTGGTTGTCCGTATGCGAAGCAGTGCAGTGGCAAATGCGCCGAAAATAGAAAATAAAAATGAATGGGCTGTCGCTTCACCGATGAGGAATCTGTGGAGCAACAGCCCAAGTTTATGTATTTGGTTAGAAAGTAGATCACGGATTTTTGAAGTTAGTACCGGCTGGAATGATCACACGCAAAGCAGCGGGCAGATTTTGGATCGCCAACACAGTGAAAGGAACAATCTCACCATCGATGCTGACATTTTGCGGCCGGGCCGCAACGATCTGCAAAGATTTGCACTGGCGATAGGTGACAACGCCGGTTTGAATATGTTTATCCAGATATTTGCCGGAATGATAGGAGGGAATAATGGGCAGCAGCTTGCGTCGGGGAAGTTTTTTTACAATAGCAAGTTCCAGCAAGCCATCGTTCATGTGGGCGCGAGGCGAGGAGTGCCAGCCACCACCGCAGAAACTGCCGTTGGCTACGGTACAGAGAAGGTATTCACCTTCAAAAGTTTCGGTGCCATCGATGGTGAAGGTAAGATGATAGCCCATTTTCTTACAAAACTCCTGGATCAAACCACCCACATAGGCCATGGGACCTTTGATGAGCGGCTTAGTTTTCAGTTTGGAAGCAGCTGCAGCGGCATCGCAGTCGAAACCGATGTTGGCCATGTTGATGGAATAGTGATCGTTGATCTGGATCACATCGATGGGTTCGGAATGCCCGGCTACTTGAGCTGCCACATCGAGGAAGGAATCCGGATGATCAAAACTGCGAACGAAGTCGTTTCCGGTGCCGGCGGGGATCACACCAACGGATACGTGATTGAAACCCATGCAGCCGCTTACCACTTCCGACAGCGTACCGTCACCGCCACAGGCATAAAAGCGCAGTTCTTCAGTGGTGGATTGGGCGGTTTTACGAACATAGTTGGCCGCATCCCGAACACCGGTGGTGGCATAAATGGTATAATGATCGTTCTTTCCATCAAAATAAGCTTTGATTTTGGGAATGTATTCAGCGGCGTGGCCTTGACCGGCGGCTGGATTGATGACGAAATGATGCTGCATAGTGGATTCTCCATTCTTGAGAGTAATGTTGCAGCGTACCGAGAAGGGTAATCTGCACTGGTTTCGACATTTTGATATAATTATTTACATTATATCTTACTGGCAGAAGGGTTGCAAGTTAGAAGAAAAAGAAAAAATTGAAAAAAGTGCTTGACATTATAAGTACAGTGTGGTATAGTTATATTCGCTTTTAGATGAGCAGGTGTGGCGGAATAGGCAGACGCAGCAGACTCAAAATCTGCCGGGGGTGACCTCGTGGGGGTTCGAGTCCCTTCACCTGCACTAAAAAGTAAAGAGCACTCAGTGATGAGTGCTCTTTTTGTTATATGCAAAATAAGCAGGTATTCCGTTGCCTAAAAAGATCCCCTGCGTTCATTGACACCACTCCGTATAAATGTTATATTGAAAACAACTAAGTGTACGTGTATTTTAGTAGAAATAAGGATGGTTATTTAATATGAAAGGAACCATTTTTAATATTCAAAAGTTTTGTATCAACGACGGCCCTGGCATTCGAACTACGATCTTCTTGAAGGGCTGTCCTTTGAATTGTCTGTGGTGTCACAATCCGGAATCTAAAGCTGGGTATCCGGAAATTTTTTTCGATACAAGAAAATGTACCCTTTGTGGAACCTGCGCTTCGGTCTGCGAACGAAGTGGCCATAATTTTGAAAATCAAAATCATATATTTGAGCGGTCTAATTGTATCCGTTGTGGAAAATGTGCACAACACTGTATTACAGGTGCTTTAGAACAGGTAGGTTACAGTATTACGGTGGAAGCGGCCATCGATGAAGTAATGAAAGACGAAATATTCTACAGAACTTCAGGAGGTGGAATGACGCTTTCCGGAGGAGAACCCATGATACAAATGGATTTCACGCAGGCGTTGTTAGAGAAAGCGAAAAAAGCGGGCCTGCATACCTGTATGGAGACCTGCGGTTATGCACCCTGGGAAAACTACGAAAAGCTGATCGATCTGGTGGATATCTTTTTATTTGACTATAAGGTTACCGAAACGGATCTGCATAAACAGTGTACCGGTGTTTCCAATGAGAAGATTTTGGATAATTTGAAAAAATTGGATCAAAGGGGAGCGAAAATAATTCTGCGCTGTCCTATCATCCCTAGCATTAACGACACGAAAGATCATTTTGCAGGAATTGCTGAAACTGCGAACCATTTGCAAAATGTGATGGAGATCAACATTGAACCCTATCATCCTTTGGGAAGCAGTAAAGCCAAAATGTTGGATCGAGAATATAGTTTAGGTGATATGACATTTCCTGAGAATCAAGTAGTGGAAGAGTGGATCTGCGAGATTCAATCCATGACACAGGTTTTAGTCAGAAAGGCGTAAAAAGGGGAAAAAGCGATATGGATATGAATTTACATACGAAATATCTGCAGGAAGAACTGGAAACATATTATGCATCGTATGATCCCGCCAAGGATCAACTGCTGAAAGGTCTGAAAGCTGTGCTGGCAGAGTGTCCTGAGGCGTCTTCTTATGCAAAGAAGAGCCGGATGCATGAGTATCTTTGTACGGCCTGCCCGGTGAAACTGTTTCGTCATACGCCATTCTTTTTTGAAATGTCTTCCGGACGTGGACGCTATACCTGGGGCGGCCTTCAATCGGAAGTCGGTTCCTATATGCACAATGTGACAGCGCCTCTGTGGATTCAGCCGTATCTAAATGAATCACAAAAGGACCGTGAAGAGGGTTTTTTGTACGGATCTGAAAATCCGGTTAGTTTTGACCATCATGTGGCCGGTTACGATCGCATTCTGAAACTGGGCATCAACGGAATCATCGCTGAAGCTGAGAAAAAACTTGTCACATGTACCGATGAACGAAAACAGGACTTTTATAGAAATGTGATCCGAAGCAATCGAGCCCTTTTGCTGCTGGCGCAGCGATTTTCGGCGGAAGCTGCCAGACTTGCGGCCAAGGCAAGCGATGAAGAGGAAAAATTACATTATGAAACGATTGCCGCGGCTGCGCAGCAGATTCCGGCGAATCCGCCCCGTACTTTTTATGAAGCGCTGAATATGATCTTCTTTTATCGAGAGTGTGTATCTTCGATTGAAGGTATTGGTATCAGCAGTTTTGCGCAATTGGATCGATTGTTGTATCCTTACTATGAAGCAGATCTGGCGGCAGGGCGTATTACACCGGAGAAGACCAAGCAATTGATCCGTGATCTCTTAGTGTATACCGATATTCGGTTTGATTTCGCGAATGCTTATCATGAGACATCTACCACCATCGAACTGGGCGGCTGCGATGCAGAAGGCAATATCATTTATAATGAACTGACTAAAATGATCTTGCAAGCAATTATCGAAGTGCGTTCTGTGGGCACAAAGATCAATTGCCGCATTTCCAAAAAGCATCCCAAAGAATATTTGGAGAAGATCATGGAGGTCCAGCTAGCTAAACTGCCCTGTGTGATGATGCATAATGATGATGTTTTGATTCCGGCCCGGGTAAAGCAAGGATACGATATTGAAGATGCCAGACTTTATGTGGGTTGTGGCTGTCACGAAGTGACTTTGACCAATACGGAGGTTTGCACCAGAGCGGATACCTGGATCAGCATGCCGAGGATCGTCATAGAGTCGATGCGAACTCAGGGGGATGTAGCATCTTTTGAAGAATTCTATGAGGGATTTTTGGAAGAGGCGAAGACCTATTATGAGCGAATCGTGACTTTAAAAAATAAATATGAAGCCTACTGGTGCGAATATGATCCGCTGCCTTTGTATTCTTCTTCCTTGACTGGACCGTTGAAAACAGGAAAAGATGCCACAGAGGGGGGAGCGAAATATAGTACGACAGCCCTTTCGTTGGTAGGAACAGCGACCATGATCGATTCCCTATACAGTATAAAGCAGTTGGTATTTGAGGAAAAACGTGTTACCATACCGGAATTTCTGAATATTCTGGAACAAAATTTCAATGGGCAGGAGCCGCTGCGGCAATATATCATACGGAGGATTCCAAAACACGGCACCAACGATGCCACAGTGAATATCTTTTCAGCAAAGGTGTTAGAGGATATATCTAAGATTGCAGGACAGGTCAATGCCCGCGGCGGGAAATATCTGCCGGCATTCTATCCGCATGAGATCTACCGTCATTTGGGGCAGAAACTGGGGGCAACTCCCGATGGCAGGCTGGCAGGTTTTGCTCTTTCCAGAGGTGTATCGCCCAGCGAATTTATTGAAACGGAAAGTCCGCTCGATATTATCCATAGCCTGCGGGATATCGATTTTACCCGTTATGCCGATTCCTTCATTACTGAAATCACTCTGCCGCAAATGGAAAATAATGAGAAAAATAAGCAGATCTTGACAGCAGTCATTTTGGCTTTCTTGGATGTAGAGGGTTCTTCCATGCAGTTCAACTTAATTGAGCAGGAACTACTGCTGGCTGCTAAGAAGGATCCAGAAAAACATAAAAATCTTTTAGTAAGAGTCTGCGGATACAGCGCCGCCTTTGTCACCTTGGCAGAGGATGTGCAGGATGAGATCATCCGGCGTGCAGTCCGTTAAGTATAATTAAACAAAAAAAGGAGAAACACAATGAAGATCGCAACCACCATTGGAGAAATGTTTCCGTATGTGAATAGTCCCGCCGAAGCAGTAAGAGCCTACGAGGGTTCCGGCTTCCGCTTTTTGGATTACAGTTTTTATCATGCCCACAGACCGGGGGATCCCTTCATGGAAGAAGGCTGGGAGGAGTTGATTCGCGAGGCGAAAAAAGCCGCCGATGAACTGGGCTACACTTTTGTACAGGCTCATGCCCCAGATTACAATCCTATGGATGCAAATGCCGATCACGAACGCGGCCGTGAGGCACTGCGTCGCAGCATCGTGGCCTGTAATATTTTAGGAATCAAGAGAATGGTCATTCATCCTAGTCATTCTTTCGACTATCCCTATCCGTCGGCTCAGGAAGCATATTTTAAATTCAATAAAGAATTTTTTGAGACGATCATCCCGGATCTGGAAAAATACGATGTGATGATCCTGTTGGAAAACAGCTGTGAAGCCAACATGAAAGGCAAGTATTTCCCCATGACCGCAACCGAGATGAATGCCATGCTGGCTTATATTGATCATCCTCGTTTCGGTGCTTGTTGGGATATCGGCCACAGCAATATTCAGGGGCTGGATCTGCACGACAGTCTTGTGGAACTGGGGGATAACCTGAAGGCTCTTCACATTCATGATAATAATGGGCAGAGAGATCAGCATCAGGCTCCTTACACCGGTACGGTGAACTATGATGAACTCATGCGCGGTATCATCGATTCCGGCTTTAAGGGCTACTTTACCTACGAAGCCGATGGGTATTACAGTAAGCGTAAGGGGGATCCCATGCCCACGCTGGAGATCAAGCAGGCAGTTGTTAAGCTGTTGTATCAGATCGCCAAAGACCTGCTGAAACGATATGATATGTACGAATGCTAAAGAGGATTTGAGTTATGATTTTGAATGACAGGATTTTGAAATATATTGAAGCCCATAAAGATGAAGCTTTTGAGCTTCTGGTGGAGCTGGCGCAGATTCCGGCACCGTCCAATCAGGAGGAAAAGCGGGCAGAATTTATTAAAAATTGGCTGGAGGCTCAGGGCGCAGAAGGTGTGTACATCGATGAGGCGCTGAATGTGATCTATCCGGTGGGCGTGACCGAAAAAAATTCTTTAGTGGTGTTTGCAGCTCACAGTGATGTGGTGTTTGGTGATTTGGAGCCGCTGCCGCTGGTGGTGGAGAACGGGCTGATCAAATGCCCCGGCGTAGGAGATGATACTGCCAATTTAGTGATGCTGCTGATGGCGGCTAAATATATTGCAGAAAACAAGATCTTGCCGGAAGACTGCGGCATGCTGCTGGTGGCCAACTCAGGGGAGGAAGGGTTGGGCAATCTGAAGGGTTCTCGGCAGCTTGTTAAAGACTTTGGGCATCGTATGAAGGAGTTTATTTCCTTTGACTGCACCGCACATTCTTTGATCAATGGTGCTGTGGGTTCTAAGCGTTTTAAAGTAGAAGTGAAGACTGAGGGCGGTCATTCATTTTCTGACTTTGGCAATAAAAATGCCATTGCTTATTTGTCCGCCATGATTCAGGATCTGTATCAGATTCAAGTGCCTGAAAAGGGAACTACCACTTATAATGTGGGAACCATCAGCGGCGGAACTTCGGTGAACACCATCGCCCAGCAGGCGGAGATGCTGTACGAGTTCCGTTCCGATGAGAAGGAATCCATTGAGATCATGGAAGAAAAGTTCAATGCGATCGTAGAAGCATATCGGGCTAAAGGTATTGAAGTGAATGTTACGGTTGTGGGAGAACGTCCTTGCTCCGGTAAAGTGGATGAAGAAGTTCAGGCCGCCATGGCGGCAAGGATGACGGCGGCTATTTCAAGATACTTTGGCTGGCAGCCGACAGTTTCAAAGGCTTCTACTGATTGTAATATTCCTCTTGCGGCTGGCATTCCGGCGGCTTGTACCGGATGTATTCTGGGACAGGGCGCCCATACCCGAGAAGAGTTTGTGGAAATTGATAGTTTGCTGCCCGGCCTGAAGGTCGCTTTTGAACTGATCCTTCATTATTATGAAGACTGATTGCGAGGAATAGAGTATGTGTAATATTGCAGGTTATGTGGGAAATAAACCGGCAGCTCCCATTTTGCTGGAGATGCTGCGAAAGCAGGAAGGTTTAGCGGGTGGCTATTACACCGGTATTGCCACCATTCATGAAGGAAAACTGTATTATGCCAAGCTCACCGGAGATGTGAAGCGATTGGAAGAAAATACAGAGGCAGCTAATCTACCCGGAACCATCGGGATCATTCACAGTCGTTCAAACAGTGGGGGCGGTGATAGTTGGGCTCATCCCTTCGTACGATGTCAAAACGGTGAGCCTACTGAGGCTTATGTAGCCAATGGTTCGGTGGGTTGCATGGCTCATCGTATGGAGGAATTCAATCAGATGGCCTGGCAGCTGCTGCAGGAAGGTTACGATATGGATTCGAAGCTGGAGATCGTTCGAAAAGGATATCCGGTACTACCCGATGGCAGTGGTGTGCATATGAGTGATGTGATGTGCCAGCTGATCGCAAGACACATGGATAACGGAAAAAACATGGCAAAGGCCATGGGGGAAGCCTTTTGTGAAATGCCCAGTGAGATTGTTGGCTTGATGTTGTCGTTGACCGAGCCAGAAGGTATTGCCTGGTCCAGATTTAATATGCCCATGAATGTAGCCTTTGCTGACCATGGTGCCTATTTGGCCAGTGCTGCGATTGCCATGCCGGAGGATGCCGGTGAGCCGATGCCCTTGATGCCCTGTGCTTATGGCATGGTGTATGCGGATCATTGGACGACTTATCCATATAAAAGTTCGCCTCTGAGCGTGGCCCAGTTGACTGCGGAAGTGAGGGGGCGTGCCTATGATGTGATCTGTCGTGAACTGGAGGAAGGACCGAAAACCTATACGGAGCTGCATAGAAAAGTTAAGGAGCTGTTTGAAGCTGACTCCTGTAAGCCGTCCACACTGGCCACCTATGAAGTGCTGTATGCACTGAAAAAGTCCGGTAAGTTGAAAATTGAAATCAAAACTGTGGAGGGCGCTTTTGAAAACTTGACCGCTCCGAAGTTTGTGATGAAATTCTAAAATCGAGATGTATAAAAAGACTCTGTTTAGAGCCGGCAAGGCAATAAGCAGAGTCTTTTTGCGCCCAGCGGGCGATAGTTTCGATTACAGTTTCGAATGAGAGTTCGGAATGAAAGTTCTTGATAAAGTGGTGGATTTTTTAGAGGAAACTGATTATAATAGATTTAATATGGCATCATAGCGAAATTTTACAAATCAACAAATCAACAAATCAAGTAAGCGAAAAGCAAGTTAAAAGGAGCTCTTATGTACACATATCAAACTACACGCAAAGCATGTTACTTAGGCAGTATTATTCAGGCAATCACGGTGAATGTACCGCCAGTATTTTTCATTATTTTTCAGGATGACTACGGTGTAAGCTATGCCCAGCTGGGGTCATTGGTCATGCTGACCTTTGTGGTACAGATCATAGTCGATCTGTTCTTGGCGCGGTACTCCGACCGCTTTAAAACCCGAAGCCTGATGGTGACCTGCAGCATTTGCAACTTTACCGGTTATGGTCTTCTTGCATTGGCCCCGACTTTATTTCCCAATCACACATTTTTAGGTTTGTGTATGGCGGCTGTGGTATATTCCACCGGTGCCGGTATTATTGAGGCAACTACCAGCCCGTTGGTGGATTCATTGCCCACCGATGATCGAAACTCCAACATGGCCTTTCTTCATTCCTTTTATTGCTGGGGGCAGCTGGGAGCTGTACTGCTTACTACGCTGATGCTGGTGCTGTTTGGCCGTTCCCACTGGCGTTATATTATGTTGTTTTGGATGATCTTCCCGGCTGTGGATGCATTCCTGTTCGCAAAGGTTCCCATGCCTGCTATGCAGAGTGGAAACGAGCACGGTGGTATGAAGAAGCTGATGTCCATGAAACTGTTCTGGGCAGCTGTGATGGTCATGATTGCCTCCGGTGCTTCGGAACTGGCCATGTCCCAGTGGTCTTCGCTGTTTGCTCAAAAGGGTTTGAACTTGAACAAGACTTTGGGCGATATTGCCGGTCCTTGCTTCTTTGCGCTGCTCATGGGTCTGGGACGCGTATTCTATGGAATCAAGGGTGATGATCTGCGCATGGATCGTGCCCTGAGCATATCTGCTGTACTCTGCATTGGCAGCTATCTGCTGACTGTATTTTCACCTTCACCGGTGCTGGGTCTGATCGGTTGTGGTATTTGCGGCCTGTCCGTAAGCATGATGTGGCCCGGAACTTTGGTGATGGCGGCTAAAGCCATTCCCACCGGCGGCACTGCACTGTTTGCCCTGCTGGCTTTGGGCGGTGATGTGGGTTGCTCTGTAGGTCCCTGGCTCACAGGCATTGTGTCGGATGCGATTCAGCACAGTGATCTGAGTCAAAAGCTGAATATGGCAGTGGATGAGGCGGCCCTCAGCGGTGGCCTGCTGACAGCCATTATTTTCCCGATCCTTTTGTTGATCTTTGTTCCCATCCTTGGAAAAAAGAAAGGAGCTGCTGAAGAATGAGCGAAAAGATCCTTCTGGTGGATGGACATTCCATCGCGAACCGCGCCTTTTACGGCGTTCCCCTGCTTACGAATTCCAAGGGCATTTATACCAATGCCCTTCATGGATTTTTTAATATACTTTGGAAGGTTATTGAACAGGAAAAGCCCGACTATCTGGGTATTGCCTTTGATTTGAAGACACCCACCTTCCGTCACAAAATGTACAGCGAATACAAGGGTACCCGCGCCGGCATGCCCGAAGAGCTGCGTCAGCAGATTCCGCTTTTGCAGGACGTGCTGGAAAAAGCCGGTGTGGTGATGCTTACGAAAGAAGGATATGAGGCCGACGATGTGCTAGGTACCATTGGTAAAACTTACAGTGCAAAAGGCGCTGAAGTTACCATTTTGTCCGGTGACCGCGACCTGCTGCAGCTGGTGGATGAAAATATTAAACTGCTGATCCCTAAAACTAAAAAGGGAGGCACCGAAATGGAAGAATACCACATCGCCGATGTGGTGGAAAAATATGGTGTAGAGCCTGCCGGATATCTGCAGATGAAGGCCCTCATGGGCGATCCTTCCGATAATATTCCCGGTGTGCCTTCCATTGGTGAAAAGACGGCGGCCAAGATCATCCAGACCTTTGGTACCGTGGAAAACGCTATTGCAAGTGTAGGTGAAGTGAAGCCTCCTCGGGCGGCCAAGAATCTGGAGGAGTTTCAGGAGCAGGCTCGGCTGAGTTTGACGCTGGCTACCATTTGTACCGATTGTCCTGAGCCCGGCGAAGCCGGAAAATTGACGGAGCAGACCTTCGCGACCCAGCAGTTCGTGGAGGGACTTAAAGAATACGAACTCAAAAGCTTGCTGCAGAGGGTGTTGCCGAAGGTGAAGGCAGCTCAAATTAAAACAGCAGCGGCAGGAAAATCGGCTTTGGATGTGGAAAAAGCTGCGACAGCTGCTGCAGCTGAAATCGAAAGCGATCCGATATCCATGGATCAGATGTCATTAGATCAAATATCGCTGGACGATATGGTCTATGCAGAACCGATCAAAACAGCAGTGACAGGTACTGTCATAACTGTAACAGAGCTGGCAAACCAGTTGAAAGATCATACCGGTCAGTTAACCGTGGCAATTTGTGGTGAAGAAGATGATGTCTGCGGTATGGCGGTGGATCAGTGGTATGTGGACGGATCTTTAAATGAGATCGTTCCGGTAATCGCCCATTTACTGGAAGATGAAACTGTTACCAAGATCACCTTCGACGTGAAGAAGCTTTATAAGGAGCTGCAGGCACGTCAGGTGGAAATGAAAGGCGAGGTCATTGACGCGCTGCTGGCAGCATATTTGCTGAATCCTTCCAAGGATGATTATGCGCCCGATGAACTGGCAACAATTTATTTAGATGAATATGTTCCCTCTGAGGCGGAGATCTTGGGAACCGGCGTGAAGAAACTGCGCTGGTCACAGGTGGAGCCCGCCGTGAGAGCTGACTATATGACAAACGTGACCCGGATCTTGAGCCGTGCAGCTAAGCCTATGATGCAGGAACTGGATGTGAAGGGCATGAAGGTGCTGTACGATGTGATCGAGCGTCCGCTGGCGGAGGTGCTGGCCAGTATGGAGCTGGCGGGTATTGCTGTGGATCTTTCGGTATTGGAGACCTTCGGCAGCTTTTTGACCGGCGAGATCGATAAGATCCAGCAGGAAGTTTATGATCTGGCGGGAGAGAGCTTTAATATCAACTCGCCGAAACAGCTGGGTGTGATTCTGTTTGAAAAATTGGGATTGAAGGCTGGCAAGAAGACTAAATCCGGTTATTCCACCTCGGCAGAGGTGCTGGAAAAACTGAAATGGGACAGTCCTATTGTGGCTAAGGTGCTGATGTACCGTCAGCTCACCAAGCTGCAGTCCACCTACGTGGAAGGTTTGAAGGGTTTCGTAGTGAATGGTCGTATCCATTCCAAATTCAAACAGGCGGTGACCGCCACCGGAAGACTGTCCAGTACCGATCCAAACCTGCAGAACATTCCGATCCGCATGGAATTGGGGCGCCAGCTGCGAAAAGCCTTTGTGCCCGGCGGCCCTGACTACTTCTTTATGGATGCGGACTATTCTCAAATCGAACTGCGTCTACTGGCTCACATGTCCGGCGATGACAAGATGATCGCTGCCTATAACAGCGGTGCGGACATTCACCGCATGACCGCTTCTCAGGTGATGAATATTCCCTTCGATGAAGTGACACCGGAGCAGCGCAGCAGTGCCAAGGCAGTTAACTTTGGTATTATTTATGGTATGAGCGCCTTTTCCCTCAGTGATGATCTGGGCATCACCACTAAGGAAGCGGCGGATTATATCGAAAAATACTTTGCCCAGTATCCCAGTGTTAAAGACTTTTTGGATGGCTGTGTGGCCTCTGCCAAGGAAAAGGGCTACGGCGAGACCTTATTTGGCCGCCGCCGCAACATTGAGGAGCTGAAGGCATCTAACTTCAATCAGCGATCCTTTGGTGAACGTGTGGCAAAAAATATGCCCATTCAGGGCAGCGCCGCCGACATCATCAAGATCGCCATGATCCGTGTATATCAGCGCATGAAGGATGAGGGGCTTAAGAGCCGTCTGATCGTACAAGTTCACGATGAACTGCTCATTGAGGTATATCGGCCCGAGGCCGAAAGAGTTCGCGTCATTCTGGAAGAAGAGATGCAGGGCGCGATGCAGCTTAAGGTGCCGCTGATTATCGATGTTCACACAGGAGAGAATTGGTATGAAGCCAAATAAATATGTGATCGGCCTGACGGGTACCATTGCCTCAGGCAAAAGTACCACTGCCAAGTATTTGGAAAAAGCCTACCGGATCCCGCGGATCGATGCGGATCTGGCGGCCAGGGAAGTGGTAGAAGAATTGAAATATCAGCTGGCAGAGGAGTTTGGCAGCGAGATTTTAGTGGACGGACAGCTGAGTCGTCCAAAGCTCGGCAGTATCGTGTTTGCTGATGGAGAAAAGCTGAAGAAGCTCAATGCCATGACCCATCCGGACACCTGTCGTAAGATCCAAAAATGGATCGAGGAGCAGCAGGCAGAGGTGGTTTTGGTGGAAGCCATTGAACTGCTGCGATCGGAACTGAAGGATATGGTGGATACCGTTTGGGTGGTGTACGCAGCCCCTCAGATCCGAGTGGAGCGAATGATGCAGGAACGCGGCCTTTCTGAAGAGGAAGCCCGCAAACGGGTGGCCAGTCAGTGGGATGATGCCACCTATCAGGAGCAGGCCAATGAGGTTTTGGATGGCAGCCATGATACCCGGCTGCTGTATGAACAGTGTGATAGATTAATAAAGGATTTGATTTAATGATAAAAGGTATACTGTGCCGATTGTTGGTTGGCATATTACTGATCAGCCTTTTGACCGGCTGCGGCTTCAAAAAGGAAGAACAGCACGAGGAGCAAAGCAGTGCTTCCAATGAAGAAAGCGTGCCGCAGCAGGAAAGCAGTGCAGTGGTTTGGCAGGAAGAAGTGAGCCAACAGATGCAAACTCCCACAGTGGGAGGCGAGTTCAAGTTGGCCATTGAAAATCCTAAATCGCTGCTGCCCTGGGAAGTGACCGACGAGGCCACCGGAAAACTGTTGATGTTGATCTACAGTCCTTTGATGAATCAAAAGGAAGACGGTACCATGCTGCCTTGTTTGGCAGCGTCTAAAGCTTGGTCACCGGATCACAATGAATTGACCATCAAACTACGCAGTGATGTGACCTTTCATAATGGAAAACAACTGACAGCTCAAGATGTGGTTTACAGCATTCAAATGCTGCAGTCATCGGAGAATGTGTACAGCGATGTGGTAAAGCGGATTGCGCAGGTGGAAGCCACCGAGGAAGGGGATCTGATTCTGAGGTTTTCGGCCCCCGGCCGTACGAATGATGAAGGATTGATCTTTCCCGTAGTGCCGCAGGATCATAAAGAACCCATGATGCCTGTGGGAACAGGGCCCTATGCCTATGCAGGGCTGGAAATCATGAGAGAACTCCAGCTGGTTCGATATGAAGATTATTTCGGAATGCGTCCTTATGTTGCAGATGTGAAAGTATATTTTGTGCGTGATACAGCAGCTGTGGAGCAGTGTTTTGAAACCTCCCGGACAAATTTGATGCAGACGGATTATTTTACCTGGGGCAGTTATGTGAATCAAAAAAATTTGACAGTCCATCCCTTTGAGAGTTATGAGGCTGTGTACTTGGAGTTTAATACAAAGGGAAACTTTGGCTCGGTGTATTCGAACCGAGAAAAGGTGGCGCTGGCTGTGGATGCAGTGCGCGTACTGCGGGATGCCTACTGGGGGAAGGGAATCGTAACGGAAACGCTGCTGCGCCCCGGAAGTTGGTATAAAACTGAGCCCACCAAGAATTATGGTTATGATGCAGAAAAGGCAATGAATATGCTGGCTGTGGGCAGCAGTACAGTACGGCTTTTGTACGATGAAAAGGATCCTGTGCTGAGCAGCGCAGCGGAAACGGTAAAAATGCAGTTGGAGGCTTCCGGATTAACGGTGCAAATGAAGACTGCCGGCAGTTACGATATTGCTTTGCGCAGAGAGCGTATGACGCTGATGAGAGCGGCAGAGGTCGTAGGGCGACAGGAATTGCTGGCAGAGGCGAGCGATGAGGAGCAGATCCGCTTCGCAGCGCAGCAGCTGGATGTCTATATGAACGAAGAACTGATGGTGTATAATCTGTTTTTCATGACCCAGGCATCGGTTACCGGTTACGGAATCGAGGGCGAAATGACACCGGGAGACTGGAATGTGTACAATGGTATTGAGGAATTGTATATGTCGACGGTGGAGGACGAGGCTGTAAATGCTGAAAGAGAGGAAACGGAAGGAGGTGCTGCGCAGTGAGTTATTGGGCGAGCCGAGGACTGCGAGGCAGTGCCTTTGAGGAGGTGCTGAACATGACCAACGAGCAGTATCGTAAGGAAGGTTTGGCGCTGATTCAAAAGATTCCTACACCCATCAAGCCAATCGAGATCGATCAGGAGAAGAGGACCATTAAGCTGGCTTATTTTGAACAGAAGAGTACCGTGGACTATATTGGAGTCATGGGGGGGATTCCCATTTGCTTCGATGCCAAGGAATGCGGCAAAAAGAGCCTGCCCTTTTCCAATATACATCCTCATCAGGTGGAGTTTATGCAGGATTTTGATAGGCAGGGGGGCTTAGCCTTTCTATTGGTGCATTTTACGGAGTATCAGGAGTACTATTTACTGCCGGTGGAAACCTTGGCGGAGTACTATCTTCATAAGGAGGAGAAGGGACGTTCGTCCATTCCATATGCTGCCTTTAATAAGGAACTGCTGATACCGGATACCGGAAGTGCCTATTTGAACTACTTGGCGGTGGCGCTGAAGTACGGAAAAATGAAGAAAGCACTTGCCAAATGAAAGAAGTTCTAGTATAGTTTAAGGTTGGAATCATATTTGTAAAAAGCATGAGAGCCGGAGACCGCTTTGGATCCGGTTACATATAAGGAGGAAACTCAAATGGGATATAAAATCGTGATCGACGCCATGGGCGGCGACTATGCACCCCAGGCCCCGGTGAGCGGTGCCCTAATGGCACTGGAGATGAATCCGGAGCTTTCAATCGTGCTGACCGGTACTAAAGAAGCCCTGGAAAAGGAACTGGAAGGCAAAACATATGATACAAACAGACTGAGTTTAGTATATACCACCGAGGTGGTAGAAAACGAGGAGCATTCTCCTGTTGAGGCCATTCGCCGCAAGAAGGATTCTTCTATGGTGGTGGCTCTGAAAATGGTAAAAAATAAAGAAGTAGACGGCTTTGTATCCGCCGGTAATACCGGTGCGGTGCTGTCCGGTGCGACCTTGTTAGTAGGCCGAATTAAAGGTGTACAGCGTCCCGCTCTGACTGTGGCTCTGCCCAGTGGTGAGATCCCGGTGTTGGTGCTGGATATCGGCGCCAACATGGACAGCAAGCCCTCTTACCTGGTGCAGTATGCCAAAATGTGTGAGATCTACTGCCGTAAGCTCTATGGCATTGCCAAGCCCTCCATTGGTCTGCTGAATGTGGGTGTGGAGCCCGGTAAGGGCAATGCATTGTCAAAAGAAGTGTATGAGCTTCTGATGGCAGAAAAAGAGCAAGGCATGAACTTTATTGGTAATGTGGAAGCCCGTGAGGTATTCAGCGGTGACATGAACATCGTGGTAACCGATGCCTTTGCCGGTAATGTGCTGCTGAAGAACACGGAAGGTGTAGTATCCTTTATTTTCAAGGCCCTAAAGAAGGCTATGTATTCCAACCTGCGCAGTAAAATCGGTGCGCTGCTGTTGAAGCCCGCCTTGATGGGTCTGAAAAATCAGCTGGATCCCCGTGCCGTGGGTGGTACTCCGCTGCTGGGTGTAGATGGTGCAGTTATCAAAGCCCATGGCAATTCCAATGACGTAGCCATTTCCAGCGCTGTGAAACAATGCCTGAGCTTTATCAAGACCGAAGTCAATGAAGAGATCCGGGTGAACTTAAAAAAAGAACCCAAGGATGAATAAGAAAAAAGCATAAGGAGATACGCAATGAGCCGTGATGAACTGAGTATTATTCAGGAAATTATTGCAGAAGAAATGGATCTGAATCCTCAGGATATTACTGAAGAAATGACCCTGGATGAGGATCTGGACATGGATCAGAATTCGATTTTGCAAGTACTGATGGCCTGTGAAGTTGAGTTTGACGTAGAATATGAAGCTGAAGATATTCGCCAAATCAAAACCGTGGAAGATATCCTAAAGAGCTTGGCTGAGTGGTAAGATTCACAGGGCCTTGTTGAGTGAATGGGATTTATGTATATAAGACGGGCTTGCCTTGCTGAAAGTCGAGGCAGGTCGCGTCTGTATTTTGTCGTCCGCAACTTGTTGCGGATGGGCGGCGCAAAAAACTTAATGTTTTAGAAAGGAACGGACATGAAGGCAAGATTGACAGAAAAACAATTGGATCGGTTTGAAGAGCTGATCGAATACCGGTTTCAAAATCGTAAGTGGCTGCGTCAGGCGCTGACTCACTCATCTTACAGCAAGGAACAGCAGCAGAAAGTGGCTGATTATGAGCGACTGGAATTTTTGGGAGATGCGGTGCTGGAGCTGTGTACTTCGAAAATGCTGTTCGAAAAATATGACTGGCCGGAGGGTAAATTGACCAAGACTAGAGCGAAGATCGTATGTGAAGCTTCCCTTTCTTATGTGGCAAGGGCGCTTTCTTTTGGTGAGTTTATCTTGATGAGTTACGGTGAGGACAAGACCGGCGGACGTGATCGCGATTCGATTTTGTGTGACGTGGTGGAGGCTGTGATCGGGGCTGTGTATTTGGACGGCGGATTGGATGAGTCATGGGCGCTCATTGAACGGCTTTTGTTTAGTCGTTTGGAACAGATTCCCAATCAGCGTCAGACCGACTATAAATCGGCTCTGCAGGAACTTTTGCAGGGCAAAGGAAAAGAAAAACCTGAATATAAGGTGGTGGCGGAGGAAGGTCCGCCTCATGATCGTATATTTATTACAGAGCTTTGGCTGGATGGCAAGGCTGTGTGCCGCGGTGAAGGAAAGAGTAAGAAGCAGGCGGCGCAGCAGGCGGCGGAAAAAGCATTGAAACGACTGGAGGGTCTATGGAACTAAAACGCGTAGAAATGGTGGGCTTTAAATCCTTCCCGGAGAAGATCAACGTGGAATTCGGTAAGGGTATTACAGCCATTGTAGGCCCCAACGGAAGCGGTAAAAGTAATATTTCCGATGCGGTGCGCTGGGTATTGGGTGAACAGAGTGCCAAGACTCTGCGTGGATCTAAAATGGAAGACGTTATCTTTGCCGGTACTGAGCGCAGAAAACCTGTGAATTTTGCTCAGGTCACTTTGGTGTTGGACAACCAGGATAAAAAAATGACGGTGGACTTTGATGAAGTGGCCATCAGCCGACGGGTATTCCGTTCCGGCGAGAGCGAGTATCAGATCAATGGAAG
>JAZQUJ010000132.1:0-8667 GCA_045631245.1 Bianqueaceae bacterium
TACCACCGGCGACGGTGAACCTGATGACGGCTCCCTGCGTGGTTCCAGTGAATTGGTAGCCGCCCGTATTCGTGACGAAATTCAGGCTCGTGTAAATGAAGCCGGTTTGGAAATCGTGGAAGCCCGCATCACCTATTTGGCTTATGCTCCTGAAATTGCCGCCGTTATGCTGCAGCGTCAGCAGGCTTCTGCCATTGTGGATGCCCGCAAGATGATTGTAGATGGTGCCGTGGGTATGGTGGAAATGGCTCTGGATAAACTAAATGAAAGCGGCAAAGTCCAGTTGGATGAAGAGCGTAAAGCCGCTATGGTCTCCAACCTGTTGGTTGTACTGTGCGGCAACAAGGATGCCCAGCCCGTTGTTAACTCCGGCAGCTTGTATTAAGCTCTTCAGGTGATTCTATGGCTGAGAAAAAACAAGTGCCGCTGCGCATTTCCGCAAAGCTCTATGCCCAGCTTTCCGCCTGGGCCGAAGATGATTTCCGTTCCCTGAACGGTCAGATCGAATATTTGCTAACCGAATGTGTACGCCAGCGCAAGAAAAATGGAAAATATGTGTCTGATGAAATTGATGTTCCGCCGGAATTGGACATCGAGTAAATAGCAACAAGCAAGCATTAACGAAAGCCCAACCTTCGGGTGCGACAGTTGTGAACTGCACCTGAAGGCTGGGCTTTCATCATGCTTTTGACTTACATTTCAAATTTATTCTGTAAAAATTCCAAGTATGTATCTTTAGTAAATACAGGTTTGAATTCATTTACGATTTGACGACCGGCTGCGGCATTTTCAGCCAGAAGATCGACTACCGTCATAGCCAAAAGCTTAGCTCCATCCACATAGGCGATCTTTGGATCGGTAATATGAAACTCTTTACTGTGCAGTGCTCCGTCGTAACCACCGCAGGTGGGCTGGATACAGGGCATCAGCTGACTCAGATCCCCAATGTCAGTGGATCCGGTGGTGGGTACACCTCGGTGGGTGCTACCCTCACCCCAAAGCGCTGTCGCATTCTTTTCCATCAAGCGCCCCATCTCCAAATTCTGCTGCAGAGGCAGATAACCGGGAATCGTTGTGATCTTAGCTTCGGCGCCAATACTCATGGCGGCTCCCTTCATGGATCGATCCACCACTTCACAGGCCTCATCGATCGCCTGCGCTCTTTGACCGCGTACGTAGGTTTCGATGCGCACATAATCCGGTACACTATTTACAATGGAACCTCCATTGGTGATGATCGGATGGATCCGTACCTGATCTTCATCCCGAAACGTTTCCCGATTGGCATGGATTCCCATGAGCCCCAGCATGGCAGCATTCAAAGCATTGATCCCTTCAAAGGGCATACTGCCGTGGGACGCTTTGCCATGAAATTCCACGGTTTTAGCAACAAATCCTAAACTGCTGCCATCAAGGTTCAAACCCGCCTGGGGCATATTTGGATGAGCATGCAGCATCATGGCCATGTCGACATCATCAAAGGCGCCTTCCAGCACCATCTGCTGTTTGCCTCCCAAATAGCTGATTTTTCCATCTTCACGCAGCTGCATGCGGTATTCCATATCGCCATATTCCTCCGCAGGTGCTGCCACCAACGCAACGCTGCCGGAAAGCTCTTCCAGCACACCGCTGCGCACCAATGCCAACATGGCTCCATAGGCGGCTGCCTGCTGGGCATTATGACCACAGGCATGAGCGGCACCGGTTTCTGAATTCCCCTTCGGATGTCCAAAGCAACTGATGGCATCCAGTTCCCCGATCAGTGCTACGCAGGGACCTTCACCGCCTCCCTCTGCCTTAGCCTTCAACCCGGTCATGGCATAGTTTTCCACCTGCAAGCCCAACTTTTCCATTGCCTCTCTCATGTGGGCACTGCTTTTATATTCTTTATAACCGGCCTCCGGCATTTCCAGCGCCTCTTCCCCAAAGGCACAGATCTGTTTGGCGTATTGCTCCACCGTTTCTGCGACAAGCCGTTTCATTTCATGTATATTCATATAAGATTCCTCCCAGATTTCTTCAAGGTTCTCCTCCGGTTTATTATAATTTCTTCATCACAATTTCGCAAGATGATTGACAAACATTCCACCCGGTGATAAAGTAACCACATAGTTACTTTTCGAATTTTCGGCAGTTTCGCTGCCTAATAATATAACGGAGGTTTCCCATGTGGACTGAAGAAAAACTTGATGAATTGCTTACTATGCCTTCTGAGGCGCTGATTGCCGATATAAAAAAAATCGAAGGCGATATTATGGTATTGGGTGCCGGCGGCAAAATGGGTCCCACCCTTTGCCTTTTGGCTCAAAACGCCATCAACCAAGCCGGAACCCAGCAGAAAGTGATTGCTGTTTCCCGCTTTTCCGATCCCATTGCCACCAAACTTCTCACCGACCACGGCATCCGGATCATTCCCTGCGATCTCACCGACGATGCCCAGCTGGAGGCTCTGCCCGATGTACCCAACATCATCTTCATGGCCGGTCTCAAATTCGGCACCACCGGCAATGAACCCCGCACCTGGCACATGAACGCCACCCTACCCGCCATGGTGGCCCGCAAATTCAGAAATTCCCGTATCGTAGCCTTCTCTTCCGGAAACGTGTATCCTTTGGTACCCATCGCCAGCGGCGGCTGCCGCGAATCCGACCCGGTAGGCCCCATCGGCGAGTATACCCAGAGCGTTTTAGCGCGGGAGCGCGTGTTTGAATATGCGTCCCAGCAGTACGGCACCCCGGTTTTCATTAACCGCCTGAACTTTGCCATCGATCTGCGCTACGGCGTGCTGCATGACATGGCCACCCGCATTTTGGCCGGCGAACCCATTTCCGTGACCACGCCGGTATTCAACTGCATCTGGCAAGGAAGCGCCAACGAGATCACCATCCGCGGTCTGCTCCACGCCACCTCTCCCGCCACTATTATGAACGTGACCGGTCCCGAGATCATTTCCGTTAAGGCCGCAGCGCGGCAACTGGGCGAATACCTCGGCAAGGAACCTATTTTCGAGGGAACCGAGGGCAATGATGCCTATTTGAACAATGCAGAGCAAGCCATGGAGCTTTTCGGATACCCCGCTGTACCGATCCACAAGCTGATCCGTTGGCAGGCCGAATGGATCCTGAATGGCGGCCGCGCTTTAGGCAAACCCACCCATTTTGAAGAAAGAAAAGGAAAGTATTAAGATCTGTCCCGGATCTTAATACGGAAATTTCCGCTTCGCGGCAAATTTCCGGGACATATTCCGTAATTTAGAAAGGACCCATAAAGATGAATTCTATCACTCGACACGAAGAAGCAATGAAGATTTTGGCGGCCGGTACTGTGATCCCGGCTACCACTTTGGCACTGAACGAAAACCGGCAGTTTGATGAAGCTCACCAGCGGCTCTTGACCCGTTACTATTTGGAAGCCGGCAGCGGCGGCGTAGCCACTGCTGTGCACAGCACTCAGTTCGAGATCCGCGATCCGAAATATAATTTATTTGAAACTGTGATCTCCACTGTAGTGGATGAGATCAGCCGCTATGAAGAAGAAACCGGCAAGGTGATCGTTAAGGTCTGCGGTGTATGCGGCCCCGCCGAGCAGGCTGTGCGCGAGGCCCATATCGCCAAAGATCTGGGATTTGATGCTGTCCTGCTGAGCCCCGGCGGCTTGAATGCTCTTTACGAAGAGGAAATGTTAGAACGCACCCGCGCCGTGGCTGCCGTGATGCCTGTGATCGGTTTTTATCTGCAGACCGCAGTGGGTGGCCGTGTATTTAGTTACAATTACTGGGCCCAGCTGGCTGAGATTGAAAACGTGGTGGCCATTAAATGTGCCTCCTTTAACCGCTACACCACCCAGGAGGTAGTACGTGCTGTCACCCTGTCCTCCCGCGCCGATCAGATTGCCCTTTACACCGGTAATGATGATAACATCGTGATCGACCTTCTGACCAACTATCATTTCACCGTGGATGGCGTCACCCATACCAACCGCTTCCGCGGAGGCCTTTTGGGTCACTGGTCCATTTGGACTGCCAATGTGGTGAAAATGTTTGAAATGCTGCGTACTGCTTCCGCCACCGACGAGCTTTTGACACTGGCTGCTGAAGTCACCGACTGCAACTCCGCTTTCTTCGATACGGCCCATAATTTTAAGGGCTGCATCGCCGGTATGCATGAGGTACTGCGTCGTCAGGGTCTGATCACCAGCATCTGCTGTTTGAATCCTGAAGAAACCCTTTCGGAAGGTCAACTGGAAGAAATCGACCGTGTTTATAGAATGTATCCTCATTTGAATGACGATACCTTCGTAGCGGATTATTTGAAGCGCCGCGGAGTGACTGCCTAATGAGTGAAGCCTTAAAAAAATCCGATATTACTCGCCAGAAAATTCTGGCTGCCGCTGAGACCGAATTTTCCGAGGTCGGTCTTTACGGGGCACGAGTGGACTCTATAGCCGAACGGGCAGGTGTCAACAAACGGATGATCTATGCTCACTTTGGCAACAAAGAACAACTTTATGTTACTGTACTGACCATGGTATATAACCGCATGGCAGAAGCAGAAGAAATTCTTTTGGAAAGTGAACTTCCTGTCACCGATATGGTACGCCGCATCATTGCCATGTACTTTGACTTTTTAGCAGCTACTCCCACTTTTGTGCGTATGCTTATGTGGGAAAATCTGAACCAAGCCAAGTATATCCGTGCATCGGGCGCTGCTCTTTCCAAAGGACGTTCTTTAAAGATGCTTTCCGATACCCTGACTCTTGGCATCCGTCAAGGAATCTTCCGCACAGATCTTGATATAGAAAGTGCTCTGCTTTCCATTAATATGATCTGTTTTTCCTATTTTTCCAATATTCATACCATGTCACATCTGCTACAGCGTGATCTAACAGCGGCAGATGCCGCTGCTCAGTACGCAGACTATGTAAGCACTATGGTATTGGAATATCTGCTTTGCTAAATCCAACTATTGTGTTAACATCATATTGACCTTGATCGTATTGATTGGAAACTATTTCTATCAAGATCAAGGATTTTATTATCCATTAAAAATGCTCTGCAGCGCAAGCTTCGGGTTGATGGGTATCCTCAACTTTATCTATATGCTTCATTCCAAAGCCACGAATCGCAAGCTCTTACTGTTTCTATTATTGGGTATCCTGTTTTCCTGGGGTGGAGATATTGTTTTGAACATAGACTTCGTTTCAGGAGCCGCCGTATTTGCGCTGGGCCATGTCTTTTTTGTCATTGCCTATTTCATATATCAAAAAGGAAACAAGCTTGACCTTTTGCTTTGTAGTTTATTGGTACTGTTTTCAATCTGTTTTATCCAGTTTTTCCCACCGATCTATTTTGAAATCGAAGTATTTCACTATGTCTGTCTTGCCTATGCTGCAATTATTTCCATAATGGTAGGAAAATCTTTGGGCAACGCTTTGCTGAAACCGTCTTCATTTACTGTTTCTCTGCTGATCAGCTCCATTGCCTTTTTCATTTCTGATCTGATGCTTTTGCTGGCTTGGTTTTCTTCCGTTACCGGTTGGACTTCACATATGTGTATGGCTCTGTATTACCCTGCCATGTGTTTCTTTGCTGTCACATTGCTGAATCCTAGATTAGAATAATAATAAGCTAATAATACAAAAATCGCTGCATCTTCATGCAGCTATTTTTGCAGAAAGGATTATATAGAATTACTAGGTTTGTAAATATACTGTTTCAGTCGCGCCTTAAGATAAAACGCACTTCCGATCCACAGGGCCATCTCAGCTAACATGAATATTGCTTTCCAATCAACTAACATCGTCTTATCCTCCAGTCTTTTATTTTCTTCAGTTAGTGTTGACTAACTTTGTTATATTAATAATATCAGATCCTATTAATTTTGTCAACTAGTTTCTATAAATATTTTTCAAAAATAAAAGGTGTACGCAGGACCACTCAATTTGATCCATACATACACCTTATGTCGCTCATTCAATCAACCCATCATGTCGTAGTACATCCACAGCACTGTATAACGATCCTTCAGATCCTTAGCATATATAAGAGCCTTCTCGATTTTCTCAGCATCATACATCTTATAAAACTCATCCATCGACATTCCCACCGCTGCCAGCATGGCCTCGATCTCGCAGGCCTTCGGATGCTCTGCCAGGATGCCGCGGATCTCTTCTTCCTTCGCCAGATAAACAGGCATGCGATCTGCCGCATAATGTCCTACCTTATCCTGCAGTTCGATACAACCCTCAGCTACTTCATGGTACACTTCCTTCATGGCAGCCTCATATTCACTACGATCCTGACGATAGGATACTGCCGGCCACCGACGCTTCAGCAAAGCCTCACGGATTTCAGCAGTCTTCACAGTAGAGTAAGCCACGTCGATACCATGGGTCAAATACTCAGTATCGGTCACAATACCGGTGATTTCAAAATAATGGGACAGATGATGCTCACTGCCGGAGGCCGGGCGGGAATTTCCGGCAAAGCTCATGGCGATGCCAACGCCTACCAGTGCTTCCATCAGGACCTTCACACTTTCTTCATCCCGCTGCATTAAGCCGTCTGCCAGTTCCAAGGTCTTTTTCAGCATATCGAAAGTCAAATCATAAATATACTGACAGAAATATTCATCTTTTACCGCCTTGCTCAGTTTCCAATCATTCAAAGCGGAATACTTACCCACAATATCACCGTATCCGGCCTGGATCATGGCAAAGGGAGCATCTTTCAAAACAGCCGGATCCGCCAGGATCGCATCCGGAACCTTTGCAGAATAGGTCACCTTCATGCCTCCCATGATCATGGCCGCACCACTGGAAGCATAGCCATCCATAGAGGGAGCCGTTGCAACCACATAATAAGGAATACCACTATTAAAGGAAACAAATTTACACAGATCTTGAATCACACCGGAACCGATGCCCACAATGACATCAATGCCTTCCAGTTCTTTTTCCACCGCGGCCACAGCCTCTTCATTGGGAATCAGAATGGTGGCCCCGCTGAAGATCACGGATCGCAGGGTCTTTCCTGCCAGCGCCGTCATGGTTGGCTGCCCCGCAGCCTTATAAGTATTTTCATCGGCCACCACCAGTACATTTTGTTTGCCTTCGCAGAGCTCCTTCAAATGCTCGATGGCACCACGCTCAATGGCCACATAACCAATATCGCAAGCGTGATGTTTGCCGCAAGCACAGTCCACGCCTTTTAATAATTCCTGAATATTCATAGTTTCCTCCTTCGCATCTATAGTTCGCAGCTCTGCTGCCTAGTTTTCATAATTTACTTGTATTATAAACATCCGCCCGCCAACATTCAAGCCTGAATTTTATACATTATTTTTCAGCCAATTGATTTATGGAATTTGACGAAAAACATCTGTTTTACAAGACAAATGTTAGCACCTCTCCAGTGGGCTTTTCTATTGCTTTTTCCCTTATATAGTGGTATCATGGAGAGGCAGGGCCTATCGCCCTGATTCTAATTCGTGACAGTTTTAAGATGTTTCTTAAGGCTGATTTCGGAATGGAGGGAGTGCAAAAAATGATTAAAATATGGAAAGTCCGTGTTCCTGAACTGACCGGACGCGAAACTCGCAGAGCGTATATTTATGTTCCCGACGAGGCTGCTAAACATCCGGAGCGTCGATATCCTGTCCTCTACATGTTTGATGGTCATAATGTATTTTTCGACTCCCATGCTACCTATGGAAAAAGCTGGGGTATGCTTGAGTATATGAAAGAAACCAAAACGCCCATGATCATTGCGGCGGTGGAATGTAACCACAGCCCCGATAACGGTCGGCTTTCCGAGTATTCGCCCTTCACGTTCAGCACCAAGGAACTGGGACGCATTACCGGTCGCGGTAAAGCCACCATGGAATGGTTTGTCAATCGCTTCAAGCCTGAAGTGGACCGTCGCTTCCCTACGCTGTCTGATCGTGAACACACCTTCATTGCCGGCAGTTCTATGGGAGGTCTTATGAGTCTGTATGCCGTTACCGAATATAATCATGTATTCTCCCGCGCAGCCAGCCTTTCCCCTTCCGTATGGGTCGCCCCTAAACGTCTGGGCAAAGTCATAAACAAATCCGGCGTACAGCCCGATACCGTGGTTTACATGGACTACGGCTCCGAAGAGCTGCCGAATCATCCGGATCAGCTGCATTCGTTGGAAGAAGTAATGGCTATTTTACTGGAGCGCCAGGTCAAGCTTGATTTTCGCATCGTCCCCGGCGGCAGCCACTGTGAGGCTAGCTGGGAGCGCCAAATTCCCTTCTTTATGCAGACTCTGCTCTATAATCTTGATATGAATTAAATAATAATATAAAGGAAACAAAATAACTAATGGAAACACAGTACATTAAAGCTTACAGTAATGCTCTGGGCCGCGACATGGAATGCAAGATCTACGGCCACGCCGGACGTCCTGTTCTGTTTATTCCCTGTCAGGATGGTCGTTTCTTCGACTTTGAAAACTTCAATATGACCAATACCTGGGGACCCTGGATTGAATCCGGCAAGGTCATGGTGATCGCCATCGATACCATCGATAAAGAGACCTGGTCCGATACTTATGGCAATGCTTATGACAGAATTCGCCGCCATGAGGCCTGGGTGCGCTATATTACCGACGAGATCGTACCCATGATCCAGAGCATCGCTATG
>JAZQUJ010000133.1:0-16021 GCA_045631245.1 Bianqueaceae bacterium
CTGGATGCCAGCGCACGAGAAGCATTCATAAAGATCATGGACAACATCATCAAAGAAGACAGAATCTGGGTAATATAAGTAATAAAAGCAGTCAGATCACCAATCAGCATATCGCCGGCCATAACTTGCTTACCACCAAACCAAACCACTGCCAGTGAAGTAAAGTTCATGAAGAACATCATCAAAGGCATAATAAAGATCATCACACCGATTGCTCGTAGTGCTGCTTCTTTCAAATTACGGTTTGCCCCTTGGAACTGCTCATTTTCATAATCTTCTCTTACGAAGGATTTAACAACACGCACATTGGTCAGGTTTTCCTGTACCGTGGTGTTCATACCATCCACTTTTTTCTGCATAATGCCAAAACGCGGAAAACCGGTTTTCAGTACAAAAACCATGGTCACCGTCATAATCGGCATAACAACTGCCAAAATGACCGCCAATCTGGCATTGATCTGCAGTGCCATAATCAGCGCTCCAATCAGCATACCCGGTGCGCGCAGACACATTCTCAGCAACATATTCACAAAGTTCTGCACCTGAGTAATATCGTTGGTCAGTCTTGTTACCAGCGATGCAGTGGAGAATTTATCGATATTGCTGAAGGAGAAGGTCTGTACTTTTGCATACACATCCTTACGCACATCGGCGCCGAAATTGATTGAAGCCTTGGCACCAAAATAGGCACCACCAACACCGCCCAGCATCATCAGCAGAGAGGTGACCAGCATAAGCACACCCATGCCCACAATGTAGCCAACATTCTGATTAGCCACACCATTATTAATGATCTGCGCCATAAACTTAGGCATAAAAATTTCACCCAGTACCTCGATGATCATCATCAACGGTCCCACTGTGAAATACACCCAGTATGGCTTAACATATTGCATCCATCGTTTCAATATTTGATCCTCATTCTTCCTTTTCTAAATTTTCCTTAATACGGGTCACAAATACCTCCATTGCGTCCAGCTCCTCCTGTGAAAAACCAGAAAACATCTTTTCATCGGCATATTTGAAAACCTTATGGCTCTCTTTTACGATCTGCTTTCCCTTTTCCGTCAAAACAACTTGATTAAAACGGTTATCACTTTCCGACACCGTTCTTTCCACCAAACCGTTTTTCTCCAGTTTCTTTAGCGTTACCGCCACAGCCGCCGGCGTAATATTGAGTCGCTCCGCCAAATCACGTTGAGAAACATTGCTTCCCAAATGACTCAACACCATCAGCATTCGATGCTGACTCTTATGAAGGTTTGTTTCACCTACATATAAATCAATTACTTTTTTATGATCCCTCATAATGGACATCAATTTACCCATGATGGATCGATATTTCTCTTCTGTTTGCTTTTTCGACATAGTACTGCCTCCAAATTATTAATTGGTTAACAGTATAAAACTAAACTGTTAACCTGTCAAGACATCGTCCTTTTGTTTACAAAGAATATACAACTCTCACTACAATCCCTAAACCGATAAAAAGCCCAAAAATGCCGCACAGCTACCCAGCGACAAACGCGCGGCAGTGGTGCGGCATTTTTCATTTCATTTCTTATTTCAGTTCGAAAATAGCCTCGATTTCGATGGGCATATTACCAGGCAAAGATACCATACCAACTGCGGAACGAGAAGGAACATCACCGAATACTTCCATCAGCAGGTTGCTGGCGCCGTTTGCTACAGCAGGCTGATCATAAAAGTCAGGATCGCTGGCAACAAATGCAAGAATCTTAACACAGCTCTTTACGTTGTCCAAACCTACGTTGGCATCTACAACAGACAGTACGTTCAGCATGCAGTTACGAGCCCACTTCTGACCTTCTTCAATGGTCATTTCCTTACCCAGTTTACCTTTACCGATTTCGTCGCCGATGTTGCAGCCGCAACCGGAAATGTAAACCAACTTATCACCAAACTCTTTAGCAGGGGAATATACGCCGCCCTTAGGAGGAGCAGGAGGAAGTACAATACCTTTTTCTTTTAATACATCATAAATACTCATTTTGAAATTCTCCTTTATTATAACGGAGCTCAGCCTTTTTAGGCCATCGCCCACAGATTTTTTTAGAACAACATGCCGCGACCGGCAACTTTTTCTTTACGCAGAGTCTCACCATCGTAAATATACACATTGTTCTGCATATTCACAGCGGTACATACATGAATGGGCATCAGTTCCAACACCTGACCCACCTGAAGATCCACCTTACCCTTGGTACTCTTCACAATACCATGCTCCTCATTCATTCGACGCAGTTCCAAATCCTCACGCCCTACGATCATAGCATATGAATTATAGTAGTACGGTGCCTGACCCAACATAATATCCATAGGGAAGGTCTTGGTACCGCCATCCAGTACCGCATAGTCATCGGCAGGTACACTTACCACCGTAGCATAAATGCGGGCTGCCACCTGAGAAAGCTCAGCTGCATTTTCTTTCCACAACATGTAGTCATTAAAAATGTAAGTACCGGGACGGATCTCATCTACGCCACCGCTTTTTGCTACAAACAAACCGGTGGGAGTAGAACCGCCGCTCACTTCCAGATTTTCATAACCAAGTTCACGCATTTCTGCTGCGATCTCACGCATCATTTCGCCTTCTTCCATGCCGGCTGCCTCGTTATCCTCAGTGGGCTCAGCATTCAACATCAGGCTCTTAAAGGTATAGATACCGGTCATGTTCAGGTTGGTCAGCTCACGGATGCGCTTTGCCAGTTCTACACGGTTTTCTTTACTAACACCGGTACGTCTGCAGCCGGTGTCCACTTCCATACGAACCTCGACCACAATACCGGCTGCCTTAGCTGCCTCATTCAGGCCTTCAGCCTGGGGAATGCTGTCAACAGCCAGGATCATTCTGCGAACTCTTTGAGCCAACGCCATGGCACGAGTCGTGTTCATTTTTCCCACCAGTGGGTAAGCAATAAAAATATCTTCAATGCCGCTGTCAGCCATAACCTCTGCCTCGGAAACCTTGCAGCTGCAAATGCCTACAGCACCGGCTTCCAGCTGAAGCTTAGCAAAATACGGGATCTTATGGGTTTTAATGTGAGGGCGTAGTGCGCAGCTGTTTGCGTTGGCCACAGCCTGCATGCGCTCAATATTTTGTTTTGCAATGCGTTCGTCAATTACAACGCAGGGAGTTTCCAGAGTTTCAAGCAAATGCTCAGGTAACATCATGACATCCTCCATTTTATAGATTACACCGCTTCCGCGGCAAAAATTGACTTATTCGCCTTCGCAGCCGTCCCAGCAATAGGTGCACAGTTCACACTTCGGCAGGCCGATGGATTCCACAAGCATCTCGAGGCTCGGGAATTTCAAACTGGTAAAGTGCATTTCTTTACGAATCTCTTCCACCATGTTGGCATATTCAGGGGTAGAAGCATCGGTATACAAGGCCAAACGCTCTTCACTGGGAATGCCGCCTTCCAGTTTTACGATCATACGCCGGCTGATCAGATCCATATCGGAAGTAGAGCGTGAGAAGTTCAAATATTTGCATCCATGCATAATGGGCGGACAGGCGGGACGCACATGTACTTCCTTTGCGCCGCTGTCATACAAAAAGTCTACGGTTTCTCTCAGCTGAGTTCCACGCACAATTGAATCATCAATGAACAACAATTTTTTATCTTTGATCAGCTCATGAATCGGAATGAGCTTCATGTGTGCAATCAAATTTCGTACACTCTGACGGCTGGGGGTAAAACTCCGAGCCCAGGTAGGAGTATATTTCATGAAAGCACGCTTAAAGGGAATACCGGACTCATTGGCATAACCAATGGCCGCAGCCAAACCGGAATCCGGAATACCGCCTACGCTATCCAATTTCAAATTCAGTTCTTTATCTTCCTTGTCGGCCTTTGCCAGCATCGCACCACACTTATAACGGGAATCTTCTACATTAACCCCCTCATAGGTAGCGGTGGGATAACCATAGTAAGTCCACAGGAAAGAACATACTTGTTTTTTATGATAAGCCGGGATCTTTTCAATAATTCCCTCTTCATGGGAAATGAAAATAACCTCACCGGGTTTCAGTTCACGAATGGTATGATAACCAAGGTTCAAATAAGCATGGGATTCAAAAGAAGCTGACAAACTGCCATCTTCCTTTTCACCAATGATAATAGGAGTACGGCCTACCAAATCACGGCCACAGTAAATACCCTTCTTAGTTGCTACCAACATGCTCATGGAACCATCGATCTTTGTCTGAGCATAACGAATACCCGCAGATAAAGAGGGCTTCTGATTGATCAGCGTTGCCACAACTTCTGTAGGATTGATCTCATTATCATTCATTTCCAAGAAATGAGCCCCAACCTCCATCAGTTCGTTCACTAACTCTTTCAAGTTATTGATTCGACCCACTGTGGTAATAGCAAACTGACCATGTCTGGAACGTACGATCAAAGGCTGCGGTTCTCCGTCGCTGATACAACCGATACCCACATGACCCACCATACGGCTCACTGCATTTTCAAATTTTGTACGAAATTGTACATTTTCAATTTTATGGATAGAACGGTCAAAACCCTTTTCGGTATATACCGTCATACCACCGTTTTTGGTACCCAAATGTGAATGATAATCGATACCAAAGTATAAATCTGCTGCGCAATTTTCTTTCGAAACAACACCAAAAAAACCGCCCATTGTAAAAAAAACCTCCGTTTGTTAAAAAGAATTCCTTTGAATTCTTTTTCGAACGAAATCTAACTCAAAATTAGATTTCTTCTGCCATCTGCTGCATCTTCTGATCCTTCAGAACCACTTCTTCTTCCATTTTCTTTTTGCCTTCTTCCAGCTTAGCAGCCAGAGTCTCATCGGACAGAGCCAGCATCTGAGCTGCCAGATGAGCTGCATTACCGGCACCGTTTACAGCTACAGTGGCAACCGGAATACCGGTGGGCATCTGTACGGTAGCCAGCAGCGCATCCATGCCGCCAAGACCTGCGGACTGGATCGGAATACCAATTACCGGAATGGTGGTATGAGCAGCCAGAACACCTGCCAAGTGAGCAGCCATGCCGGCAGCAGCAATGATCACGCCAAAGCCATTAGCCTTTGCATTAGAAGCAAATTCGCTGGCCTGAGCGGGAGTACGATGTGCACTCATAACATGTACTTCACAGGGAATTTCATAGGATTTCAATACCTTAACAGCTTTCTGAACTACGCCCCAGTCGCTGTCGCTGCCCATAATAACGGCTACTTTTTTCATAACTTATGTTCTCCTTTAGTTAAAATCGATACATCTATGCTTCGTATACAAGCTTCTTAATAAACACCAAATCGTCTGTTTTACGTAGCGCAAAACAGACGATTTGTATCGCCTTATTCAAAGTCTTCCGGATTTGCCTGATCTTCTACATCTTCCAGATTCGGCTCAACAGGAACGATCACATCACTCATGCGGCGTTTGGGCACATGCAGACGATGTTCCTCATCCAGATAATATTTGTGGGACTCTTCCATCTCTTCCCATACCGGATCCTCAGCGGGATAACCCAGAGCGATCACGGTGTGGATCTTGCAGTTTTCAGGAACTCCCAAAAGTTTTCTCATTTTCTTGCGGTTTACAGAACCGATCCAGCAGCTGCCCAGACCTTTTTCCACTGCAGTCAGCAAAATATTCTGTACGGCAGCACCGGCATCGTTATCGTTTCCTGCCTTTTTGATATCCTCGTTTACCAGTACTACAATATAGGCAGTGGGACGGAATCCCGGTTTGGGAGCATAATCTTCCAAATATCCTGCCCACAGAGTACAATCAAACACCGGACCCAGCAGCTGTTTCTGGTGTACGATCATATACTGCAGAGGCTGAATATTGGCAGCAGCAGGAGCCATGCGCGCTGCCTGCACCAATTCATACAGCACTTCCTTATCCACCGGCTGAGGTGAAAAACGACGAATACTTCTTCTCTTAAAAATTGCTTCAGATACGTTCATGATTCCTCCTGATATTCTTTAGATCAAATATTAAAATATGCTTTCAGAGCATCTACCTTATCGGTATCTTCCCAGCGTACACCCAGATCTTCACGACCCATGTGACCATAGGCAGCCAACTGTCTGTAAATGGGCTTTCTCAGCTCCAGATTCTTAATAATAGAAGCAGGACGCAGATCAAAGATCTGATCCACCGCAGCAGCAATCTCGTTGTCGCTGAACTTACCGGTACCAAAGGTATCTACCATTACAGATACAGGCTTGGATACACCAATGGCATAAGCGATCTGCAGCTCACACTTCTTAGCCAGACCGGCAGCTACAATGTTCTTAGCTACATAACGGGCAGCATAAGCAGCACTGCGGTCTACCTTTGTCGGATCCTTACCGGAGAAGGCACCGCCACCATGACGAGCGCAGCCACCATAGGTGTCTACGATGATCTTACGGCCGGTCAAACCGGTGTCACCCTGAGGGCCGCCCACTACGAAACGACCGGTGGGATTAATATAGAATTTAGTGTCCTCATCGATCATATCCTGAGGCAGAATATACATAATAACATGCTCCAGAATATCTTTACGAAGCTGTTCGGTGGTTACCGCTTCGCTGTGCTGAGAAGAAATAACAACGGTATCGATTCTCTTCGGCTGATCGTTTTCAAACTCAACGGTCACCTGAGATTTTCCATCGGGACGAAGGTAGGGCAGCAGACCGCTCTTTCTTACTTCAGTCAAACGCTTTGCCAGCTTATGAGCCAAAGATGCAGTCAAGGGCATCAGCTCAGGAGTTTCATCGCAGGCATAACCAAACATCATACCCTGGTCGCCGGCACCAAACAGATCGGCTTCATTTTCAGAACCAGACTTGTTTTCCACAGAATGGTCTACACCCAGCGCAATATCAGCAGACTGCTCATCGATCGCGCTCAGTACAGAACAGGTATTGCAGTCAAAGCCATATTCTGCATTATCATATCCAATTTCCTTGATCACATTACGAGCAACCTTCGGAAAGTCAACATAGCAATTAGTAGTAATTTCACCCATGATCATAACCATGCCGGTGGTGGCAGTGGTTTCACAGGCCACACGGCCCATGGGGTCCTGAGACATGATCTCGTCCAAAATGGCATCGGAGATCTGGTCACAAATCTTATCCGGATGTCCTTCAGTTACGGATTCGGATGTAAAAAAATGACGATTCAGCATCTGAAAACCCTTTCTTTATACGTAAAAATTAATTTTTCCTGTAACCATCTAACTATAAGGCATGAGCCGCCTAAAGTCAACCTTATTTTTCATTTAATTCGTCCAGAGTTGCCTCAAATCCGGGCATAAACTCCTTCAAAAAATCCTCCACACAGGGCATTTCCATTTCATGGAGTCTGGCCAGCACTGTTTCCTTCGCCTTCGCAAATTCAATATTGCCGGTTTTTAACTCTTCAATACATTTTGCATAGGCTGCCAACGTGTCCGCTGCCTTCACGATCTTCGCCTCGTACTCATTGTTAGGCTGGATCAGCTCCCGGTAATCATCCTGAAACTCCTCAGGCAGCATGGCGATCATGGTTTCTTCTGCCACCTTTTCCACTTCTTTATAAGCCTGAGTGATCTGCGGATTATAATACTTGATTGGCGTCACCAGATCACCGGTGATCACCTCACCGGTCTCATGATACACGGCAATCGCCATCACATGAAGAGGATCCAGCGCCCCGCCATACCGCTTATTCTCGATCAGGGCCAAACAGTGGGCAAACATTGCCACCTGAAGGCTGTGCTCCTGCACATTTTCCTCCCGGCTGCTTCGCATCAGCCCCCAGCGCTTAATATACTTCATGCGGCTGATATAGGCCAAAAAGTTACTCATTGTACGATCCTCCCTTTTTGGATCTGATACATCTTACCAGCGGGCAGCCTGCGGATACTGTCTTCAATACCCGTACAGGTAATGATGGTCTGATTCTCCTGAATATACCGCGCCAAATGCAGCTGCCGGTCCTGATCCAGTTCGCTCATCACATCATCCAGCAAAAGCACCGGACTGTGGCCGATTTCTTCCTTCATCATTTCCAGCTCCGCCAGCTTCATCGACAGCGCTGTGGTACGCTGCTGTCCCTGAGACCCGTACACCCGCACATCGGAGCCATCGATAAAGAGAGCCAGATCGTCATGATGCGGCCCCGCCGCCGTACTGCCGTACCGTTGATCCCGGGCAAAATCTTTTTCCAGCTGACGCTGGAACAGGCTCTCGTCCATTGCAACAGCGTTTTCGTACAAGATTTTTAAGGATTCTTCGCCATGGGTAATACTACTGTGAATCACGGCCGTATGTTTTTGCAGTCGCTCCACAAACTCCGCTCGGCGCTTCATGACTTTTACGCCGTAATGGACCAACTGCATATCCCAGGCAAAACAGGTTTCCTTTTTTTCCGGCGAACGGCTGATTTCTTTCAGCAACTGATTACGCTGCCGAAGCACCTTGCAGTACTGCTGCAGATCATGCAGATAGACAGGATCCACCTGGCAGATCTCCATGTCCATAAATTTTCGGCGCCTGGCCGGTCCGCTTTTAATGAGCGAAAGATCTTCCGGAGAAAATACCACCACGTGAAAACAGCCGAAAAGTTCGTTGATCTTTTTAGCCGGATATCCATTGATGGCCACGGATTTTCGCCCGTTCTTTCTAAGGTGGATCTCTATCTGATCTTCCTTATATTTGTCGTACCAGATCTTGATCATGGCTTCATCCTGATCGTACCGTATACACTCTTTATCGTAGGAGGTACGATGAGACCTGCCGGTGGCACAGTAATACACGGCCTCCAACAGGTTGGTCTTCCCCTGGGCGTTCTTTCCGTAGATAATGTTGATCCCCTTGGAAAGTTCCACGTCCAGATCTTCATAACAGCGGAAATTTTTTAATCGTAAACGTTTTACATGCATATTGTAAGTTTATTTTTCAACCAATTCTGCTTTTTCAGCCATTACTCTTCGCATTCCACCATCAGAACCTGACCGCTGACTTCCACCTTATCGCCGGTTCTGATTTTTTTACGGATGGCATCGGCCACCTCACCATTTACATATACCATGCCGTGCTCGATGAGCTGACGGGCTTCGCCGCCGGTGGCTACAACGTTTTCTAATTTCAGCAGCTGATTCAGCTGGATATATTCACCTTTAACTTTACAGATTTTCATATTTTAACCTCGTTTTGATTTTAAATTGCCTGATGTATGCGTTTTCAACTGCTTTTATTAAGAATGCAGACGGATCGGCAGAATAAAGTACTTGTAATCTTCCGATTCAGTGGACTGAATGATACAGGGTGTCAAAGAAGAAGAGAACAGGATGCATACTACCTCTTCTTCAATGGCCTTTAATGCTTCCAGATAGTAACGGGGATTAAAGGCAATGGTGAGTCCTTCGCCTTCCAGATTCAATGCGATCTCTTCATAGGCGCTTCCATTTTCAGCATTGGAGGTGATCACCATTTTTTCCCCTTCGATCTGCAAACGAATGGGGCTGTTTTTACTTTCACGGCTGATCAAAGCGGCACGATCCACGCTGTCCAGCAATTCTTTCTTATTAATAACAACTTTTGACTTAAAGTCCATGTTCAGATTGCGCTGATACTGCAGGAATTCACCCTCCAGAAGTCTGGTCAGTACGGTGGTCTCGTTCATCTGGAAGATCACATGCTTACCAGTGAAGTCAACGGTCATTAAAGAGTCTTCTTCATTTTCCAGAATTTTATTGATTTCATTTAAAGCTTTACCGGGAACCGTTACTTTAAAATCTTCAGGGCAGTTTACCTGAGTACGCTGCATGGAAATACGGAAACCATCTACAGCAACTAAATATAAATAGCCATCGCGAATGTCCATGAGCTCACCGGTCAGGATCGGACGACCACTGTCTTCCGGAGCAATGGAGAAAATAGTTTTATGAATCATTTCTTTAAAGGTACCCTGTGAAAGAACGATCTGCTGTTTAGTTTGTACCTCAGGCAGTCTGGGGAAGTCATCACCATTCTGACCAGCCAAGCTAAATTTGGAACGGGCACATTCGATAGTAATGTTGTTGTTATCGTCAGATTCGATCTTTACATCTTCATCGGGCAAACGACGGATGATTTCAGAAAACATACGAGCATTCACAGCTACGCAGCCTTCTTTTTTAACGACAGCTTCGATATTGGTCTGGATACCCATATCAAGGTCATTTCCTAATAATGTTAATTGTCCGCCTTCCGCATCAAGAAGGATGCATTCCAGAATGGGCATTGTGGTTTTGGAGGAAACGGCTTTAGATACGGTGCTTACACTTTTCAGCAGGTCATTGCGATTACAAATGGTTAACATGGTGATCTCCTTTCAGGATTCATTTTTAGTTCGGTTTTATGTAGGGCGTGGATTTTAGTTGCGGTTATAATATAAATATAATTTATTGTTAGTAGTAATAGTAGTAGGGGTGTGGATTTTGTTGAAAAGTGTCGGAAACCCTTTATTTATGCGGAAAATCGCTGTGGATAACCCAGTGGAAAAGTTGTGGATAAAGGGGTCGGTTTTCCACATTATCCACACGGCGAAAAATTGGAAAAATGTGGGAGTGGATAACTGGCGAGTTGTCCACATGTTATCCACAGTAAAAACACAAGTTATCCACCAAAAAACGGGGGTTGTCCACAATATTTTGTGGATAACTTTTTTGATGCATAAAAGTGTATATTTTGCATTATTATTCACCGGTAATGCGGCGTTTCATGTCTTCCAAGGATTTTCTCAGCTCGTCACCCTGACTTCCCTTCAAGTCCTCTTCGATCTTATTAAAAGCATGCATTACCGTGGTGTGATCACGACCGCCGAAGTAGCTGCCGATGTTGATCAGGGGTTCTTCGGTGAGTTTACGGCTCAGATACATGGCGATCTGGCGGGGATAGGCGATTTCTTTCGGTTTTTTCTTGGAACGGATATCATCGGAGGAAATGCCGTAACGTTCACAAACAATGTCGATGATTCTGGGAATGGTGATGATCCGTTTTACATCGGCACCAATATAGTCTTTCAGGGCTTCCTGTGCTACTTCAATATCGATGGGGCGATCCGGATACAGACGGCTGAAGCCATCTACACGGGTTAGAGCACCTTCTAATTCACGAATATTGGAAGAAACATTATTAGCAATGTAGCTCAGTACAGAAATATCGATGTTGATATTGGCAACATGAGCTTTTTTCTGCAGAATGGCTACGCGGGTCTCGTAATCGGGGGCTTTGATATCGGCCAGCATACCCCATTTGAATCGGGAACGAATTCGTTCTTCCAATAGCTGGATTTCTTCCGGAGGACGGTCACCGGAAATTACGATCTGTTTATTAGCCTGATACAAGGCATTGAAGGTGTGGAAAAATTCATCCTGTGTACCTTCTTTACCACCCAAAAACTGAATATCGTCGATTAGAAGAACGTCGATCTCACGGTATTTTTGACGGAAACTTTCGGTGCGTTTAGTACTGATGGCGGTGATCATTTCACTGGTGAAAGTTTCGGAAGATACGTACAAAACCTTTTTGGTGGGGTCTCCCTGCAGCACATGGTGTCCAATGGACTGCATCAGATGAGTTTTGCCAAGACCGGGGCTTCCCCAAATATAAAGGGGATTATAGGTGTTTCCGGGAAAGTCAGCAACGGCCACAGCGGAGGCATAGGCCAGACGGTTGTTGGCACCGGAAACGAAGTTATCGAAGGTGTAGCGGGGGTTCAAACCGGCTTTTTTGACCAATTCATCCATATTATTTTCAGTGGCACCGTCAGTTTGTTCCGATTTTACATAGCTGCCTGCATCCACCACATTAAAAGTGATCATTTCATAACCAAGTTCTTTGAGACACTGGGTGAAATCGCCGGCAAAACGGGCAGAAATGATATCTTTGGCAACCGGAGTCTGAGTTTCCAAAATCAGTACGTTGTTATCCACAGTCAGCGGAACCAGGTTTTTAAACCAGGTATCAAAACTGATTTCGGTTAGGCGCTGTTTTAATAGCTCCTTTACACTGGTGTAGATTTGAGCTGCATCATAAGTCATAAATAAGAAACCTCCAAAAGGGCATAATAAACGACATTAAATCACCCTATATCATACCAAAAATACTGGTTTTCTTCAACTGAAAATCGCGAAAATGACCAGAGAATTTTGCATAAAAGCGCATGGTGGATAAAGTGGATAAGGTTATGCACAGTCAAAAATAGGATAAATAAAGGGATAAGATGGGTTAGTTAAAAGGTTTTCCACAGGGTTATCCACAATTTGTGGGTAACTTTGTGGAAAAGTGAAAAAGTCAGAAAAATCGGCATAAAATAAGCGATTGTTTTGAATAATATTCACCGGTTTTATCGAAAAATGGAGCATTTGGAGTGTTAGTATTGGGGATAACTTTGTGGATAACTTTTGGTTTTGAATACCAAAAAGAGGAATTTGTGGATGAAAATGGATAATAAATGAGATTTTGTCTCAAAAATGTATCAAAAGTATTTCAGTTACATAAATCCAGTTAACAATTTCGTAAAATGTGGAAAGAATTGTGGATAATGTGGATAACTATTTTCACACTATCCACAGCGTGAAAAACCGATAAATAAAGGATTTGTGAAATAGTTGTACACAGGTTTATCCACAAATTGTGGGTAACTCACCCTGTTTTTGTGGATAACTTCCCTTGTAATCCACATCAAAATACTTGCATTTTTGTTACAGTGGGAAGGGAAGAGCCCAAAATTATTTCCGCCGAAAGGCGGTGAAAAAGTCGGTATTTTCTGGGTTTTTTCGTGAAAAAAAGCTTGACTTAAAGGGGTCGCTTCAATATAATAAGTAAGGTGCTCTAAAATAAGGAGGTGTAGTCGATATGAAAATGACTTTTCAGCCGAAAACCAAACAGCGTAAGAGAGAACATGGTTTCAGAAAAAGAATGGCAACCGCTAATGGAAGAAAGGTTTTGTCTAGAAGAAGAAGAAAAGGCAGAAAGACTCTGACTGCTTAATTCGAAAAGACTTCGATTAGATATGACAACGAATTGAATCGGTTTTGGATTTAATGAATCAGAACCGATTCAATCTTATTTTTTCCAAAAATTTTTTCCTTATAATAAGGAAGATTTTATGAAATGAGGGTGAGTTTATGATACAAAGCCTCAAAAATTTGCAATTTCGTCAGGTTTACAGCCGGGGAAAATCGAAGGCTGACTACTGCGTCGCGTTTTATGTTTTGGAAAATGACCTATCGGTGAATCGCCTAGGTATTACCGTCAGCAAGAAAATTGGAAATAGCGTCGTGCGAAGCAGAGTAAAACGAATTATTAAGGAAGCTTATCGGCTTCATGAGAATGAGTTTAAAATCGGATTTGATATTGTGATCGTCGCCAGAAGAGCAGCTAAAAATAAGAAGAGCACTGACATGGAAGTATCCCTGCTCAAACTTGGCAAGAACCTAGGAGTATTAAAGGGAAACGGATGAGATGAAATTTATTGTATTGGGGATCATACTTTTTTATCAAAAGTGTATATCACCACTAAAACCGGCCACCTGTCGTTTTTATCCTACCTGCTCGGCCTATGCCTATGAGGCTGTGAAAAAGTACGGTGCGATCAAAGGAACCAGGTTGGCGGTGAAGAGAATCCTAAAATGCCATCCTTTTCATCCGGGCGGCTATGATCCCGTTCCGTAACGGCCGCCAACGCAGAGAGGAGCAAGCCATTGAATTTTGTGAATTTGGCAGCAAGCACTAACTGGCTTTTGAAACCTTTCGCTTATGTTTTGGGTCTGATTTTTGACGGTGTATTTTTTGTAGTAACACAGGTGATGGAGCATCAGGCTCTTGCTTTGACTATTATTCTGTTCACCGTTATTACAAGAACTTTGCTGATGCCCATGATGATGAAGCAGCAGCGCTCTACCCGTGCTATGACCCGTTTGCAGCCTAAGGTAGAAAAAATTCAGGACAAGTACAAAAACAAAAAAGATCCCGAGTCCAGTCAGAAGATGAACATGGAAATCCAGGAACTGTACAAAAAGCACAATGCCAGCCCCATGAGCGGCTGTCTCCCGCTTTTGATCCAGATGCCCATCCTGTTCGCTCTGTTTGAAGTACTTCGGAACGTACCTTTTTATGTATCTGACATCGGCGATATCTATAATGCTATGGCCCTGCAGGTACAGGAAGTGAGCGGCTATGCAGAACTGCTGACCGAAAACTTCCAGGCCGTGATCAACGGTTTAAGTAAATTCGACATTGATAAGACGGAATCTGTAATGGACCTGCTGTATCACCTGTCCAGAGAACAGTGGAGTACTTTGAAAGAGGTTACCGGCCTGGCCGGCAATGCTGCTTTTGAAGCCAACTTTAACCTTCAGTATGCTTACAATACTTTTGGTGGTGGTTCCCTGTTTACCTTTAACCTGTCGGAAAATCCCGGTTGGTTGGGTATTGGAATCATCTTCCCGCTGATCTCCGGTGGTACCACCTTCCTTCAGAGCTGGATGTCTCAGAGATCCAATGAGCGTCGTCAGAAGATGGCCAGCAAAGACGGTAAGATCAAACAGCAGAACAACATGAAGATGATGACCTATGTATTCCCTGTAATGACCGCATTCTTCACGGCTTCCATGCCGCTGGGTCTGGGTCTGTACTGGATCGTGGGTAACATCTATGGTATCTTCAGCCAGATCATTATGGACCGTATTTTAGACAGAGAAGATTACCGTGAAGCTCTGAAGAGAAGAGATGAACTGATCGAGAAGAAGAAGCTGAAAGAAGCTTCCAAATCCAGCATCGATAAGAAGACCGGTAATCGCATCGGTACTGCTGCAAATGTAAATAAGAGCAGCATGGCCGGCAACAAGGTTGCAGCCATGAAGCAGCAGCAGGAAGAACGTGAAAAGCAGAAAATGCTGCGCGATTCTCAGGCAGAACAGCCTGAAGAAAAGCAGGAGGAAAACAAAGAATGAACTCAGTTGTAGTTTCCGCCAAAACTCTGGACGAGGCGATCACTAACGCATTATTGCAGCTGGGCGCCTCCAGTGACCAGGTTAATATTGAAGTATTGGAAGAAGGCAGCAAAGGTTTTATGGGTCTGTTTGGTAAAAGCTTCAAGGTTCGCGCCACTTTGAAAGATGGTGCAGAGCCCGTTGTGGAAGCTTCTGAGCCGATCAGCAATGTAAAAGTGACCACTGCTGCTGAAGAAGCCGCTGAAAAGGAAGCTGTGAAAGAAGAGGCTAAAGAGGAAGTGAAAGCTCCTGTACAGCCTATTGAAGCAGTGACCGTTACCGGTGAAAAGGTAGTGATCGACGATACCATCGAAAAGCGTTTGCGTGAGGCTAACTCCGCTCGTGAAGCTAAGGGTGAAACTCGTCGTGAGGACCGCCGCGAAGGTCGCCGTGAGGGTCGTCGTGATGATCGCCGCGATCGTCGCCGCGATGACCGCCGTGACCGTCGTGAAAACCGTGAAGAGCGTTTCGAAAACCAAGAGGAAGAAGCTCAGGCTAAGCCCGCTTTCGAAACTCCTGTTTACGAGATTCCCGCTGATGCTGAAGAAGTGCAGGCTAAGGTTAAAGCTTTCTTGACCGAGCTGCTGGGCGCTATGGGCATTCAGGTAGCTATTGAAACTCGCTTCTCTGCCGAAGGCATTATGGAAGTTAGCATCGATGGCGAAGGCATGGGTGTGATCATTGGTAAGCGTGGTGCCACTCTGGATTCTCTCCAGTATCTGGCTACCTTGGTTGTAAACAAAGGCCGCACCGATCATGTGCGCCTGAAACTTGACACCGAGGGCTACCGCGCTCGCCGTCAGGAAACTCTGGAAAAGCTGGCCATCAACTTGGCTAAAAAGGTTAAACGTACCGGCCACCGCGTGGTACTGGAGCCGATGAATCCTTATGAAAGAAGAATCATCCACTCCGTACTGCAGGCTGACCGTGCTGTTGAAACCCACAGCGATGGAGAAGAGCCCTAAGTCGGATCGTAGCCATGTCGTTCTGTGAGCCAA
>JAZQUJ010000134.1:0-1828 GCA_045631245.1 Bianqueaceae bacterium
CCCGTGCGATAGGGCATTTCCCAGTAGCAGTTCATGCCATTTTTCGGATTGACACAAACGGCCAAGCTGGTCAGTTGACGATATTCCTTGGAAGCGCTGGCAAAAAAGTCACCAAGCGGTACTTCCACTGAGGGATTTTTCTGACCGTCCCAGTAAAAACGCAGGATCAAACTTCGAGCATCGGGAGCAGCATAGGTCAGCCAAATGTGTTTGATGGCACCGGAACCCTGTACTTCGCCCATAACGAAGGTTTCGCCCGCGGCAATTTTGACACACGGCGAAACTTTCCAGCCCTGACCGAGGTCCCTTGCAGCGTTGGCCCCGGCTCCCGTTATGGCCATGCCACCTTTTCCCTTTTCACCGGTGAAGTTCTCGGGTGAAATGGAGAAGGAGCGGATATTATGTTTTTTGGAAATATATTCGAGCATGTTAAACCTCCTAAACAAGAAGTTATCGTTAGGGGTATTGTATCACAGATGATGGGAAAATGCTATGGCAACTTGACAAATGTTAGCGGCTGATGTACCTTTAAGGTAATACAAAAGAGGAGGATGACCATGAATATACTTGTTTTGAATGGAAGCCCTAAGGGCGAATATAGTGTGACTTTGCAGACGGTGCGGTACTGGGAGAAGCTGTATCCGCGGCATACATTTGAAGTGCTCCATGTGGGACAGCGAATCAAGGCGCTGGAACGGGATTTTTCCCAGGTGAAGCACATGGTGGAGCGGGCGGATCTGCTGCTGTTTTCTTACCCGGTGTATACCTTTATTGCGCCCTGTCAGCTGCATCGGTTTATTGAACTGCTGAAGGAATCGGATATTTCGTTGAAGGGCAAGTTTGTTACCCAGCTAACCACGTCGAAGCATTTTTATGATGTGACCGCCCATCGATATATACAAGATAACTGCCAGGATATGAAGATGAAGTATATCCGCGGCCTGTCGGCGGATATGGACGATCTGCTATCGGCTAAAGGCCAAAAGGAGGCCCGTGACTTTTTCAAGTTCGTGTGCTGGAGCATGAAGAACAATGCGTTCGAAAAACTGCCGGCGGAGCCGGAAAAGGACGTACATATGCCGGTTTCCGTCCCGAAAAATCAGGGACGGGTGAAGAAGGGCGATGTGGTGATCGTTACCGACTGCAAGGATGAAGATGTGCAGCTGAGCCGGATGATCGCGCGTTTTCGTGCTGTGCTGCCGCTGAAGACTCGTGTTGTGAATTTGAGGGAGTATCCTTTTAAAGGCGGTTGTCTGGGCTGCTTTAATTGTGCCGTTTCCGGAAAGTGTATATATAAAGATGGTTTTGATAGTTTTCTTCGTGAAGAGATACAAAACGCTCAGTCCATCGTGTATGCCTTTTCTATTAAAGATCACTCTATGGGTGCACTGTTTAAAATGTATGATGATCGTCAGTTCTGCAACGGGCATCGCACAGTGAACATGGGAATGCCCATGGGTTATTTGGTGAGTGGTAATTATAGTCAGGAGTTTAACCTGCAGATGATCATTGAAGGCCGGGCGCAGGTGGGCAGCAACTTCCTGACCGGGGTGGCTACTGATGAAACAGATCCTAACGGTGAGATCGATCGCATGGCTAAATCGCTGGTGTTTGCGTTGAAGAATCGGTACAATCCGCCTCAGAACTTTTATGGTATCGGCGGCATGAAGATCTTCCGCGATCTGATCTGGCTTATGCAGGGTATGATGAAGGCAGATCATAAATTCTACAAGGCTCACGGTCAGTATGATTTTCCGCAGAAGAAGTTTGGACGGATGCTGATGATGTATTTGGTGGGGGGCTTGCTGGCATCTCCGAAACTGAAGAA
>JAZQUJ010000135.1:0-29234 GCA_045631245.1 Bianqueaceae bacterium
GAGATCAAACCAAGGGAAGAAGAGGTAAAAACACCGTCTTCGCGAATATTACCGGGGAGCGAGAGCAGGAGCGCGGGTAAATGAAAATCTTTATTTATAGTCGAAAGAATACTCAAAAATGGAGCACAGAACTCCTCTGCGGAAGGCTGCCAAAGATCGCCGCTCTGTAAGTTTTGAGGTGGAAAAGGCTGCAGAGCGTCCTGTACAATGGTCCCATAGGCATCATATAAGCAAAAATGGATCCCGTTGGTTTTGAGTTCGAAGGACGGAATATAAAACAGAGTGGGATTGACTCGAAGCAGCTTGCGAGGACGGCCACGATCAGCGGTCTCCAAAGTGCCGGTTTCGGTCAGGATACCCTTTTCGATCAGTTCATCCACCAAAGCGGATACAGAAGGAAAACTAAGACCCAGCTGTTTCGTAAGCTCAGCTCGGGAGATGCCGGCAAAGTCCGCTTGGGGCGTACTGCCTCCCCGGGCTAATAGAAAAATCTGTTTCTGATGGATATGTTTTAAATCTTCACGGGAGAGAGAAGTTTCAGCTTTCGTTTTATACATGTGCCATAAAGGGAAAGAAGTTTCCCGAGCCTTTCCAATAATATATTCTTAATTGTATAGTGGAATGAAGAGAGAGTCAAGTCCTTCTTAAAGAGGGAAAAAGCAAATAGAACTTGACAAGGGAGTAGCAAAGTGCTACCATATAAGCACATATTATTTAGGTAAACTAATAAAATAGCTTTTTCATAGAAGTAAAGATCAAAGAGGAAGTATATTACCTCAATGGGAGGAACGAAACATGGAAAAAATACAAATCGGTCTGCAGCTACATTCGGTACGAGAAGATTTTGCAGAAAACCCGGAGATGACGCTGCAGAAAGTGGCAGAAATGGGATATCAGGGTGTGGAACTGGTGTACAGTGCACTGACAAGGGAGGCAGAGTATTATACTCAGCTTCTGAAACAAACGGGCCTAGCCTGCTATTCGGTCATGATGGATTGGAAAGAACTGCAGCCGGGAGTTTTGGAAGAAGCTTTGGAATACTGTAAAAAACTTCCCTGTGATTGTGTGGTGATCGGTTCGCTGCATTTGGGACCCTTAGCAGAACAGCCGGACTACGATCAGTTCCTGCTGAACTTCGTAAAAACAGCGGCAGAAACCATTCGAGCCGCTGGGTTTAAAACCGGTTTCCATAATCATGACAAAGATCACTTTAACAAAGTATCGGACGGCAGAACTTTTTTTGAATTTCTGTTTGATAATATAAAAGAAGACTTCATGCTGATGATCGATACAGGCAACACCATGGGTGGTGGGGCAGACCCCATCGAACTGGTAAAGCGATATCCTCACAGAACTGAGATTGCTCACTTTAAAGGATATTCCGCAGAAAATACCTACGTAACCCCGGTGTGGGAAGCGGAGATCGATGGTGAAAAGCTTTTGGACACATTGCTGTATGATGGTGATGCAAAAGTGCTGAGTATCGAATTTGGAAGACGGGGAGACTACATTCCCTTTGAAAGAGCCGCCAGATCCTACACCTGGCTAGCGGATCAATTGAAAGCAAAAAATTTGTTATAACGAGGAGGAAGAAAAAATGAAAGTTGGTATTTTGGTAGAGTTAAAACAGAACGCATACGAGTGCATCGCAAAAGCAGCGAAACAAGGCTTTAACAACGGCCAGATCTCGGTATGGGATATGTCGTTATACAATGAAGATATTATTGCCGAGGTTAAGCGTGCCTGCATTGATTTTAACTTTGAGATCACAGCCGTGTGGTGCGGCTGGTCCGGCCCGGTGGATTGGTCCTACCCTAATATGTACCTGACCCTAGGTCTGATTCCCTCCGATTGGCGTGCCAAACGCGTGGAAGATCTGCTGAAGGGCGCAGAATTTGCCGACGCTCTGGGAGTAAAAGACATTGTGACTCATGTGGGCTACTTGCCGGATAATCCCTTCCATCCTGACAGATTAGCGGTGGCACAGGCCCTGCGCTTTATCTGTAAAAAGCTGAAAGAACGCGGGCAGCATTTCCTGTTTGAAACCGGCGAAGAACTGCCCCTTTCCCTGGTACACTTGATGAACGAAGTGGGACTGGACAACATGGGCGTCAACTTTGACCCTGCTAACCTGATCATGAACGGCAGAGGTAGCTGCCCGGCTGCAGCGCTCGAGTTTTTGATGCCCTATATTCAGGGCTTCCATGCAAAGGATGCCAAAAAATTGGTGGCCCCGGAATGCAAAAAACAGGAAGTACCCACGGGTCAGGGGGATGTGGATATGCCTAAGCTGATCGCCATGCTGAAGGAAAACGGCTACGAGGGTAGCATCACCATTGAAAGAGAAAACTATGGAAGCCCGAACCGTGAGCAGGAAATCCAAGACATTAAAGAATATTTGATCGGACTGATCGAAGCTAAATAAAAAGGGGGAAGAACATCATGAAACAAATCAGGGCCATGATGATCGGTGCCCATCCCGATGATTGTGATTTTCGCTGCGGTGGTCTAGCACTCAAATACGCCCGCGCAGGACATAAAGTGAAGTTTTTGGCCATGTGTAATGGTGACGGCGGACATCACGAACTATCGCCGGAGGTCATTGCCAAGCGCCGCAGAGGGGAATCCTTAGCGGTTGCCCGGTTTGCCGGCATCGAGTACGACGTTTGGGAGGATTCCTCCGACTGCGTACTATATGCGGATCTGGACACTCGCGCGCGTCTGGTACGGGAGATTCGAAAGTTTAATCCGGATATCATTTTCTGCAGCCGGCCGAATGATTATCACGCCGACCACCGAAACGCATCGATCCTAGTGCAGGATGCCTCCTATCTGCTGATCGTTCCCCATTATTGCCCGGATGTGCCCGCCATGAAGAAAACACCGGCCATCTTGTATTTTTACGATCATTTTCAAAATCCGCCCTTTCAGGCGGACGTGGCGGTGGACATCGACGACGTGATCGACGACAAGTTTAAAATGTTGTCCCTACACGAATCCCAAGTCTACGAATGGCTGCCTTATACAAAGGGACTTTTGGAGCAGGTTCCGGCAGAGCCGGAAAAAAGACTGGAGTGGCTGCATGAGCCTCGGATTCCGCGGGACGGAACTCCCATCGATGAGGAAATATTGGCAAGAAATCTGATTGGCCTGCAGTCAGAATATCGGGAAGCCAAACCGGCAGTTGCCCATCGTGATACTTTGATCAAACGCTATGGAGAAAAAGGAAGTAAAACTTTATTTGCGGAAGTGTTTGGCCTGTGTGAATACGGCGGAGCCTACAGCGACGAATTGATTCCTTTTTAAATGACGCCTTTGTAAGTGAGGTAAATGATAATGAAAATTGGTACTTTTCTCCTACATCTGGAGCAGATCCAGCAGCGATATCAACTGGGATCGTTGGAGGCCGTACTGGCAGCGCCCTATGTGCAGAGCATTCAATGCGTGGATGGTGACACCAAGGTGTATGACCGGATAGATCTGCCGGAGGTAAAAAAACTGCTGGATGATCGTGGCATTCAAACATCCAGCATATACCATGTGGCTGTTTGTGATGAAATCACGGGCGCAGGGCGGGAAAAATTGATGGATGATCTGAAATATCAGCTGGATCGCTGTGCCTTCATGGAAACGGGGATCCTGATGCCGGTGCCGGGCTGTAGTGCAGAAATCGCACTGACGGATCGCCCTAAATTGATGCTGGAATATTTTGCAGCAGCGGCAGAACTGGCACAATCCTACGGAATCAAGGCAGCAGCAGAAAACTATTCCCGAAGGGAGAGTCGGTTCACCTCTGTGGCGGAGGTGGGATACTATCTGGATCAGCTGCCACAGCTGGGCTATGTGCTGGATACAGGAAATTTCTGGTTTACCGGAGCCAATGTGATGGAAGCCTGCGACAAGTATTTAGACAAAGTCGTACATGTGCATATGAAAGATATCAAAGAAATGACGGCAGAACCGGTGAGAACGCTGGAAGGCCGCGGTTTCGACAGCACAGCCATTGGCGAAGGAGATATTCCACTGCAAAAAATCGTGGAACGATTGAAGACGGTGAATTATGAGGGAACTCTGTCCATCGAAATTTCATCGCCCCTTCGGTTGGGTGAAAAAATGGAAGAATCGATTCGAAACATAAAGAGTTGGATCCAATAAGGAGATGAAACTATGTATCGGTATGCAATTATTGGAGCCGGAGGACTGGGAAAGGTCCATATGGCGAATTTGTTCCGCTTGAATGAGGAGCGAGGCAATGTGCTGAAGCTGTGTGCTGTTTGTGGCACCACGAAGGAAGCATTGCTGCAAAGCGTCAGCTTAAATTTCGGAACAGTGGATATTTCTAAAGTGGATCTATCGGATGTTCGTTTTTATGATGACTATAAAGAACTGATCGATACAGAGAAGCCTGACTTTGCGGTTTCGGCTACCCCTACGTTTTTGCATGCGGAGATCGCCGTATATGCCCTTTCCAGAGGCGTGCATTTATATTCGGAAAAACCCATGGCGCTGACTTTAGAGGATTGTGACCGTATGATGGAAGCGGCCAGAAAAAACGATCGGTTTCTAATGATCGGGCAAACTTCGAGATTTTCCCATGCCTATGGGAAGCTGCGAGAATACATTCAGAGCGGTATTTATGGCAAGGCTTATCGTTTTGACTTTTGCCGAAATTCTCAAATGCCGCTGTGGAGCTGGAATAACTGGATCCTGGATCCGAAACAAAGTGGTGGCTGTGTGCTGGATATGCACATTCACGATGTGGACTTGATCAACTGGTTCTTCGGAAAGCCCAAAGCTGTATCCGCGGTGGGAACCAATGCAAAAATACCTATGGAAAGTGTTTCGGTTCAGTATACATATGATGGAATATTGGGTACAGGCAGAGCTGATTGGTCGTTACCTCAGAAGTATCCTTTTACGAAACGGTTCACGGTAAACTTTGAGAAGGCTGTGGTGGAGATCAGCAATGGAAAAATGGTGGTGTACACCGACGAAGAAGCATTTGAACCGGAGCTGCCGGTAGATGATATTCATTATGAAGCTATGAAAACATTTTTGGAAGTGATTTTAGATGGCAGATCCTGTGAGCAGATCACATCCGGTGAATCGATTCGGGATTCCGTAGTCATTGCACTGGCGGAAATCGAATCGATGAAAAATGGAAAACAGGTAAATATGAATAAGTAACAGGAGAAAGTGCAAAGGTGCTTTAAAATGGAGGACATAATGGAAGAAAAATTTTGTTTGCGCCAGGTTTCATCGTTGGAGAAAATTCGACTCAGTGATCCGCCGGTGGAACAGGAGATTTTTAGTAAACGAGTGTTTCGAGGAGAACGCTTTTCTTATCAGATCGGTGTATGGGATCTAAATAACTACATGACAGAACTACGGATACAGATTGAATCTCCGCTTCTGGAATATATCAAAGCGTATAAAGTAGTCAATGCACCCATGGATCTGCCTGCGTTTCCTTTTACTAAAGATGATGACTACATTACCAGAACACCAGGACTTATGCCAGATGTATTGGTTCCTTTGGAAAAACATCATAATACCATAGATGTAATGGGCGGAGCTGCCGGAGCTCTGTGGATCCGTCTGGACATTCCAAAGGATTTCCCGGCAGGAAAATATCCAATCACGGTGACCTTGGAAAAGATTTCTGAAATCGAAATGGGCAGTAAAGGGCCGGGACCGGAGGAACGAGAGCAACATGAAAAGTGCATGATGATCGAGGTGCTTCCGGTTACGATACCCGAGCAAAAATTGATCTTTTCCCAGTGGATGCATACAGATTGTATTGCAACAGCTCATAAGGTTCCCATCTATTCGGAAGAACATTGGAAGCTGATCGAGCGCTATATTGCATGTGCAGCTGATACGGGTATCAATTCGATGCTGATACCGGTGATCACGCCGCCCCTTGATACGATGTATGGTGTGTATCGTCCTTGCGTACAGCTTGTGGATATTGAAAAGCAAGGGAATCACTATACCTTTAACTTCGATAAGGTTCGACGATGGATCGCCATTTGCAAGAAGAACGGGATTTGCTACTTTGAAACGGCCCACCTGTTTTCTCAGTGGGGTATGTTCTATACGCCCAACATTAAAGTGACGGAAAAGGGTGAGCAGAAGTACTTGTTCAAGTGGGGTGTGCCCTCGGATTCGCCGGAATATCTGGAATTTTTGCTGCAGTTTTTGCCCCAGCTGATTCAGGTGCTAGGGGATGAAAAAATTGCAGATCACACCTATTTCCATATTTCCGATGAGCCCCGGGGGGAACATGTTGCAACTTACGAAAGGATTGCAAAAACAATAAAACCCATACTGGGAGGTATTAAACGGATCGATGCGCTGTCCCATTATGAGTTTTATGAAAAAGGTCTGGTGGATGTGCCGGTCACCTGCACCAGCAAGATCGCGCCGTTTTTGGAGCATCCGGTCGAAAACCAGTGGGCATACTACTGCTGTTCCCAGCACGAAAAAGTGGGCAATCGCTTCTTGGCAATGCCTTCCTATCGAAATCGGATCCTGGGTCTGCAGCTGTATAAATATAAGATCAAGGGCTTTTTGCAGTGGGCCTTTAACTTTTACAATGCCCGCTGCTCCACGCATCCTATCAATCCGTATTTGACCACTTCGGCTGAAATGACTTTTCCCTCGGGCGATCCCTTCTCGGTATATCCCGGAGAGGACGGACCGCTTTTGTCGCTGCGGACCATGGTTTTCTATGACGCCCTGCAGGATATTGCAGTTTGTCGCCTGCTAGAGGAAAAGCTAGGACACGATGAGGTGGTTAAACTCATAGAAAAAGAAGCCGGCATGGAACTCAAATTTGATGAGTATCCAAGGAGTGCCGACTTCCTGCTGAAGCTAAGAGAGACCCTGATAGATCGTATTATTTCATAAAATCAAACCGGTAATCAAACCGCAAATCACGCTGACCACATACACAAGGAGGAGGATCGAAAGGTTCTCCTTCTTATTTTTATTGAGGCGAAACAGTACCAACAGGCCCACACCGGCGTTGGCAAAAAGACCTGCCATCAAAGGCCCCAGGGCGATCACATCGTTTAAATACAGTTGAGTCAGCAATACCGAGGAGGAACAGCTGGGGATCAAGCCGATCAAAGCGGTCACCAGTTCACCCAGTACGGGTACCGAGGGAAGTAAACCTGAAATGAAATCGCTGCCGCCTGCCTCAAACAGCAGTTCCAGCACCAACATCACGATCCAAATAATGGCACCCACCTGCAGACAGTGGATGGCCGACGCAACCCAAATGTTATGCCGTTCACAAAGGCAGTTTTCCTGTTCGCAGAGTTCGTGGATCTCCTTCGGCTTACGGGAAACGAAGATATCGATCAAAAAACCTGCGGCCAGGCCGCAAAGAAATTTGGCGGCTAAAATGCGGACGATCAGAGCCACGGGAGCGCCGGAAGAAATCATGAGGGGCAGCATTTCATCACTGGTGGAGAGAAAAACCGCGATCAAAGTACCCAAAGTAGCTACGCCGCCTACATAAAAGCCGGAAACAGCACCGGAAAAACCGCATTGGGGCAGAAGACCCAGCAGGGAGCCGAGAAGCGGACCGGCTTTATGAACTTTAGTAAGGGCAGCATTCATTTTGGTGCCCGCCCTGTGTTCAAGAAACTCCATAAGTAAATAAGATATATATAAAATTGGAAGCATTTTGAGTGTGTCGATCAAAGAATGCTCCAAGGCATGTAAAAGCAGATGCAAGAATGTACCTCCGTAAATCAGTTGATCCATATAGTATAAATCAAACGGAAGGGGATTGCAATGTCAATTTCTGGACGAGCTGTGAAGAAGAAAAATGGGAGGTTGTTAGCGGCTGCGCCGCTGTAAAAATTAAGAAAGGTTTAATGAAAAAAGGAGAGGAAATTTATAACATTGATACAAATCGGGTTGAGGTTTTAGGGAAATAGGTGTATAATACGGGCATCTTTAAATTTGTTTAAAAAACAAAAAGGAGACTTAAAAAGGTCATGACGGAAAGTGATATACATACGAAAGATAAAAAGGCCAAGCGAAAGCTTATAGCGGCCGCTATCTTTACCTTGCTGGCAAATCTGGTTTTTTTCCTGACGCTTTGGCTCTTGAGTAAATACGATCAAATTTCACTGGATCAGGTTATTTTCCAGATGAAAACATCGGCAGCGGGTGCGAATAGTAATTTGATGAACAGTGCCTATTTGCGGGTAATTGCCTTTGGCGTAGTGGCTACGCTGATTGAAGTCGGAGCGTATCGGTGGATCAGGAAGAATGTCCACAGCTGGTTTGGATCGAAATCTAATTTTAAGTTAAAGATGGCCCGATGGGGATTATACATAAAGAATCGTGCATATAAGATCTCGGCTTGGATGCTGATCGTATCGGTTGCCTTTTTCATTATTAAGCTCGAGGTAAGCCGCTGGGTTACAGCTTCCATGACGAATTCGTTATTCATTGAGGGATACTATGTGAGTCCCGATGAAGTGGAGATCAAGTTTCCGAAGGAAAAGCGAAATTTGATCTACATCTTTTTGGAGTCCATGGAAAATACGTTTGCTGAGCCGGGAGTGGGCGAAAAGATCATCGATGACTATATTCCGGAACTGACGCAGCTAAGAAAAGAGAATATTTCCTTTGGCGGAGGTCTTACTTATACCGGTTCCACCTGGACTGCGGCGGCTATGATGACCCAAACATCGGGTACGATGCTGAAGGTTCCGTTGACAGCCGAAAATTATGGTGGCGAAGATGAGTTTGTGCCGGGTGTTATTTCCATTGGTGAAATATTGCAGAAGGAAGGCTATCAGCAGAAGCTGGTGGTTGGATCCGATGCAGATTTCGGAGAACGTGCTTCCTATTTTGAGGAGCATGGTAATTATGAAATTACGGATATCAAGTCCTTGAAAGCAGAGGGACGTCTGCCGGAGGATTATAAGGTATGGTGGGGCTTTGAAGATGAAAAGCTGTTTGCCTTTGCTAAGGAAGAGCTGACTGAATTGGCGAGCCGAGGTGAGCCCTTCAATTTCACTATGCTGACAGCAGATTCACATTTCCCGGATGGATATCAATGTGAGCTTTGTGAGGAGATCTACGAAGAACAATATGCAAATGTGCTGCGTTGTTCTTCTAAACAAGTATATGAATTTATCGAATGGATCAAAGAGCAACCTTACTATGAAAATACGACGATCGTACTTTCTGGCGATCATTTGACCATGGATCCGGCCTTTTTGGAGGATCTGGATGAAGGGTATACACGAACCGTATATAACTGCATTATTAATTCGGCCATCCTGCCCACCGGCGGTGATATGACACGAGAATTTGCCACCTTCGATATGTTCCCCACGACGTTGGCGGCGATGGGCGTGCGCATTGAGGGCGAGCGCCTGGCCTTGGGTACGAACCTGTTCTCAGAACAGGAGACTTTGACCGAGATGTTTGGATACGAACGATTGGACGGTGAACTCCAGAAAAGATCAGAATGGTATAATGAAGAACTTCTGGAAATGCCGGAGGATGCCATATTTTCGTAAAGATTTCCAATCAATTGGAAGTTTTATAAATTGTTTTGAACCAAATTGTCCTTTTAGCAATCATAAAACAAAGGAGAAACGAAGTTATGCTGTATAAGAAGAACGGATCCCCTAAATTGGATCAGAACCTGTTCGAAAACCCCACCGCGGAATATCGCGGCACCCCCTTCTGGGCCTGGAACTGCAAGCTGGAAAAAGAAGAACTCACCTGGCAGCTGGAAGTGCTGAAAAAGATGGGTTTTGGCGGCGGCCATATGCATGTTCGTACCGGTATGGCAACGCCCTACCTGAGCGATGAATACATGGACCTGATCAAGGCCTGTGTGGATAAGGCTAAAAGTGAAGATATGCTGGCTTGGCTGTACGATGAGGATCGTTGGCCCTCCGGTGCAGCAGGCGGTCTGGTAACCAAGGATAAAGAGTTCCGTGCCCGTCATCTGCTGTTTACTCCTGTACCTTATGCAGGCGGCGATGGTGCTGTTTTGATGGAAAATTCCTCTGCCCGCGCAGCCCGCACCGAAAACGGATATCTGCTAGCGGCCTACGATGTGGAACTGGACAAAGAAGGTTTTCTGGTTTCCGCAAAGGTGATCGGAGAAAACGAAGAGGCTGCCCATGAAAAATGGTATGCTTATTTGGAACAGAACTCCGAGAGCGGTTGGTTCAACAACCAAACTTATGTAGATACCCTAAACAAGAAGGCGATGCAGCGTTTTATCGACATCACCTACGAAGCTTATAATCGTACCATCGGCGATGAATTTGACAAAACTGTTCCTTCCATCTTTACCGATGAGCCTCAGTTCTCCCGTAAATCGACTCTGAGATATGCCACCGATAAAGAAGATGTAACCCTGCCCTGGACCGATGATCTGGCCGATACCTTTGCAGCAGCCTACGGCGGCGAAGATGTGGTAGCCGGCATTCCTGAATTGATTTGGGATCGTGCCGACGGTGAAACTTCTTTGGTTCGCTATCATTATCATGATCATATTTGTGAGCGCTTTGCCGAGGCGTTTGCCGATCAGTGCGGTGCATGGTGCCGTGAGCACAACATGGCCCTGACCGGTCATATGATGGAAGAGCCCACTCTGGAAAGCCAGACCGCAGCTCTGGGCGAGGCCATGCGTTCCTACCGTGGTTTCGATCTGCCCGGTATCGATATGCTGTGTGCACGCTTCGAGTACACCACTGCTAAGCAGACCCAGTCCGCAGTGCATCAGTTCGGCTACGAAGGTATGCTGAGCGAACTGTACGGCGTAACCAACTGGGACTTCGACTTCCGCGGTCATAAGCTGCACGGTGACTGGCAGGCAGCCCTGGGCGTAACCATTCGTGTGCCCCATCTGTCATGGGTATCCATGGCCGGCGAAGCCAAGCGCGACTACCCTGCTTCTATCAACTATCAGTCCCCCTGGTGGGATCAGTATAAATTAGTGGAAGACCACTTTGCCCGTGTGAACACCGCCATGACCCGTGGTGTGCCCGTGGTGAAGGTGGGTGTGATCCATCCGGTAGAGAGCTACTGGCTCCACTGGGGTCCTGCTGAGCAGACCGCCATGGTCCGCGATGAGCTGGATCAGAACTTCCAGAACCTGACCGAATGGCTGCTGTTCGGCGGCATCGATTTTGATTTTATCAGCGAGTCCCTGCTGCCCACCCAGTGTGAGAAGGGCGGCGCACCGCTGGCAGTTGGTCATATGAACTATGATGTCATCCTGGTGCCTGGCTGTGAGACCCTGCGTGCATCCACAATGGAGCGCTTGGAAGCTTTTGCCGCCGCAGGCGGAAAGCTTGTTTTCGCCGGCCAGATTCCGACTCTGGTGGATGCGAGACCCAGTACCAGACCTGCAGAGCTGGCAGCTAAATGCGAGTGCATCCCGCTGAGCGAGGGCGCAGTGCTGAAGGCTGCTGAGCCCGGCCGCGATGTGGAGATCCGCAACCAGTCCGGTTCCTTGACCAAGAATTTGCTGTATCAGATGCGTCAGGACGGCGAAGGCCGCTGGCTGTTCATTTGTAATGCAAAAGAACCTTATAATAAAGATACCGCTCGCTATCAGGATCTGCGTATCCGTGTGGCAGGCGGCTGGAAGCCTACCCTGTATCAGACCATGGATGGCACCACCGCTCCCATCGATTTTGAAACCGCTGACGGTCAGACCGAGATCCGCTGCCGCATGTATGATTATGACAGTTTGCTGCTGTGGCTGGAGCCCTGCGAGGCCGGTAGCTATACCGGTGCTGCTGCAAATACAGGCTGTGGTGAAATTTTGAAGATGCCCGTGCTGATGGATTATACTTTGAGCGAGCCCAATGCCCTGCTGCTGGATCAGGCTGAATATGCCCTGGACGATGAAGAGTGGCAGCCCTGCGAGGAGATCCTGCGTTTGGATAATGTGTGCCGCGAGAAGATGGGCTGGCCCACCCGTAAGGAAGCCTTTGCTCAGCCCTGGGTGGTACCCGCTGAGGAGCCGACTCATACCGTGAGCCTGCGCTTTACCTTTAATACCGCTTGTGCTGTATCCGGAGCTAGTCTGGCCATTGAGGATGCCGAGGATGTGAAGTTGACCCTGAACGGCGAGGCTGTTCCTGCTGTAGTGACCGGCTGGTATACCGATAAATCCATTAAGACCGTGGCTCTGCCGGAGCTGAAAGCCGGTGAGAATGTGCTGGAGGCTGTGATTCCCTTCGGTCGCCGCACCAATCTGGAGTGGTGCTATCTGATTGGTAACTTCGGTGTGGAAGTTTCCGGACGCTATGCCTGCATCGTACCCGCTCGCGAGAAGATCGCCTTTGGCGATTTCACCCGTCAGGGCTTGCCTTTCTACGGTGGCAACGTGACCTATCATATTCCTGTGACCACCAAGGGTGGTGAGCTGACCCTGCGTTCCTCTCATTATCGTGGTGCTCTGCAGAAGGTTTCTGTGGATGGCGGTGAAGCCGAGGCTGTGATCTATCCGCCTTACACCGTTTCTTTGGGCGCAGTACCCGCCGGTGAGCATGTGATCGACTTGACCCTGTACGGTCATCGACGCAACAGCTTTGGCCCGGTGCATCTGGCAGACCTGAAGGCTGACTGGATCGGTCCCAATGCTTGGAGAACCGAGGGCGATAACTGGTGCTATGATTATAAGATTGCGGAAGAAGGCGTGCTGAGCACACCGGAAGTAATTGAGAAGTAAAAAGAAGTAAAAAGAAGTAAAAAAAGTAAATCCTTGAGTGCTGAAGTGGAAGGCACTCAAGGATTTACTTTTACTCTGCAATCTTTTCATTGTTTTCTTTCCGCTATCGTTGTATAATAATTTTACCAAAGTGAGCAACTATTTGAATTTTATAGACAGGAGGATCCTATCAATGGACATCAAAGCAAAAATTGAAGAGTTAGTTAAGAAGATCACCAGTGACAAAGCGCTGTTGAGCAAGTTTAAAAGTGACCCGATCAAAACGGTAGAGGGTCTGATTGGTATTGATCTGCCCGATGATCAGATCGAGAAGATCGTGGATGGCATCAAAGCTAAGATCTCTTTGGATAAGATCGGTGGCGCATTGGGCGGATTGTTTGGTAAGAAATAAGCAGCTGAGTTTATTTATATGAGATTATAATTTGGACACGCGAGCAAATTTGGAGGTGCATTATGAAACTTTCCACACAGACAAGTTATGTCATTGATAAGTACGGAATGGAAGAGGGTATTCGTGCGTTGGCAAAAGCCGGTTACGATGCCATTGATTATTCTTTTTTTGATATGAACAATATTGACGACGATAGCAGCCCCTGGCTGAAGGAAGACTGGCGGGAACGTGCGGCCAGAGCGAAAGAGGTAGCTACTGAGTGCGGCATTACGATCAATCAGGCTCATGCCCCCTTTGGAACCTCCAGTCTGAGACCCGGATACGATGAAAAGATGATGGGACGGATCCTGCGGGCCATGGAGGCAGCAGCCATTATGGGCGTGCGTGATATCGTGGTACATCCCCGTCAGCAGTTGCCCTATGCAACGAATGTGGACAAACTGTTCGAGGAAAACGTGGCTTTGTACAAGAGTTTGATTCCCTATTGTGAGAAGTGGAACATCCGCGTGTGCGCTGAAAACATGTGGCAGTACGACGACAAGCGAAAGGTGATCATCCACAGTGTTTGTGCTCGCCCTGAAGAGTTCGCAGCTCTGCTGGATGCAGTGGACAGTCCCTGGATCGTGGGCTGTTTGGACCTTGGTCATTGTCCCATTACCAGTGTGAATCCGGTAGATGCCATTCATGCTCTGGGAAATAAGCGTCTGAAGGCGCTGCATGTGCACGATGTGGACTATGTGGATGACAATCATAATATGCCCTTCACTCAGAAACAGGATTGGACCGCCATTGTGGCTGCCCTGGCTGAGATCGGCTATGACGGAGATTTCACTTTTGAAGCTGATGCTTTCCTGTGGCCTTTCCCCGAACCACTGTTGCCCGAAGCCATTGCGTTTATGGTGAAGGTCGGTAAGTATCTGGCGTCCGAGATTGAAAGACAAAAACAATAAATACGCGGCAGCGTTTGCGCGCCCGGCGCGAAAAGGAGAATGATTATGGAATATAGAATTTTAGGAAAAACAGGACTCAAAATTTCCCGCATGGGCTTTGGCGGCATTCCGATCCAGCGTATCGACGCTCAGGGCACCAAGGCTCTGATGCAGCAGTTGGCCGAGGCCGGTGTGAATTATATTGATACCGCCCGTGGTTATACCGTGAGCGAACAGTTTTTGGGTGAGGCTCTGGAGGGCATCCGCGACAAGTTCGTGCTGGCCACCAAGAGCATGTCCCGCACCAAGGAGGCTATGGCCGCCGACATTGAGACCAGCTTGGGCAACCTGCGCACCGATCATATCGAGTTGTATCAGGTACATAACCCCAACATGGAGCAGCTGGAGCAGGTCATCGCCGAGGGCGGCGCCTTGGAGGCATTGCTGGAGGCTAAGGCGGCCGGCAAGATCGGTCATATCGGTCTGACCGCTCATTCTTTGGAAGTATTTGAAAAGGCTCTGACCCTGGACTGGGTGGAGACCATCATGTTCCCTTATAATATTGTAGAAACTCAGGGTGAGGCTCTGATCGCAGCTTGCACTGAAAAGAATATTGGTTTCATCGACATGAAGCCCCTGGCCGGCGGTGCCATTGAGGATGCCACTCTGGCTATGCGCTTTGTAGTGGCCAACCCCAACGTAACTGTGGTGATCCCCGGTATGGCGGATCCCGCCGAAATCGAGCAGAATCTGGCCGCAGTGAACAACGAAGCTCCTCTGTCCGAGGAGGAACAGGCCGGCATCGAACAGGTGCGGGCTCAGCTGGGTACTCAGTTCTGCCGTCGCTGCAACTACTGCGCTCCCTGTACTGTGGGTATTGCGATTCCTAATGTATTCCTGATGCAGGGCTATCTGGAGCGTTATGGCTTGGCCGATTGGGCACAGGGTCGTTACGATGCTATGCCTGTGAAGGCTTCCGCTTGTATCCAGTGCGGTGCCTGCGAGCCTCGTTGCCCCTATCAGCTGCCCATCCGCGAAATGCTGAAGGTAGCTGCCGAAAAATTTGGAGCATAAAATAGCAAGATGTTTACTCTGATTAAAAACGCCGATCTCTACACCCCAGATCATCTGGGGCGTAGAGATTTGCTCATCTGTAATGATAAAATTGTAAAAATCGCGCCCCATATCGATTTCGAATGGGAGGGCCTGCAGGTGATCGATGCCGCAGGGCGGCAAGTGATTCCGGGTCTTATCGATCAGCACGTTCATATCACCGGTGGTGGTGGCGAGTCCAGCTTTAAGAGTCGTGCTCCTGAGGTGACCTTGGGTGATCTGGTGGAGAGCGGTGTGACCACTGTGGTGGGTCTGTTGGGAACCGATTCACGTACCCGCAGTGTTCGCAATGTGGTGGCAAAGGCAAAGGCTTTGAATGAAGAGGGCGTAACTGCTTATTGTCTGACAGGAGCTTATGAATATCCTTCGCCGACTCTGACCGGTTCAGTGACCGATGATATTGTATATATTAAAGAAGTGATCGGCGTGAAGATCGCCATTTCCGATCATCGATCTTCTAATATTAATGCCGAAGAATTGGCTCGTTTGGCCACTCAGGCACGCCTGGCCGGGCTGGAAAGCGGCAAGGTGGGCGAGGTGCATATGCACATGGGCAATGGTAAAAAAGGCCTATCCGATGTGTTTGCCATTGTGGAAGAAACCGAGATTCCCATCAAGCATTTTCGTCCGACCCATATTCAAAAGGCGCTGGAGGATGGAATCAAGTTTGCCAACATGGGCGGTTATATTGATTTTACCAGCGGTTCGCCGGCTTCGGCGGCTGCCGCCATTGCGAAGGCTCTGCCCCGTGTGCCCTTTGATCGGGTAACGCTGAGTTCTGATTCCAACGGCAGTATGCCTAAGTGGAATGAGAAGAATGAGCTGATCGGCATTGAAGTGGCCAAGATGACCACCTTGTTTGAATGTATTCGTATTCTGGTGCGGGAGCATGCGATTCCTTTGGAGCAGGCATTGGCCCTGGTAACTCGCAATGTGGCTCAGGCGCTGGAAATCGCTCCCGTTAAGGGCTGTTTGGCCGAGGGCAGCGATGCGGATCTGATTTTGTTAAATGATGACCTGATCTTCCATACGGTGATGGCCCGGGGCCGCATTATGATGGAAGAGGGCAGTGTGAAAGAGAAGGGGTATTATTCGTAAGCCCAAGATGAGGAAAGTAATTTGAATTTCGAAAGATTGATCGAGCGGGTAAAAGCCATTCAAACCGGTGAAGCCACCGGACATGATTGGTATCATACCTATCGCGTAGTAGGGATGAGTCGCCAGATCGGTGAAATGGAAGACTGCAGCATGGATATCGTGTTGGCAGCTGCTTATCTGCATGATGTGGCGGACCATAAATTTGGCTATACTAAGGAAAGTCGCGGTGAACTGCTGCGCAGCTTGATGGAGGAAGCGGAGTTCCCTGTGGAACTTCAAAGCGATGTGTTGGAGGTAGTAGAGAGCATTTCCTTTTCCGAAGGCGTGCCCTGCAGCGAACGTTTGCAGAAGGAAAGTGATGTGGTGAAGGATGCAGACCGGTTGGATGCTCTGGGTGCCATTGGGATTGCCCGAACTTTTGCCTATGGCGGAAAAGTGAAACGACCGATCTACGATCCGGTGGACCCGGCGAACAGTCTGCAGCATTTCGATGATAAGCTGCTCTTGCTGGCCGATGGAATGAAAACGAAAGCCGGGAAGCGGTTGGCGCAGGCGCGCCATGCCTTTCTGGTACAATTTAAAGAGGAGTTTTTGAAAGAATGGAACGCAGAGAATATCGAGTGAAATTGATCGATGGTGATTATGCGCATTTGGAGCGAATCGATGAGCCGGAGGATGAGCTGTTTTTGGTGGCTCGGGCCCTGCTGCCTATGGAGATCGAAGAGGGCAGCGAGCTGGTGTATGAGTTTTTGCAGTTTTCGATGAAATAAGTTTGACAGCGAAGCTGCCAAACTTAGGAAGAAAAGTATTTGTTAGGGGGCGAGGCGAATGGAAAATTTGATGTTCAGCTTGAATGCGACGGTGCCGGTGTTTTTGACCATGGTGCTGGGTTTTGTGCTGCACAAATGGCGGATCATCGATGATTCTTTTGCAGCTAAGCTGAATCAGTTTGTGTTTCAAATTGCTTTGCCGGTGCTTTTGTTTGATCAGCTGGCTACAACGGATTTTGTGTCGGTTTGGGATACAAAGTTTGTGTTGTTTTGCTTTGCGGTAACGCTGCTGAGCATTGGGCTGGCATATTTGTTGTCACTGCTTATTAAGAACAAACCGGCCCGGGGGGAGTTTGTTCAGGCGGCCTATCGCAGCAGTGCGGCGATTTTGGGCATTGCCTATACACAGAATATTTATGGTGATGCGGGCATGACTCCGCTGATGATCATTGCCAGTGTGCCGCTGTATAATGCCATGGCGGTGGTGGTGTTGGCGCTGACAGCGCCTGCGGAAAAAGCCGGCGTGGATGAAAACGGGCATATGAGCCGAGAGACCAAACGCGCGTTGGCGCGGCGGACGATCAAGGGCATTGTGACGAATCCTATTTTGCTGGGTATTGTAGCCGGTCTTGTATGGTCGCTGCTGCGGCTTCCGGCTCCGGCGATCCTGGGTAAAACCGTGGATAACGTGGGCGGTCTGGCAACGCCTTTAGGACTGATCGCCATGGGCGCCAGCATCGATCCGAAGAAGGTGAGCGGTAAACTGAAGCCGTCGGTGTGTGCATCGGTGGTGAAATTGGTGGGCTTGTGCAGTATTTTCCTGCCACTGGCAGTGGCCATGGGCTTTCGCGATGCAAAACTGATCGCCATCATGGTTATGTTAGGTTCTCCTACCACAGTGAGCAGCTTTGTAATGGCCCGGAACATGGGGCATGAGGGAACTCTGACATCGAATACTGTGGTGATCGCTACGGTGGTGGGGGCCTTTACTTTGACTTTCTGGTTGTGGCTGCTGCGCAGTTTTGGGTTAGTTTAAAATTAATGAAATAAAATCCTAATAAGGTATTGCAATTTGATTCGATCTATGCTATTATAATACTAACAAAATTAAATCCTATTAAGGAGGACATAAGTATGGCAGATGTATATGTAGATAGAATCGTATGTAATTGTAAGCAGGTTCGTTATTCCGATATTATGAAGGCTTTACAGAATGGAAAGAGGCTGGACGATGTTCAGGAAGAATTCAAACGAATTCAGGAAATGACCCAGGCCTCCACCGGTTGCGGCGGATGCTATCATAAGGTTTTGGATATTATTTCTCAGGAACTGAGTCGATAATGAATTAAGTGATTAAGGATTGCCACCTAAATAAATAAGCTCTGTGTACAGCAGTTTGACTGCCGGCACAGAGCAATTTTTTTACTTATACCATTCTTCCGGGATTTCCATTTTTTCAATGCAAAGATCCCGATCGGCATGTTTAAAGATCCGCAGCAGGATCTCGCGGCATTTGGCGGCGTCCACAATGCGGACCTCCGCGTTGCCGAAGCGGCCGAAGTTCTGAGCACCCATTTCCACCAAGGCTTTTTCGAAGTTGGGGAACTGCTTGGACACATCGTAGGAACGGCTGCAATGGTGTGCATATTGAGGATGGGTATAGTGATTTCCCTGCTGGTCGATGATGGTGACTTCGTAGGGCTTCTCGGCTAAACGATCAGGAATATCGGCTACCTCCTCCACGGAATGGATGAAGGTGTTTTTGTCGTTGCCCACGCCGATGAGCAGAATCTTGGCACCCACATGCCCCAATCGATCCCAGGCAAAACCGGGTGTGCCGGGGGTAGTAGCCTGTTCTTCACCGGCGACGAAGTCTTCAGCGCCGAGGCCGGTGGCCCACAGAGAGTGAGTGGGGTGCAGCGAACGAATGCCATCGGTGCGGAAAGCGGCTACGCGGGGCAGGGTGCCGATGCAGGGAACAGCGGTTTTCACATCGTAGATCGGTTGGTGAGGCCCAACTGTATCCCAGGTGTGGGTAGGCACAATAAACAGGCCTTCAGTCAGGTAATCACGAAAGGCGTCGATAATACCATCGGCTCCGTTTTCAACTTCGCCGATGGCGCGCAGAGATGTATGGATCAAAACAGTATCGGTGGGGAGAATCCCCATGGTTTTGATTTGGTTAATTAGATCATTTTTGGTAAACATATATGTACCTCCGAGTGGAATATATGTATTGTAGCGCAGCGGAGGTGGGGTGTCAATGTTTTGTCAGCGACGAGAAAAATCATTTTTAGGACTAGCAATTTCAATATAATGTGATATAATAAGTAAGATTTAGAGTACTATCAAATTCATCATCAGAGAGGAGTCTATTACCCATGGGCAGAGACGTAATTATCGCTTGTGATTTTGAAAGCAAGGAAAGACTTTTGGAGTTCCTGGATCCTTTTGAGGGCAAGAGCTTATATTTGAAAGTCGGCATGGAGCTGTTTTACGCAGCAGGCCCCGACATTATCCGTGAAATTAAAAAGGGAGGCCACAAGATCTTCCTGGATCTGAAGCTTCATGATATTCCCACCACCGTTATGAAAGCTATGAAAGTGCTTTCTGAACTGGATGTTGACATGTGCAACCTGCACGCTTCCGGTACCATCGCCATGATGGAAGCTGCTATCAAAGGCTTGACCAGACCCGACGGTACCCGTCCGCTGTTGATCGCTGTAACCCAGCTGACCTCCACCAATCAGGAGCGCATGGAGCAGGATCTGCTGATCAAAGAGCCCATCGATAAGGTAGTTATGCACTATGCCAGCAACGCCAAGGCAGCCGGCCTGGACGGCGTAGTATGTTCCGCCCAGGAAGCTCAGAAAGTACATGATACCTGCGGTAAGGACTTCTTGACCGTAACCCCCGGTATCCGCTTTGCTGATGGCGAAGTAGGTGACCAGGCACGTGTAATGACTCCCGAGCAGGCTAATAAGATCGGTTCTGATTACATCGTAGTAGGTCGTCCGATCACTGCAGCTCCCGATCCCGTAGCAGCCTATGAGCGCTGCGTACGTGAATTCGTAGGCTGATAGAAGTAAAAGAAAATAAGCGATCTGACATTCAAGGCAAGAAGCCCTGGATTTCAGATCGCTTTTTGTTTGAGTCAAATGATGGGGTTATTCGATAAATTCACCGTTTTCCCAGTAGCCACTGCGCGTGCTGCCATCGACCCAAGTATAGGTTCCGTAGCCGGTGCGTTCTCCATCCAGCCATTCGCCGGTATAGGAGTCACCATTATTCCAGGTATAGGTGCCTTCGCCTTCGCGGCTGCCCTCGGAAAAATAGCCGGTATAAGTGCCGGAATTCACTAAGGTCATGGTGCCGTAACCATGTTGAGTTCCCTTGTACCAATCGCCCTCATAGGTGCTGCCGTCAGCCCAGGTATAGGTGCCTTTGCCGTGGAAAGTACCGTAGTCCCATTCGCCTTCGTAGCGGCGGCCATCATTCCATACTTTAGTGCCTACACCCTGGGGAACACCGAAATCTAAGTAGCCGGTATATAAGCCATCACCATCATCGTAATCTTCCACATAGCCGGTGAAGGTTTCCGCCTCATGCTGCTCTGTCATGTATTCCGGTGTCAAATAAGAGGTATCGTTTAAAAAAGAAAGAGCGGAAGCGGAAGGTTCTTCGGTCCAACCAATCAGATAAGCGGTCAGGTCATCGGTCATAGCCACACCAATCTCTGAGGTCAGCATGGTACTGTCGGGGAAATAGCTTTCAGCTAAAACTTTTACATCGGAAGGATAGTAAAAATCTTTTGCCCCAAATAAATGATACAGCTCATGGCGGTAGCGAACAGCGCCCTCGTCGGCATGAAAGAAAAAGGCATATTCACTGTGATTACCATGGCGGGAAGGCAGAGCGTAGGCGCGACCGGTCGTGTTTAAGTAAAATAAAATGGGAGCCTCATCTACGCCATATTTTGTTTCTAAGTCTGAACTGGCAGTGGCAGCCGGCGGCAGACCGATCGAAGCAAGGGCAGCATCAGCCCAGTCAGTGGTGCCCTCATCCGGCAGGTCCTCATTTACGGTAGCCAAATGATATTCCATAGAAAGATTCAAATCGACTCCATGGGAAGCGGCTTCTGCCAAAATTTCAGCGGTCATATCTTCATGGGCGGTTTGTACCGCCGTCATTTCCTCGTAGCTCCAGGAACTGGCAGGATTGGTCACAAAAATCACGATCACGCGAACATCCCCCACAAGTTTCGAACTGATACCCGCCGCGCGGGTGTCTAAGAAGACGTGGTTTTTTAATTCCTCGGGAATGCCCGGCAGTTCATTGGGGTCAGTGGTGTCCATGAGAAAATCAAAGGCTTCTTCCCGGGTCATGCTGTTTTCCTGCATGACAGACTCGATGGTGGGTTCGTCATTTTCAAACCAGGAAAACATTTCTTCGGTCGCATTTTTTCCTTGCAGAGTCAGGACGATAAAGCAAATCGTAAAGGCTACGCAGAAGAGGCTGAAAAGAGCTTTGATAAAGTTTTTCAGCTTTTCCATTATTCCACTTCTACGATCATTTCGATCTCGATGGTAGCATCCAGCGGCAGCTGATTCAGGCCTACAGCGGTGCGGGCATGGCGGCCGGGCTCACCGAATATGTCGAACAGCAGCTGGGAAGCGGCATTAGTTACAATGTGCTGCTGGTCAAAACCGGTCTTGCTGGCAACAAAGGCCTGCAGTTTTACAATGCGGTTTACCCGGTCCAGATCGCCAAGATGTGCGCGCAGAGCGGCCAGGCCATTGATGATGCAAAGGCGGGCGGCTGCCTGGGCTTCTTCCAAAGTACGGGTCTCGCCCACTTTGCCGGTGCACAGCTCACCATCGATCATCGGCAGCTGGCCGGATACAAAGCAAAGGTTGCCGGTTTGTACAACGGGCACATACATGGCCTTCGGGGCGCTCATGCCGGGAAGTTCAATACCAAGTTCTTTGATTCTAGCTTCAATTTTCATATTTAAAATCCTCCTGAAATCAAAATTAATAGTAAAAGTATATCATTTTTGGTTTGGTCTTTCAACCATATATCATATATTAATGAACTGGGTGTGGGGTATCGAATGAAGGAATAAAAGAGGGTAGGTTTCCGGAAGAACCTGCAGTTCTTTGTAAAAAGCGGTTGCTTTTTGCCCTGCACTTCTGCTATACTATACACATCATCCGCCGCCGGGTTGATGATTGGGCCACAGGCCCCTGCGCTGTGCTTTCTATCGTAGGCCATTGAAGATAGAAAGAGACGGCGTTTTTTTGTTGATTCGTCCGGCGGCATGGCCGCAAACGATGCGGCCCACACTTTCGGAGGAAATCATGAATATTTTACGTAGTTTTATTAAGTATGCTTCTTTAAATATGCTGGCCATGATGAGCGTATCGGCCTTCTTTTTAGTGGATACCTTCTTTGTGGCTCAGGGCATGGGAGCCAACGGTCTTACGGCCCTCAATCTGGCTCTGCCAATCTATAACGTGATCCACGGCATTGCCCTCATGCTGGGCGTGGGCAGCGGTGCCTATTATTCCCGGCTGCAGGGGCGAGCGCAGGGCGGGCTGGAGTCCAAGGAGGAAATCCAGAAAAAGGCCAACAAGCTTTTCGGTCGCACGCTGCAATTGACTTTTGCCTTTGCCGCCTTATTCTTCGTGATCGGTGTGTTCTTTATGGATCCGCTGACCCGTCTGCTGGGCGCGGACGATGCGGTATTTGCCGATACAAAAATCTATGCCCAGGTGTTGTTCCTGTTCGCTCCGGTCTCTATGCTGGGTGATGTGCTCCAGTGTTATGTGCAGAACGATAACGATCCCCGTCGTGCTATGTGGGGCACCGTGGCTGCCAGCATGTTCAACATTTTATTTGATTATATCTTCATCTTCCCCATGAAAATGGGTATGTTCGGTGCGGTCCTGGCCACCAGCCTGGCCCCCATTGTCAGCATGGCGGTGATGGCGCCCCACTGGAAGCACACCAAGCTGCGTCCGGCCAAGGTGCGTCCCAGCTGGACCATGATCAAAAACACCTTTAGCCTTGGTTTTCCTTCCTTTATTACGGAGCTTTCCTCTGGCATTGTCATCGTGGTGTTCAACCTGGTGATCTTGGATATCTGCGGCAACATCGGTGTCGCCGCCTATGGCGTGGTGGCTAACATCTCACTGGTAACGGCGGCCCTGTTCACCGGTTTAGCCCAGGGTATGCAGCCCCTTGTCAGCCAATCCTATGGAGCTCGCAACGCGAAAAATATTCATCGGCTCTTGAAATACGGCGTAGTCTCCGTGATCCTCATGTCTGCGGTCATGTATGCTATACTCTTTCTATGGACCGATCCCATTGCGGCGGTGTTCAATAGTGAAAACAGTGCTCAACTGCAGATCATCGCTGTGGAGGGCGTGAAGCTGTACTTTACAGCCCTGCCCTTTATGGGATTTAACATCATTATGGCCATCTTCTTTGCGGCCATCAATCGTCCAATCCCCGCTCAGGCGGTATCGCTGATGCGCGGCCTGTTCGTGTTGGTGCCTGCGGTATTTATCATGGCTAAGCTGTGGAACATGCCCGGTGTGTGGCTATCCTTTACGGTAACGGAGTTTATGGTAACAGTAGCAGCTGTGATCATGATGGCTGTGCCGAAGGTGAAGAAGTAAAAACACGCAAATTTTGCGTATTATTTGGTTGCGATATACGCAAAATTGGATAGTATTGGCAGAAGGTTTTTGTTGACAATAAAGAAAAAGCCGCATATCCTAATAGTAGGACAGTGAGCGTCATCTCACTGGTGCAACTGGCACCTAAAATCCGAAATATAAGTAGCAGAAGGTTTTGCCGAAGGAGCTAAGTGTTGACAGGCAACAGAAAAACCTGATATGTATGCAGCAGAAGGTTTTGTACCGAAGAAGCTGAGCGTCGGCGGACGACAGAAAAACCAGTTAAGAAAGATGGAAGACGAGTATCATTGCGATGATGCAGTCTTCCATTTTTGTCATAAAAAGGGAAAGCGAGGAATATGGGGAAATATACAAAGGAACAAGCGATTAGAAGAGTAGTATCTTGTGCGGAAATGTATCGTGATGAACTGGAAAACAGAAAGCTTTTATTGGTGTGTCAGGATAAACATAAAAACACTACATATCAGGAGTTTTCATTTTATGGGAGAAACTATTTGCATTTGACAGGTTTGAAAGTCAAAAGAGATATAGAAAATGATGAACTTTCTGCCTTGAATTTTTACTCGAAGTGCTTAAATCATAAATTAAGTCCAAAAGACTTTGAATTTGCATCGGATGGGACAACCTGCATGAAGTTAGATGTTCTACCAGCCTTGATTACAAAAAATCTTTCGGCACGGATGTTGGGTGATTATAACTCTGCAAAACCGAAGTTATATACGGAGAAGTTGGCTGGCAATGTGAAAGGATGTATGGGATTTCGTGAAGATGAAGCCATGATTAAGTTTCCAGAAGAATATCAACAAGTGCTAAAAATAAGAGAAGAATAGCCTAAAAAGAGGAACCCTTTTTTTCAATCAGGATTCCTCTTTTTCATTCAATCAAATCTTGTCCATTTTCACTCTAAACGATATGCTCCTCGGCGTTTCCATTTCATCGAACTGGATCAAATACGAAGCCTTGGTCAGATCCGGCTCCAGCACGGTGCCTACACCGAATACCTTATGCCGAATGCGATCACCGGCGTTAAAGGCCATTTGAGGTGCACCGAAAGAAAGGCGGTTGTTGGACATTTCCACGTATTTACGGGTCTCTTCAATCAGTCCTTCTCGGGGCTTAACGGTAAATTCCATCAGCTCATCTCCGATATCCAAAATAAACCGGGACGGATAGCGATGAGAACCGTCGAAGTTACGGCCTTCGGCCGTGGAAATATACAAAGACTGTTTGGCACGGGTGATGGCGACGAAGGCTAAGCGTCGTTCTTCCTCCATGGCTTCCAGCGTTTGGGTCTTACGGGAGGGGAAGATGCCTTCGTTCATGGCGCAAAGGAACACATGGGGAAATTCCAGACCTTTGGCTGCATGGACGGTCATCAGCTTAACTCGGTCGCGGCTGTCCTCCAGATCGGTATTGGTGAAGAGGGCGATATGGGAAAGATAGTGCTCCATGGTGGTCTCTTCGCCGCAGGAGACTTCATATTCATAAATGGACTGCTTCAGCTCCGCCAAGTTGTCCAGTCGCTCCTGACTGCCTTCGGTACGGAGCATTTTTTCGTAGCCGCTCTTGTCCAGGATGTCCGTCAGCACTTCGGAGATAGGACGACCGCCGTAGGAAGCGGCAAAGTTTTCCACAAGCTTAACAAAGGAAGCGGCCTGAGTACCCTTGAAGATCTCGTTGTCCAGAGTCTGGGTGAGGGCAGAGTACAGGCTGCAGCCATGCTCGTCGGCATATTGCTGCAGAAACTGCATACGGCGTTGACCCAGATTGCGCTTGGGCACGTTGGCAATGCGCATAAAGGAAAGATCATCTTTATAGGCGATCATGCGAAGGTAACACAGGGCGTCTTTGATCTCCATACGGTCAAAGAACTGCACGCCGCTGTAAATGGTATAGGGGATCTCGGCCTTCAGCAGGGCATCTTCGATGCTGCGGGTCACATAGTGAGCCCGGTACAGCACGGTGATGTCCTTGTAGGGCGTACCCGTTTCGTGCAGTCGGCTCACTTCAGCGGCGATCCAGTCTGCTTCGGCCTCAGCATTTTTGGCAGGACAGCAAACCACAGTAGGGCCGTCGGGCAGCTGCGCCTCCAGATCCTTATGGATCCGGTTCTTATTCACGGAGATCAGCCGATTAGCCGCCGCCAAAATCTGGGGTGTACTGCGGTAATTCTGATTCATCATGATGGTCTGTACATCCCGGAAGGCGGTGTCGAATTCCTTCAAATACCGCACGTTGGCACCGCGCCAGCTGTAGATGGTCTGGTCCGGGTCGCCCACGATGAACAGATTGCGGTGATAGCCGCAGAGCACGCACATCAGCTTATACTGCAGACCGTCGATATCCTGAAACTCATCGATCATGATGTATTCCAGCCGCTGCTGCCACTTCAGCTTGATGTCCGGGTGCTGGTCGAAAATATATAAAGAAAACTTGATCAGATCATTATAATCCAGGCCAAAACACTTCTTGGCCTGATACAAATAGCCATAGAAAATAATATCATCGGGTTTTACGGCGTTGATATATTTCTCCCGCAGGGCCTCCGGTGACATGCGGATCATGTCCAAATAATACTCCGGCTCTTTTTCCAGCTTGCGCATCTCGATCATGTCCCGGGCCTTGGAAAAGGTCATCTCCCGCAGGGTCAAACCTCGCTCTTCATAAATGATCTTCAGCATGGCATCGATGTCGGAGTTATCCAGCACCAGAAAACTTTTCGGGTACTGTACCGCATGGCTGTCCTCCTGCAGGATCGACACGCAAAAACCATGGAAGGTATTGATGTAGCCGGTATCGTTATCGCCGGTAAGGTTATGAATACGTTGGCGCATCTCCGCCGCGGACTTATTGGTGAAGGTCACGCACAAAATATTGCCAGGCAGAATACCCAGTTCGTTGACCAAGTAGGCGAAACGATGGGACAGCGCCCGGGTCTTACCGGAGCCTGCGCCGGCAATGACACGAATAAACCCTTCCGTGGAGGTCACGGCCTCCAACTGCGCCGGGTTCAGATTTTCCAGTAAGTCTTGCATGGGGGACGTCCCTCCTTTGAATGTGATGTGATTTGCCGCTGCGCGGCTATGCCGCCGTAGGCGGAAACTATGATTATATTATACAGGAAACGCGGGACTGCGCAAGACCGAACATTGCACAGCCATAACACTTTTTCTTGCTTTTGGTGGCTAGATATGAGATAATTTCTTTATGAATGTTTTTGGAGGTGGACGATGCTTTTTTTCTATATTCGACATGGGGATCCGATTTATGAGCCGGATTCGCTGACTCCTTTGGGGCAGCGGCAGGCGGAGGCAGTGGCCAAGCGGCTTTCGGTGCATGGGCTGGACCGGATCTATGCGTCCACGTCGCAGCGGGCCATCGATACGGCGAGGCCAACCTGTGAGATCTTGAAGAAGGACATGGAACTGGTGGATTTCATTAACGAGGACCATGCCTGGTGGAATCTGACGGTGGAAGCGGACACGGGTGAACTGATTTGGCCCTTTTTTGATCCGCGCACGAAACCTTTGGCGGCAGATCCGAAGATGCGTGCACTGGGCTTTGAGTGGTACAAGCACCCGGCTTTTGCAAAGTATGATTTTGAAAAGTGGGCCAACTGGTACTACGATGAGACCGATAAGTTTTTTGCTTCTTTGGGCTATGAGCATGAGCGGTACACCGGTCGGTATAAGGTGATAGAACCCAACAATGAGCGGGTGGCGATGTTTGCCCATCACTGCTCGGGCCTGACCTTTTTGAGCTGCCTGTTGGATATTCCGTTTCCGGTGGTGAATACCCATCTGGATATGACCCACACCGGCGTGACGGTGATCGAGTTTAAGGAAGAGTTTGGTTACGCACAGCCGAGGATCAGCATGCTGTCGTCGGATGCGCATTTATATAAAGAAGGCTTGACAACGAACTATAAGAACTTTTTTATTATTTAAGAAAGAGGTATTTGACATGTTATTTTTCTACATAAGACACGGGGATCCCATTTATAATCCGGATTCTTTGACTCCGCTGGGTCAGCGGCAGGCGGAGGCTGTGGGTAAGCGTTTGGCACTGTACGGAATCGATAAGGTGTATGCGTCCACGTCCAACCGGGCAATTTTGACTTCGAAGCCGCTTTGTGAGCTTTTGAAGAAGGAACCTACGCTGCTGGAGTTTGCCAACGAGCACAATGCCTGGCAGGAGCTGGTAATGGATGATGCCGAGGGGCATCGCCGCTGGCTGTTTGAGGAAAACCTGCCCACCAAGATGCTGTTCCATACTCCCGAGGTGCGTCAGTTGGGTTTTCGTTGGTTTGACCATCCGCAGCTCAGTGAGCCTCGCTTTGAGCAGGGCATGGAGCGTATCTACAACGGCTGTGATGAGCTGTTTGCTTCTTTAGGCTATGAGCATGAGCGCTACAGCGGACGGTATAAAGCAGTGGCTCCCAATAATGATCGAGTAGCGTTGTTTGCTCATCAGGGTTTTGGTCTGGCCTTCATGAGCTGTTTGCTGGATATTCCCTATCCGATGTTTTCTACGGAGTTTGACATGACCCACACCGGTATGACGGTGATCGAGTTCAAGGAGAAGGATGGTTATGCCATTCCCAAGGTGCTGACCTATTCCTCGGATTCGCATATTTATCGCGAGGGCTTGCCTACGAATTATAATAATCAGATACGGTTTTGAGAAAGTGAGAACCCCCAGGAGCGAAAACTGCTGGGGGTTCGATATGTTTTCAGATAGATAACTTGTATCAGCGCTGACTTAGTGTCTGGTATCGTCGGTGAAACATTCGCAGAAGCGGCCGGAGAAGGAGACTTCTTCGCTTCCTACATACAAATGTGAAACATCGCCGATGGCGCTGCAGCGCATGGAAGCAGTACCTTCAATACGTTCTTCTGTGTAGAAGGTGGTTACGGAAGTAGGAGCGGTGAAGCCATTCTGCCAAATGGAATAGGGAGAGCAGTTCATAAGATGGGACAGCAGTACGCAGGACAGGCCGTAGTGGCAGACAAACATAAGGGTGTCATGATTGGGACGTACAGCCTTATAGTTAAAGCCGTCACGTTCATAGCCATGCTTGGCCAGCACCTTGTCCAGTTCTTCACAGACCCAGTCGTAGCGGGCGGGCACATCTGATTCCTTCAGAAAGTCCACGCTTTTCCATTCGAAGGGATTGTATAGCTGCGGATTTTCGTTTACGAAGTAGGGGAGCAGATCCCAACAACCCTTGGGTTCTTCCTGATAAGGAACCTTCACTTTGGGCGGGTTAAATTCCCGGAGCCAGTCGCAATATTCAGCGGTAAGGCCCAGGCGTTCCAGGGTGGGGGCTGCGGTGAGCATGGCCCGGCCCATAGTGGAGCAGTAGGCAGCGGTAATATTTTCCTGACCCAGTCGGTCAGCAAGTAGTTTTACCTCTCGTTGACCTTTTTCGGTGAGGCCGTCGATTTCGTAATTGGGGTCGCCGTGGCGAACGATCAAGATTCTCATGATGTA
>JAZQUJ010000136.1:0-9185 GCA_045631245.1 Bianqueaceae bacterium
AATATCTCCGGTAATGGTCAGTATGTAGGCACCTATCTATATTGGGGTGTGAACAATAATGGCTGGTGGGGCGAAGGTGAAATCAAGTTCTATATGGATGGCGATACCGACTTTCCTACTATATGCGGCACTGGTACCGAGGATTATTTCTGTGGTTCCTATAACTTTGATGTGGATGGCAGCTATCGAGAATTCTCTACGCCTTACAGCGGTCTGTCCAAGATCGACTCCACCGATACTCTGTATAAAGCCAACCGTCGCTTTAACATGTATCGTTGGCACATTCAAGATCCCATTTACTTCAAAGAGAATCTGCGTGTTACGATTCAAGCTTTAGGCTGGCGCAGCGGCGGCCGTTATCTGCCCCTGCAGGATGACATTTCTTCGGTTGCCTTCTGGTATTCCGATAATCTGAATGATGAATATCCGCCGTTGCCCGACCGTGACGGTTTGGAAATTATTTAATTGAATTGTGAGGTAATTGCTATGGAAAAGATTAAAATTGGTATTTTCGGTATTAACCGTGGCGCCAGCTATATCAATAGTTTGCTGGCTAATGACGCTGAAATCGTTGCCATCTGCGATAAAGACGAATTTTGGCTGAACAAGGCCAAGGAGATCATGGGTGACAAAACCACCTATTACACTTCTTTTGATGAGTTTTATGAGCACCCCATGGATGCGGTTTTGCTGTGCAACTACTTTAATGAACATGCTCCCTACGCCATTCGTTTTCTGGAAAAAGGCGTTCACGTTTTGAGTGAATGTACCGCTGCCGGAACCATGGCCGAATGTGTCGCTTTGGTACGCGCTGCTGAAAAGTCAACTGCTAAATATATGCTTTGTGAAAACTATCCGCACATGAAATTCAATCGTGAAATCAAGCGTATCTGTGATGGCGGTACGTTGGGCAAGTTCCTTTATGCAGAAGGCGAATATAATCATCCCGTATCCGGTGATGACGTGGCCTTTAACCGCAAGTACAAACCCTATCCCGAGCATTGGCGCAACTATCTGCCCCGTACCTATTATGTGACTCATTCTCTGGCTCCCATTATGTACGCCACCGGCGCCAAACCCATTCGTGTCACTGCCATGCCGGTATTCGCGCCCTTCGATGATACCTTCGCTATCTCCGGCTCTCACTGTGGTGACCGTGCTGCCATCATTACTACACTCAACGATGACGACTCCGTATTCCGTGTAAGCGGCTGTGCCGGCTTTGGCGCTCATTCCAACTCCTATCGCATCTGCGGTACTGAAGGTCAGATTGAAAACCTGCGCGGTATGAACGGACAAGTAATGCTTCGCTACAACAGTTGGAACAAGCCGGAAGGCATGGAACAGGATAATCTGTATGACCCGCAGTGGAATCATAAAGATGAAGCTCTAATTGAAAAGGAAGGACATGGCGGCGGCGATTTCTTGGTAATTCAGGAATTTCTGAACTGCCTGCGTGAAGATCGCAAACCTGACTTTGATGTATACTTTGCTACCCGCATGTCCGCAGTGGGCATTTTGGCTCATCGCTCTTTGCTTGAAAAAGGAATGCCCTATGACATTCCCGATTTCAGCAGAGAAGAAGACCGTGTACTGTGGGAAAATGATTATCTAACTCCCTTCTATGGTCCCAATGGTGAAGAACCCACCCTGCGCTGCGGCTCCCGTGAAGATTTCGTTCCGCCGGAAGAAGCTATGAAGGCATATCTGGAATCGATCAAAGTAAGAGAATAATGAAATAATAGAATCAGTCTACAGCAAACAAGAGGCATATCACCTTCTAAGTGGTATGCCTCTTTCACGTATTGTTATAATATTATGATCTCATTTCTTCCATCAGCTGAATGTAAGACTCTTTGGTAAGAGGAGCCTGGAAATTCTTTTTGATTTCCATCGCCTTTTCAGCTCCATTTGCCAGCAAATCGATCACACTCATGACTAACATCTTCGCTGAATCAATGTACGCCATCTTTTTATCGGCAATCTCATAATTAGAACTATGTCCGACACCTTCTGCACCGCCGATCATAGCATGAACAGTAGGAATCATATTGGATACATCGTTGGCTTCAGTGGTAAAGCCGCTTCCTGTTACAACGTTTTCCTCGCCAAAGAGTTCACGCATGTTGCCTTCCACCACTTCCTTCAGGTCCGGCGCTTCCACTGAGAACAGATAACCAGGCAGATTATAAATATCGCAGGTCGCTCCCACTGCATCTGCTCCAGCGCGCAGTGCACGATCCACTTTAAAGCTGGCATCTTTGATCGCCTCGGTGGTATATCCACGTACAAAGGTCTCAATTTGAACAAAAGCCGGTACCACATTTACCAGGCTGCCACCTTTTGTAATGATCGGATGGAAACGGATTCCATCTTCATCTTTAAAGGTAGAACGAATACAATCACAAGCCATCAGACCGATCTTGGCAGCATCCAAAGCGTTTACACCTTGATGCGGAGATGCTGCATGACTTTCCACACCACGATACTGAATGATCTTAGCCACAAAGCCCATTCCGCCCGGTCCACCGGCATAGGATTTGGTACCACCAATCGTGTGCTGCATGATCATAGCATCCACATCGTCAAATACGCCCAGTTTAATAAATTCCTGTTTTCCACCCAAATAGGAGATCTTCCCCTGCTGCATCAGTTCATTTCGATATTCCAGTTCAACGCCCTCTTCTGCGGGAACCGCCATAAGAGCAACATCGCCGCCCAGTTCCGGTAAAATACCGCTCTCTTTCAATGCATAGGCAACACCCATCAAGGAGGCGATCTGAGCATGATGACCACAGGAATGAGCAGCCCCCGTTACCGGATCGGCACAACGATGTCCCGGACATACCACTGCATCCAGTTCACCCATAACAGCGATCTTAGCATTGTGCTGACCGCCTTCCGCTTTACCGATCACGCCAGTGATGGCCACTTCATCCTGATATTCAATCCCCAGCTCTTCAAATACTTTTTTCACTTTCGCTGCGGTTTTAAATTCTTTGTATCCCAGCTCTGGTTCAGCAAAAATGTCCTCTGCAATTGCAGTGATCTTATCCGCATTGCGGTCAATGGCTTCACAAGCCAGCTGTTTCATTTGTTCAATAGTCATTGTAATTACAGTCCCTTCTTTTACAATTCTTCTATTTTACCATCTTTAAAATAGTAAATGTTTTCCTTTTTGTATCCGTATTTCGAACCCGGAATACTAATATGCGGTTCAAAGGTGAAATAGGCCACATCACCCAAGCGAGAACTGTTCCCCTTTTCAATGTAAATGCGATCTTCTTTTTTTCTTACAATAGAATGACCCAGATTACCGGCAAAGTCCAAGTTTACAAAGCCTTTTTCACGAATCACCTGATTCATGTGGTAATACAAATCCTCAAAAGTCGTCTCCGGAGCTGCAAACTCTCTTAATTCCCGATGTAGCAATTCCTCCATTAACAGACCGCTTTTCAACTCTTCGTTGTTAATATCCTCAATTTCAGCAACCTTTCCGTCCTGAAGGATGATCGTTCTCGCGTAATCTCCCCAGGTATCCCCTTCCTGAGGACTCAGATCAATCGTAACAATATCATTTTCCTGAATGATCCTGTCACTGGTTTGATATACCCGGCCCGATACAGAAACAGTTGTTTCGTCACCTGCAAAGGTAAATGCTCCTATATCATAATACCAAAAGGAATCAGCACCAAGCTCTAACATTTTTCGATCACATAGTTCACGCACCTGAATCAATGTCATCCCCGGCCGAATACAGTTTTTGATATATTCAATTGTGTCTTTGGCAATTTTTTGTACTTGCTGGTATTCCATTTGGGTATCTCCTTTCAAATGATCATGAATTCTTAATCAATGTTTTCTTCGATTCCCACTCACATACCGCCAAATTATGAAAAATATGACGGGCTCTTGCCATGCCTACGCCGTTTCGGCTTGGATGCACGCGATTGGTCAGTAGTACTGCATACAGATCCTTATCAGGATCTACCCACAGGCTGGTGCCGGTAAAACCGGTATGTCCAAAGGATTTTTCTCCAAACAGATCTCCCGCAGGCGATTCACAAGGATCTTTTCCCTGCCAGCCAAGGCCACGGGCCAGATTCATTCCGCTTGTATGATTCTTTGTCATCAACTGAATCGTGGAGTCAAATAGGAAACGCGTTCCCTCTACTGTAAGTCCGCTCAGCATCGCTTGACCCACACGAGCCAGATCCTCCGCCGTAGCAAACAAACCGGCATGACCGCAAATGCCGCCCAATACCACAGCATTTTCATCGTGTACCTGTCCGCGCACCATATGACCACGCCATGGACAATCTTCAGTAGGCGCGATCCGCTCCATCAAATCCTCAGAAGGAGTAAACAGAGTGTTCTGCATATTAAGCGGTTCAAACACCTTTTCCTTTAGAATCAGATCCAAAGACTTATTTTCGATTCGCTCCATGATCTCTCCCAGGATGATAAAACCCTGTGAAGAATACATAACCGGCGTTTTCGTTCTTTCCCGCAAAGGCAAATATAAAATCGCCTCGATCATTTCCTGCTTCGAATGGCAGGTACGATATAGCTGTACCTGACCGGGAATGGAGCTGGTATGGGTCAGAAGCTCATACATAGAGGCATTGCTTCTGGGCGCTTCCTTATATTCCGGCAGATAATCACGGATCTGGTCATCCAAACACACCTTTCCCTCTTCCAGCAGTTTCATAAAGGCGATCGCCACCAGCGGCTTTGTCATCGATGCCAGATCATATAGGGTATCTTCCGTTACCGGTCCGCAATTGATTCCTTTGTTTCCCACAACACCCCTATCAATGATTCCCTTAGATGTTCCCACCACATAAGCAGCACCGGGAAAGATGCCTTTTTCTATACAGCTATGTAAATGTTCTTTAATACGGCTCATCCTGTTCTCCTTTATAACCCGATCCATTCTCCATCCATGATCACTGCTACAGGTTCAATCACCTTCTGTACATCAATCGGATTTTTCACAGCATCCACAAAGGGATGATCATCGTCTTTTCGAGCTCTTACCCTAAATACAGTACAGTTCTTTTCCAAATCATCACACCAGCCATCCAGACCAAAAACCTGTGCAGGTTTCAGCGTCACATTTCGAATGACCTCAACCAAGCTCAAACCAAACGACATAAATTTGCTCATGGTATAACTCAAACTATACACCGGGCCTTTCACATTACGTCCGTGCAGATCGGTACTGATGATAAAATCCGTATAGCCCCGACGAATAGCTGCTTCCGCCACAAACTTACTGCAACTGGCAGCACCATGAGCCACATCCAAAATCACGCCGCGCTCTATTGCATCCTGCAAAGCCGGAATCGGCTCACCTTCCTCTGTCCAAAGTTTCACATCTTTTCCATGGAAACAGTGCGACAGCACATCTCCTTTTCGCAGCAGCTGCAGATTTTCTTCATTCGTGGGCGGATTTTCACCCATATGGATCATGATCGGTTTCCCTGCCTTTTCCGCAGCCATAACAGCGCGTTTCAAAGGCTCGATTCCCTTATCCTCCACAATTACCTGACTGGAACGCACTTTCACACCCAGCAGAAAATCTTCATTTTTTTCAATACACGCAGCGGTTTTATCCGGGTCCAGCTTTCTCATATCAAAGCTTTCCTGCATAGTCACAAGACCAATACTGCTAATATTCAAAAAAGCCTTCACCTTAGTACGATAGTGTGGCAGCACATATTCACGAAAGCCCCGCACCGTTTCCTCGCCACTGCTGCCGGCATCCACCAGCAGATGAACTCCCTGTTTGTATCCCACATCATCGGGACGCAGCCCAAAGGAAGTCATTCCATGATAAATATGACAATGACTGTCGATCCATGGAGGACTCACATATAAATCCTCTTCGTTTATGGTTTCTGAGGGCAGCTTTCTCATTTGAATGCTGCCCTCTTCGTTTTTGTATAATTCACCAACGGTAATAGAACCATTATATGGATCCACAATATTGATCCGTTTCGTATCCATATTGTTTCCTTTTATATTCCAAAGTATTGTAATAACGATGCCAGTTCATCCACATTTGCATTAATATGCATCTTTGGTTCACCACCGGCCAACTGTATCGATGATGGCTGCTTAAATGCCGAGCCGGTGATCACACAGACCACAGTATCACCCGACTGGATCGTACCAGCCTTGTATGCCTGTTTCATAGCAGCCACCGCTGCGGCAGAAGAAGGCTCACCGGCAATTCCATCCTTTGCCAGATCACACATAGCTTCCATGATCTCCTCATCGGAAACAGCTAAAGCTCCGCCGCCACTTTCATACATGGCCTTAAGCACACGTCGTCCGCCTTGCAGCGGGCTGTCGGAAGCAATGCTTTGGGCAATGGTTTTCGTGTAATCGCCATAGGCACCCGCCTCTTTCGCTCCGCGATCAAAGGCCTCTTTAAAATGCGCGCAGGCCTCCGGCTGAACCCCAAACATTCTCGGCACCCTATCGGTAAACCCAATATAGGCCAGCTCGTTATATCCCTTATACGTTCCCCAGATTCCGCCGCCGGTTCCCACCGGATGAAACATGGCATCCGGCACCATCCCCAGTTCTTCCACAATTTCATAGGCATAAGTCTTCATGGCTTCATGACGAATTGGGTTAATAAAGTTCACAAACTGATACAATCCCAGTTTCGATACAGCCTGCTCCAACATAGTGGAGATCTGACCGAAATTCTCGTATTCCAAAATTGCGGTTTTACCGCCGTATAGCTGGATCAAAGCTTTCTTCAAAGAATTGGCCACATACTCTACAACGATAACAGCATTAAAATCCCCTCTGGAAGAATAGGCTGCCAAAGAAGACCCGGCATTACCTGAACTATAGGTAAAGCCCCTTTGAATACCGATTTCCTTAGCATAGCTCACCGCCAAGCTGAAACCTCTGTCCTTAAAGCTGCCGGTAGGCATCATGGTATCATTTTTAAAGTACAAATTTTCAATTCCAAGCTTTTTCGCCAGATGGATCGACTTGATCAAAGGCGTTCTGCCCTCTCCCAAAGTTACAATGTTTTTCTCCTGAATTTCAGGGAAAAACTGCCGATACCGCCACATGGAATTAAATCGTTCATCCCCCGCGATGGTTTTAACTTCAGCCTTCATCGCAGCTTTATCATATTGTACTTCCAAAAGTCCGCCACACTTGGGACAGGTCGTTAAGGGCTCTCGCAGCGAAAACTCCGAACCGCAGTCATCGCATCGTAAGCCAACTGCATAGGTTTTCATTTTAACTTTCGCCTCTAACTCTTACAGAAGTTCTTCCGGAATGCAATCTGCCATCATCTGGGCACCGGCATCACTGGGATGCAAATGATCACCACTATCAAATTCAGGCAGCATCTGCAGAGGTTTGTCCGGATTCATCAAAGCCACCTCGAAAGGCAAAATACCCTCGATCTGCGCACCTCGATAGATCCAGAAGTTCACCATTTCACGGATCTGCTCCTTCTCTTCATTATAAGTACGCCAATCTTCAAAGGGCAGAATACCGGACATATACACTTCAATGCCATTCTCATGAGCCTTATCAATATAGAACTGCAGACCTTCGATCAGTTCAGCAGGTGTTGGCTGATCGCTCATAGGACGGAACGGGCCACCATCCGGAACCGGATGAATAATATCGTTAACACCATGCAGAATAAATACCTTTTTAACGCCGGGCAGCACCACTTCACGTTCAAAACGATCCAATCCCTTCGGACCATATTGACGATAAAAATCACAGGGATACTCACGCAGTACGCGAGCGCCGCCGATGGCCTTACGTACGATCGCCACATCCTTACGTCCCATAGCCAGTAAGCGACGTGTCAGACGATCCGGCCAGGTCTGAGCCGTAATGGAATCACCGTACGCAACAATCGCATAGGAACCCTCCGGACTCAAAGACTCAACGGTATGAATAAAGGGATACCGATCCGCATCCATATTTTCCAAAAACGGCAGATCTGCTTCTGCTGTATAATCGCCGCTGCAAACCCATTTTTTAATGAACTCACCGCTATTGGCATGGGCTGTAGTCAACTGTGCAAAATCCTTAAAATACAGGCTCACCGTCAAAGTCTCGCCTGCCTCGTAAACCAAATCAGCCGGATCGGATACAATCCCCTCTCCTGCCGCCATGGTACCGCTCTCAGCACCATTAAAGGTAATGGCCGCAAAGCGGCAAACATCGATACTACTGCCTTCCGTCTGCACCGATACAGAGGCACGGCTGATCGTAGCCTCATGTTCACCAAACAGGTTGGAAAAATGGAATTTCAGACTTTTACCCGGAACAGTCATCAGCATAGTAAAACGAACAGTTGTGTCATGTACCCACTCAGCACAGGTTCTCGGGGGCTTTGCAATGGGCAGTCCCCAGGCCGCGATCCAATGGTCACTCATTTGTATTCTCCATTTCTAATTATTTTAAATTATAATTTCAACAGCTCGTCTAACGGGCGGCCGTCGATCTCTTTCATTTCAATGCCCAACACCTTTGCAAAGGTGGGGGCTTCATCTACCAGATTGGCATTCTTCAACCATACACCCTGCTTAATATGCGGTCCAAAGGCGATCAGCGTAGGCTGCGGTCCTTTTTCCGGCAAATAGCCATGGGTAGCACGACCAAATCGATAGTTTCGATTATCCAAAGGCATCACGATTGGAGCCGTCCAGTTATTAGCAAAGGTGGTATATCCATCCGATTCAATACAAAAGGCAAAATCACCACCCAAATGATGCTGAGTTCTGACTTCTTCTTCTGTAAAGATCTGACCAATGCCATATACTTCGCCCTGCTTCAATTCCTCCAGCACCTGTCTGGTTAATTCGTAATCTTCCTTATTTTCAGGATCTTTCAAATATACCAACGCTGAAAGGCCGCCGGACTTGGCGAAGGCTTTCCAATCCACGATATTTCCCTGTTCATCCAGCTCGATGAGTCCTTTTTGCGCGAGCAGCGCATTGAGGGCAATGCAACGACGCACTTCGATCTGACCGTGATCACTGACAATAAAGAAATCTGTTTGATCCAGTATGCCTGCATCATCAGCTGCTTTCATCAGCTGCGACAGCCACATATTCGTCTCGTGCAAAGCGCTCTCTACGCGCGAAGTAAACAAGCCACTGGCATGGCGGGCCGCATCCACGTTA
>JAZQUJ010000137.1:0-17189 GCA_045631245.1 Bianqueaceae bacterium
GGTGTTATTCACCTGAATATTTTAAAGAAACGCGGTAAGATCGCTGTTAAAACAAAAGATGCGATTGTTCGTACTTCTGAAGAAATCGAATTGGAAAATGAAATCCCGATGCAGGGCAGCATGGACAAGCTGACAGTTCAGATTGCAATTATTGCAATTACTTATTTTATTGCGTATATCATGATGATGATTCTTGGAAATCTTGTTCCGGGATTTAAGTCTGTTATTTATGGTTTCAACTTTATTTTAGGTGTCTTGGCAGCATCTTTAGTGAAATGGATCATTGGTCTCTTAACGAAAAAGAATGTTATTAAAAAGCAGTATACCAATGACTTCCTTATGACACGCTGCAGTAATTTCTTCTTTGATATTATGGTTGTGGCGGGCATCGCTGCGATCCGACTGAGTATTCTGCAGCAGTACTGGGGCATCCTGCTGGTTTTGGGTAGTGCAGGTCTTTTGAGTACCTTTGGTTACAACTATTATGTAGCTAGGAAACTGTTTCCGGCCTACAAGGAAGAACAGTTCCTGGCCATGTATGGAATGCTGACGGGCACAGCCAGTACCGGTATCATGCTGCTTCGAGAGATCGACGGCGACTTTAAAACGCCGGTGGCGGATAATCTGGTATATCAGAACTTTCCTGCCATTGTGTTTGGTTTCCCCATGATGCTGCTGGCTACGCTGGCGCCGAAACAGCCTGGACTGACCATGGTGATCTTAGTTTTATTCTTTATTGCGATGAACGTCATCCTGTTCCGGTCAGTCATTTTCAAACGTAAATCAAAATGACGTATACGTCAAAGGGCCACTTGCGCTGAGTGCGGGTGGCCTTTTTAGAAGCCATTCAGGCGACTTGAGGAGGAAGAAAGATGTTTCACATTTTAGTGGTGGACGATGATAAAAATACCCGCCTGCTGCTGAAGGCGGTGCTGGAGAGCGAGGGTTATACCGTGTACGCCGCACAAAACGGTGAGGATGCGTTGACGGTCATGGATCAGAATCACATCGATTTGGTGGTGCTGGATATCATGATGCCCAAGATGGACGGCTACGAATTTACCAAAACCCTGCGCGATGCGCAAAACAACCTGCCGATCCTCATGGTATCAGCCAAACAATTGCCGGCGGATAAAAAGAAAGGGTTTTTGGTGGGTACCGATGATTATATGACGAAGCCCATCGATGAAGAAGAGATGCTGCTGCGTATTAAAGCATTGCTGCGACGTGCACAGATCATCAGCGACAGAAAGATCGTGATCGGCGATGTGGTGTTGGATTACGACTCTTTCACTGTCAGCAAAAACGGTGACGTGCAGGAACTTCCGCAAAAAGAATTCCTGCTTTTGTATAAACTGCTTTCCTATCCTGGGAAGATCTTTACCCGGATCCAGCTGATGGATGAGATTTGGGGGGCAGAGAGCGATACCGGATGGGAAACGGTGACGGTACATATTGGACGTTTGCGAAAGCGGTTCGAGGGCTGGGAGGAATTTGAACTGCAGTCCATTCGAGGACTGGGGTATAAGGCGGTCAAACATGCGTAAATCTAAAGATAAATCAAACAAAACAGAAGAGCATAAGCAGCGATTTGCGCTGACGCTTTTGTTTTCATTTGTGGTATTTTGTATTTTGGTGATCACTATCATTATAGTGAACGTCATTGTATTGATTCTGGAACAGTTCGACTTCTTCAGTGACAATCGATTCAGCCTGTCAGTGGTGGAATTTATTATGCTGCTCATTACCGGTGCCAGTTTGGCGATTGGAACGTTGATCTCGGTGCTGATGGGTAAGATTCCACTGAAACCCTTTAATACCATGATCAATGGTTTGAATCGGTTAGCGAAGGGTGATTATAAGGCCAGGGTTAAATTTGGAAAGTTGATCCGGCGTCATCCGGCCATGACGGAGCTGACCAACAGTTTCAACACGCTGGCAGAGGAACTGGAGAATACTGAGCTTCTGCGGAGTGACTTTGTCAATAATTTTTCCCACGAATTCAAAACTCCCATTGTGTCCATTGCGGGGTTTGCCAAGCTTTTGAAACGTGGAAAACTCACGGTTGAACAGCAGCAGGAATATTTGAACGTCATTGAGGAGGAGTCACTACGGTTGGCGGACATGGCTACCAACGTACTGAACATGACGAAGGTAGAAAATCAATCGATTTTGAGCAATGTTTCGGAGTTTAATCTTTCAGAACAACTGAGAGCTTGCGTACTTCTTCTGGAGCGTAAATGGTCAAAAAAATCCATCGAGTTCTCGATGGATTTTGGCGAGCATACCATAGAAGGCGATGAAGAGCTGCTGAAACAGATTTGGCTGAATCTGGTGGATAACGCCGTCAAATTTTCGCCGGAAGGCGGTCTGGTGGAGATCGGGATTCAAACAAAGGGCGAGAATGTGAGAGTGTCGATCCTCAACGAAGGGCCGGAAATCACCCCTGACGTGCAGAAACGAATTTTCGATAAATTCTATCAGGCTGACGAATCCCATGCCACCGAAGGCAGCGGCATTGGTCTGGCGGTGGTAAAACGGATCGTAGTGCTGCATGGAGGCAATGTGACGGTGCACAGCGAAAACCATTTGAATCTGTTTACGGTGGAGCTTCCTAAGGGGAAAAAAACACGTTGACGTTAGCAAAATAGAATATTTCATTTTGGCGTACACAAAAATTCATCAGAGTTTTGTTTCAGTTTACAATTAGTGGATATAATTGAAAAATGGCAAGAGGGGGGGAGGAGCCCGATTGCCTTTTAGGGAAAGGAAAAGGTTTATGTTACAGTTAAAAAATATTAAGAAAGAGTATCCCGCCGGCGACGGTACTGTGCACGCTTTGAAGGGAATCGATCTGCAGTTTCGCGAGAGCGAGTTTGTTTCGATCTTAGGTCCCTCCGGCTGCGGAAAGACCACCATGCTGAATATTGTTGGTGGTTTGGATCAGTATACGTCAGGTGATCTGGTGATCAACGGAGTGTCCACCAAGTCCTATAAGGATCGTGATTGGGATGCCTACCGTAACCACTCCATTGGCTTTGTGTTTCAAAGTTATAATTTGATCCCTCACCAGTCGGTGCTGCAGAATGTGGAACTGTCACTGTCGCTGTCCGGTATTTCCAAAGCGGAAAGACGCCGCCGTGCCAAGGAGGCGTTGGAGCGGGTTGGTCTGGGAAACCAGCTGCGCAAGCGTCCCAGCGAAATGTCCGGCGGTCAGATGCAGCGTGTGGCCATTGCCCGTGCCATTGTCAATAATCCGGATATCATTTTGGCGGATGAGCCCACCGGTGCGCTGGACACGGAGACCAGCGTACAGGTTATGGATATTTTAAAGGAAATTTCCAAGGATCGTCTGGTCATTATGGTAACCCATAATCCGGAGATTGCTGAAAAATATTCCACTCGTATCATTCGCATGCTGGATGGCGAGATCACCAACGATTCTGCGCCTCTGACCAAGGACGAGATCGCCCGGGAGCAGATCAAGGAAAAAGCGAGAGCGGAGCAGGAAAAAAAGAGCAAAAAGCCCTCCATGTCGCTGTGGACTTCCTTCGGTCTATCCTTGAAAAACCTGTTCACTAAGAAGGGCCGCACCGTTTTAACATCCTTTGCAGGCAGTATTGGTATCATTGGTATTGCTTTGATCTTCGCGGTATCTCAGGGTATGACCACCTACATCAACACCATGCAGGAGGATACGTTATCCTCCTATCCGCTGACACTGGAAGCCCAGCAGATGGATATGAGCTCTTTGCTGCTCACTTTCATGGGTCAGGCCCAGTCCGGCGAAGAACATGAAAACGATAAGATCTATCAGAAAACTATGGTATATGACCTGGTGAACGCCCTCAATAATATGGAGGCTAAAGAGAATGACCTGAAATCCTTCAAGGAGTATTTAGAGGCAGAACGCGCTGACGAGACTTCGGTGCTGAGTCAGGCCATCAATGGCGTACAATATACCTATAATATGAACATGGAAGTTTACACCGAAAGCGTGGACGATATCATCATCCGGTCGGATTCGCAGGCCTTGATGCAGGATCTTTTGATCGAATATTTCGGAATGGATCTATCTTCCATGATGAGCTTTAGTGAGGATATGATGGGCATGCCGGCTTCCTCCATGGGCGGAATGGGCGGCGCCGTGGTTTGGCAGGAGATGCTGCCCGGCGACAATGGCAAAATGGTCAACGAACTGCTGGAAAAGCAGTATGATGTGATCTATGGTTCCTGGCCCACGGAATATAATGAAGTCGTGCTTGTTGTGGATGAAAATAACGAAGTCGATGACATGACCCTGTATGCACTGGGTTTGAAGTCTAAAGATGAAATCGACAAGCTGGCGAATGCTGCCTTCGGTAAGACCGATGTGGAGGTGGATGACACCACTTGGACCTACGAAGAAATCTGCAATATGGAATTCCACACTGTAGCACCCTCGGATTGTTTCGTGAAAGAAGAACTCACCGGTCTGTATACCGATCTGCGTGATACCGATGCCGGCCTGCGCTACCTGTATGACAATGGCGTGCAGCTGAAGGTCTCCGGTATTATTCGTCCCAATGAAGATGCCGTGTCCGCCATGCTGACCGGAACCATTGGCTACACCAGCGAACTCACCAAGTATCTGATCGAGCACTCGGAAGAGTCTGAGGCCATTCAGGCTCAGCTGGATCATCCCGGCGTGGACATTTTTACCGGCCTTCCCTTCCAGGAGAACACCGGCAACCTCACCGATGAAGAAAAAGAAGAAGAATTCAGACATTATATCGACGAACTGGATCTGGCCGGACAGGCGGCCGCCTATGTCAGCATCATGAGCATCCCGCCGCAGGCGGAAGTGGAGGCAGTGATCGCACAGACCATGGGCAACCTCACAAGAGCCGACATCGAATCCACTCTGGTGATGGCATTCAGTCAGCAGATGGGTATGAATGAAAGTGAGATCGCTGACTACCTGAGTGCCATGACCGATGAAGAATTGACTGAGATATACGCTCAAATGGTGGAAGAACAGTACCGAATGCAGTATGCCGCTCAGGTGCAGGCTCAGATGCAGTCCATGGGCGCCGAACAGCTGGCCGGAGCTCTGCAGATGGCTCTACCCACCTACACCACCGAGCAGTGTGTGGTATATTATGAGGAAGTATTGGTATTTTCCGATTCATCTTATGAAGGAAATCTGCGTGAGCTGGGATATGTGAATCTGGATGAACCCTCCACTATTAATCTGTACGCTTCTTCTTTTGAGAATAAAGACGTGATCGAGGAAGCGATCGCCGACTATAACGAAGGCGTAGAGGAACTGCATAAGATCACCTATACCGATTATGTGGGCTTGATGATGTCTTCTGTTACAACGATCATCAATGCGATTTCCTATGTATTGATCGCCTTTGTATCCATCTCTTTGATCGTGTCTTCCATTATGATCGGAGTCATCACTCTGATCTCGGTGCAGGAGCGTACAAAGGAGATCGGTATTCTGCGTGCCATTGGTGCCTCTAAGAAAAATGTATCTCGTATGTTCAATGCGGAAACCATGATCATTGGTTTCTCGGCAGGTCTTTTGGGTGTGGTAGTCACATATTTGATGTGCATTCCCATCAATGCGATTTTGCATAGTGTGACGGGTATACAAAACTTGAATGCGATCCTGCCTGCGAATGTGGCAGTCATTCTGGTTCTGATCAGCGTGGCCCTGACCCTGTTTGCCGGTATCATTCCTTCCCGCAGTGCGGCGAAGAAAGATCCGGTGGTGGCTCTGCGCAGCGAGTAATAAGTTTGCCTGTCGTTATTAAAAAGATAGTTGAAGAACCGTCTGAGTCCCAATTGCTTCCGGGACTTGGACGGTTCTTTGGATAAGGAGGGAAAGCTGGTTAGGATTCAGTAAAGAATTCGGCGCAGCAATGAGAAAAGATTGATTTATAGACGAAAATTTGGTATGATATATTAGATTATTATACTTGTGAGAAAGAAGGGGTGACATGGCGCAAAAATTAAGTAAATTACGAGCGAAGATCATGGAATCGTTGGCGGCGGTGCTGCCGATCACGGCGATCGTACTGGTTATCAGTGTGTTTCTGGTGCCCATGAAAGTGGGAACGATGTTCATGTTTTTGGTGGGCGCGGTGCTGCTCATCATTGGAATGGGTTTCTTCCAGTTGGGCGCAGAAATGTCGATGTCCCCACTGGGCGAAGGCATTGGTGCCCAGGTTTCCAAGTCAAGAAAGATTTTAACCGTAGTTTTGATCGGTTTTGTGATGGGTGTGATCATCACCATATCGGAGCCGGATCTTCAGGTGTTGGCGGAACAGGTGCCATCGGTACCGAACTTGACACTGATCATTACCGTAGCGGTGGGTGTAGGTATCTTTTTGGCTATGGCGATCGTGCGAATCCTGTTTCAGGTTGATCTGTCAAAGATGCTGATCGTTCTATATGCATTGCTGATCGTGGGTTCCTTTCTGGTTCCGGCAGACTTTATTGCTGTGGCCTTTGACTCCGGCGGTGTGACTACTGGTCCGATGACGGTTCCCTTTATTATGGCAATGGGTGTCGGTCTGGCATCCGTCCGTGGTGATAAAAATGCCACCAGCGATAGTTTCGGTTTGGTTGCTCTTTCCAGTGTGGGTCCCATTATTGCTGTATTGATTTTGGGTTGTATGTACGATACATCGGAAGCGGCCTATACCCCTACAGTTGTTCCCAATGTGCTGACGACACGGGAGGTATTTATTGAGTTTGCGATTCAGCTGCCGCGATATGCGGAAGAGGTTGCCGTATCGCTATTACCGATTTTGCTGATGTTCTTTATTTTCCAAGCGGCTGTAAAACGATATCATACTCGTCAAATTAAACGAATTTTAGTCGGTCTGTTTTATACATATCTGGGTTTGGTACTGTTTTTGTGTGGTGTAAATGTTGGTTTTGCACCGGTGGGAGCGTATCTGGGCGAAGCTCTGGCAGAGCTGCCTTCTAAGTGGGTTTTGATGCCGCTGGGTATGCTGATCGGTTACTTTATTGTAAAAGCGGAGCCGGCCATTCAGGTGCTGAATCATCAGGTACAAGATATTACCAATGGCGCCATTTCCAGCAAAGCAATGAACATGACGCTGTCCATTGGTGTTGCTGTCAGCGTAGGTCTCGCCATGCTGCGAGTGTTGACCGGTATATCACTTTATTGGATCATTATTCCGGGTTATTTGATTGCGCTGGGACTTTCTAAGGTCGTGCCGAAGATCTTCGTGGGTATTGCCTTTGACTCCGGTGGCGTAGCCAGCGGTCCCATGACAACAACCTTTCTGCTTCCCCTAAGTATAGGTGTGTGTGAAGCAGTGGGAGGTAATCTGATGACAGATGCCTTTGGTGTGGTAGCTTTGGTAGCCATGACCCCCTTGATTGCCATTCAGGTGATGGGTCTGGTATTTAAGCTGAAGACCAGAAATGTGGTTGAAGTTGTTCAGACTGCAGAAGCAGAAACGATTTATGAATTTGAGGGAGAATAAGAAAATGGCGGAGCATAAAAAGTTGGATTTTCGTTTGTTCTTTTTTATTGCTGTTCCGAAATTAGCAAGAAAGGCAAAAGAAATTTATATAGAAGAAAATGTTCCTATTACCTATAACATGACAGCGCACGGAACTGCATCCAGTGAGGTCATGGCAGTGTTAGGTTTGGAAAGTGATGAAAAACGGGCACTGATCAGTTTGATACCGGGCAGCATAGCCGATAAGCTTATGGGAAAATTACGGGATCGGTTATTTTTGGGAGCGCCCAACACCGGTATTGCCTTTAACGTGCCGTTATCGGGTTGCAGTTCCAGTATGATGCAGATGATGAAGAAATTAAATGAAAATCATGGTATTAGTTTAGAAGCAGAAGAGGGCGAATCTATGGATAATGAATTTGTAATGCTGTTGGCCTTTGTGGACGAAGGATACAGTGAGGAAGTAATGGCAGCTGCCAGACCCGCCGGTGCGAAAGGCGGTACGGTATTTCACAGCCGTGTGGCAGGCAGTGAAGATACACTGAAAATCTGGAATATTGTGGTACAGCAGCAGCGTGAGATCGTAATCATTTTGGCTGATAAGAAAAATAAAGTAGCCATTATGCAGGCGATCAGCGAAAAATGTGGTTCCGATAGTCCGGCTCACGGAATGGTAGTTTCCTTGCCGGTGGATGATGTAGCAGGAATTAGAATGTAAAAGATACTCAAAACCGCCATTGTAGCGCTCCAGTAGTAGGTGCCTGCAATGGCGGTTTTTTGTGGTGAAATCTGTTGGTCGGAATTGCAGAATGATTTTCGCTTGACAATGTAGGCTGGATGTGGTAATATAAAGATAACCTTAAGATGTAAGGTAAAAGGAACACCAAGCCTGGTGAAGAAAGGAGAGAAACGATATGTTGCTAAGTCCGGCGAACCCTGGATACAATGATCTTGGTCCTGAATTTTTCTATTCACAGTACTTTTGGTATTTTGTTTTTGGAGCTTTGATTTTGTTTTATGTGGTATCCGTCATTATTAAGCGTACCCGCAGACCAAAAAGTGGGGAGAGACGAATCAATGCATACATTGAGGAAATCAATAAACTGCGAGTACCGGTTCAAATCGTAAATCGTGGACGTCAGATGACGAACAATACCACTGTTCCTGTATCGTTCTGGGAAATTCATTTTAGAAATGCTGATACAAATGAAGCATATTCTTTCTCCATTAAAGAAAGTGTATGCGAAAATTTCAAATTGAATGAAAAGGGAATTTTAAAGTTTAATGGTGGTGACTTTATTTCCTTTGATAGGGTATGAAAGATTTCATGATACAAGTGTGGATTTCATGATACACGTGTAATTTGGAATTAAGTAAAAAGGTAAACTAAAAGGGCTGTCTCATTTGAATGATGAGACGGCCCTTTCTTTGTGTTATTGTTTTTTAGCTGCCAGATGTTCTTCGCGGGCACTTCTCCAACCTTCGGCTTTAATGTCACCGGCTTTGGTAAGGGCGACTTTAGTAAGGAAGGGCCCAACGATTTCATAGATCAGAACGGCGAATAGGGTAATATTGCGAACAATGGCTCCGTCAGGACCCAGCTCAATGGCTTTGATGGCCATACCCAGAGCAACACCGGCCTGGGGCAGCAAAGTGATACCTAAGTATTTGATGATGTTGGGATCACACTTGGTCATTCTGGCACTGATACCTGCGCCGAAGTATTTGCCGCAGGAGCGGGAAAGAATGTACACAAGACCAACAATGACTACGGCAATGTCAGCGAAAACAGTCAGTTCAAGTTCAGCACCGCTGATAACAAAGAACAGGATCAAAATCGGGGTAGTCCAGCGATCGGCACGGTCCATTAGTTCTTCGGAAACAGCGGAAATATTGCAGAACACAGTACCTAACATCATGCAGGCTAGAAGAGAAGAAAAGCCAATGTGGATGGAGCCAATGTGGAATTTCAAACTGGAAATAGCAACCGTCATCATAACAAAGGTAACGGTGAGCGCCATACGTTTGGAGCGAGAATGGAAGAATTTTTCGCAGAAGGAGAAGAACAGGCCCATCGCAAAGCCGAGTGCGAGGGAAAGAACGACTTCCAGAAGAGGTTCGAGAATGATAGATAAAACATCTACAGAACCGAGACTCAAAGATTTGGCCACACCAAAGGAGATGGCAAAAACAACAAGACCTACGGCATCGTCCAGTGCAACAACCGGGAGCAATATATCGGTAACCGGACCCTTGGCCTTATACTGTTTAACAACCATCAGGGTTGCAGCCGGTGCAGTGGCAGTAGCGACAGCGCCAAGTACAATGGCTGCGGGAAGAGTCAATACATCGGGCATTAATAAATGAAGACCGATTAAGACAATATCGACAACGATACAGGTAAGGAGGGCCTGAAACACACCAATTATAGTGGCTTGTTTACCGATCTTCTTGAGTTGTACCAAACGGAATTCATTACCCATGGCAAAAGCGATAAAGCCAAGAGCCAGATCAGAAATAATACCGAAACCCTCGATCTGTTCAGCGGTAATACCGATACCGGGCAGATTCAGCGAACCCAACATAAAAGGTCCGATGAGTACACCGGCGATCAAATAAGCGGTAACTGCCGGAAGCTGTAATTTTTTTACCAGGCGGGATAAAACCAAACCGGAAAATAGAGCAACAGAAAGACTCAACAGAATATTAGCTGTAGAAGTCAAAGTAATACGCCTTCTTTCGATATATTATTTTTTGAATTGGTTAATATCAGCCACAGTAAACTGATCGCCAATACGGCGCATTTCGCCTAGTACGCGGGTGATGGCGATCTCGGACTGATACCAGTTGTCCTTAGTGATATCATAGCCGGGCACAGGGATCACATAAAACTCAACGGAGGGGAAAGCGGACTGGTAGGCCATTAAGCAGCGACGGGCATGGAAGGCTTTACATACAATTAGAGCCTTGCGCACGGGAATCTGCTTTTCATCCACCACGCGGCGAGCGTACATGGCGGTTTCCTGGGTGAAGGAAGATTGATCCTCACCAATGATTGCCTCGGTGGGAACGTCATTTTTCACCAGTACGTCGGTATAAAATTCGAACTCGGTTTCATAATCGCCGGTATACAATTTTCTTTTACTCTGGGGACCGGGAAATTTACCGGTGGTGATGCTCACGCCGCCGCCGATGTGGATCAAGGGAGCATAACCTTCGTGATACAGGGCCGCAGCAGTTTCAGCAGGCTCCGGATAGGAGCCGCCCATAACAAAAATGATGTCCGCTTTCTGGGGCGTATCGGAAACAAAAATAAAATCAGTAATATCCTGAATAATATGATTCATACAACAAATCCTTTCAAATTCTGACAAAAACTTTCAATAATTAATGGAGGAAGTAAGCCTCTTCCAAAGTGGGTGCAGTCACCTCGTAGGTACGACCGTCAAGACGCTTCATAAAGGTCTTACCAAAGGTGATCGGAGGCTGGCAGCGCTCCATGAGCTCAGCTCTAAAGGTGACCGGTGAGGCAAAGGTAAAGGGTTTCGCATCAGCGGCTTCGCGCACGGCGCGGAAAGTGGCGTCGTAAATTACCTTGTGAGCTTTTTGCTGGGGCAGAAGCATAGCTCCAAAAGAGGTAATGCCCTTCTTGACCTCGGCGGTCTTGACCCAGGGCAGCAGGGCTTTGGCTTCAGCGCAGACTTTATCGTCACCGCTGACCATGATCACGGGAATGCCGTGTTCGCCGGCGATACCGGCATCGATGGCAACTTCGCCGGCCAGCTGGCCGTTGATCCAATAGTTCTGTACGCGGGTGCTGTTCATGGAATGTTCCAGGGTGCCGCCCCAGGTACCGGCCATGGCGTGGTAGCCCAGCAGGATCAGGGCATCGCAGTCATCCAGAGCTTCCATACGCTGGGTCTCGGTCAGGCCGCAGATGTAGTAGTCGGCTTCTTCTGTGAGCTCGTTCCAAAGAACGGTGTAGCTGCCTCCGTGACAATCGCGGACGTATACCTTGTCGGCGCCGGCATCTTTACAGGCTTTAACACAAACGTTAATATCATCGGTCATGTAGCGACGGCCTTCGGCAAAACGGCGTTCGCTGGGAATAACCTGTTCACGGGCATAGATACCGCTGATACCTTCGATGTCTACCATAATATATATGTTCATGAGAAAATCCTCCTTAACGTTAAGTTGTGTACGGAAAAATGTTGGCGTACACGTTTTCCATCGGTTATAATAGCATATTTTTTGAAAAAAGGCTAGGAGCTTTTGCAAAAATATGGTATGATACAAAAAATAGCAACGCACAAATGACGTGCACGCTTATGAAATGATAAAATAGTATCGCAAAGGAGATTTACGATCATGGATATGAAACAGTGGTTTAAAGAAGCGCAGTACGGTATGATGGCGCACTGGGGGTTGTATTCTATGTTGGCGGGCGAATGGCGCGGCAAATTCTGCGGCAGCTACGCTGAATGGATCCAGGCCAATCTGGCGATCCCGAATGCCGATTACGGCATGCTGGCTAAAGCCTTTAATCCGGTATATTTTGATGCGGACGAATGGATCCGTCTGGCAAAGGACTGCGGTATGAAGTACTTTGTTATTACCAGTAAACATCACGATGGTTTTGCCATGTTCCATTCCAAGGTGGACAAGTATAATGTTGTGGATGCCACTCCCTTTGGCCGCGATGTAATCGGCGAGCTGGCGGAGGCCTGCTATAAGCATGGCCTTAAGATGGGTCTGTATTATTCTCAGGATCTGGACTGGCATGAGGAACACGGCGGCGGTTATCTGTCCGATCCTAAATGGGCTCAGGGTGTGACCTGGGAAAACAGCTGGGACTTCCCGGATACTGCTAAAAAGAATTTTGACATTTGTTTTGAAAATAAGATCTATCCTCAGGTGGAGGAAATTTTGCGTAACTACGGCGAGCTGTGTTTGATCTGGTTTGACATGCCCATGACCCTGCGCGCCGAGCAGAGCCAGCGTCTGTTCGATGCCATCAAGAAGTATCAGCCGGAGTGCTTGATCAACTCCCGTTTGGGTAATGGCACCTACGACTATGTATCCTTAGGTGACAACGAGATTCCGGACAGCATTCCTGAGTCCGCTGCTGTGGCTGAGGCTGCCATGAATGAAATCAACGGCTTCAAGCCCTCTCCCTATGGCCTGTATGAGTCTGCCGCTACCATTAACAATACCTGGGGCTACAGTGCTTGGGATCACAACTGGAAGAGTCCGGAAGTGATTGCCCACAACCGCAAGAAACTGAGCCAGCTGGGCATCAACTATCTGCTGAATGTAGGTCCCGACGGCCTGGGCCGTATCCCGCTGAAGAGCCAGCAGATCCTGCGTGAAGCTGCGGAGATCTTTAACAGATGAGCGCCGAGGGAATCATGAATTACGCCGGGAAAACTGCCACCATTTATTTGGCCGGTGGCTGCTACTGGGGCGTGGAAAAGTATATGTCCTGTTTGAAGGGCGTGCTGGAAACAGAGGTTGGCTTTGCCAACGGCAATACCCATGCACCCACCTATCAACAGGTGCGCTATGAAAACACCGGTCACGCGGAAACCGTGCGTGTGGTATATGATCCTGAGGTGCTGCCGCTGAAAGCGCTGCTCCGTTTGTTTTATAAGATCATCGATCCCACCATGTTGGATCAGCAAGGGGAAGATGTGGGTCACCAGTATCGCACGGGCGTGTATTTCACCGAGACGGCTGACGAGGCTGCGATTAAGGCTTCGCTGGAAGAACTGGCTTTAGCCTACGATCAGCCTATTGTAGTGGAAGCTCTGCCCTTGGAGCATTTTTACAGTGCCGAAGAATATCATCAGAAGTATTTGGATAAGAATCCCGGCGGCTACTGCCATGTGCCGCTGGATATGATTCGCTGGGCGAAAACAGCGGATCCGGCAGAGTATTTGACGGATTGATCCGGAACCGATAGATAGGCTTGCCTGTGGCAGTTGCGCCACAAGAATCAAGGTTTGCTTGGTCGAATGAGTATGAAACCCTTCACTTTTTCAGTGAATGCTGAAAGGTGAGGGGTTTTATTGATTGATTCGGTTTCTGAGAAGAATAGTAAAGAAATAGTAAAGAAATAACTGCATAAATAGTAAAGAATTAGTTAGGAAATTACTAAATTTTTCCTGCTGGCTTTGGACACCTTGATATTGCATTATGCGGATGCTACTATGAAAATAGATGGAATTAGTGGTAATGCATGCAATAGGAGGTGAGCTAAGTGTTCGAATTATATCCCGAGAAAAAAGAGCGGGTCAAGATTGAAATTCTCAATCCGTACCCTGCATGGGTAGAGTCGCTGAAGGTATTTTTATTCTTTTACGGTGGCGCGGTGGCGATGTTCTTTTTATCATACCTGCCCACAAAGGACTACCGAGTGATATGGTTCTCGTTTCCGTTTTTTCTGTATCCTGGTTTAGTACGAAGTCAGAGGGATCGGACAAAAAATATTCCTGTATATTTGGCTTTGCACCTTCCGCTGGGAATTTGGATTTTCTTGTCTCCCAGTCTTTCTGCAATATTGGGAGGAATGGCCTTCGTAGCCACGTGGTTGATATACAGTGGAGTAACCATGTGGAAACAAGAGGCGGATCAGGCTGCATCTATACTGATTTTGTACCTTAATATGGTTCTGCATCTTGTGATTTTGTATGCAACTATGACGGAGGAATGCCCGGCATTTCGGGGAACACTGGCTGTATTTGTGATTGTATATGGTGTTATCTTTTTATACTATTCCCATTGGATCAGTGTATACGATATATTAAAGGATGCAGATCAGCACAGCAATTATTCGCAGAAACAATGCATCAACTGGAACGATAAGTTATTTTGGTCCTATCTGGCACTGGTCATAGTAGGCCTGGGCCTGATCGCGATTGTATTTTGGAGTGAAATAAGCTGGCTGTTAAATGGGTCGTTGACGATACTGTGGTGGCTTTTGGAAGGAATCATGTGGCTTTTCGGCTGCAACCGAGAAGTGAAAATAGATTCCTGGGAATATGAGTTAGAATTAGGAGAAGAGCCGGTAACGAAAACCAGTGATTTTTGGTTGTTGTTGGAAATCATTTTTAAGTTCGTAGTTGTGATCGGCTTATTGGCATTGATCATATATATGGCGTATAAGCTGATTACCCGGGTCAAAACAACGCGGCGGTTTGAGGCAACCGATTATGAAGAAGAAAAGGTGTATTATAATTCCTTGAAACATAAAAAGAAGTCATCGATACGGCAAGGAATGGCGCGTTTTTTTGATCATTCCTATGAAAACAGAATTCGAAAAGAGTATTACAAAAAAGTGCGGCTTCATATGGGAGATGAGGTGCATCCCTATGAAACTCCTAAGGAAGTCGGAGGAAAACTGGAAGAGGTACGTGAACTGGTACAGGCCTACAACGATGTCCGGTACGGACAGGAAAGTTTAAAAGAATAATAAAAAGATCTGATGCCCTGAAGCGTGGATAAATCAGTTTCAGGGTGTCAGATCTTTCTATTTATAGATAAAACGGCATTTTTAGATGCACGTCAAAAAATCAAATTTCAAAATCCTCCATGATCCCTTTTTGGATATAGTGGATCATAAGATCGATTTCATTATATACCCGTTTATTGCCGATCTCAGTCTGCCACCAGTTGTCGCGGCGGGTATTGCGATCTTCGGCAATACAGGGAATAATACGGATCCACTTGGGGAAGAGCATACGGGCCAGACCAAGGCTGCGACGCATGTGGTAGCTGGTGGTGACCAAGATGATTTCCTTCACATTATAAAGGCGTACACTTTGTTCCAGAGTTACCAGAGAGCAGACCATGTTTTGAATGGTGGTCATGGACAGGTTGTCCAGCAGCAGATCCTCAGGACTGACTCCCATTTTGAGGGCTGTGAATTGCATGCGATCAGCTTCTGACATTTTGCCCTCCGGGCAAGCGGCGCAGCCGGGAAAGCCTTCTGCAATGGAAAAGTTATCATCGGAGGGAAACTCCCACTTGGCGCCGCCGCTGAGCAGGATTTTTGACACTTTGCCTGCTTTGTAGAGCTCGACGGCCTTGGGCAGGCGGTAGATGTGGGCTTTGGTACTGCCCAAAACGAGGGCACAGGGAGCGGTTTCACCACTGTATTCGGGAATGGCGTACACAATTTGATCCGCTAGTTCGCGGCTGATAGGCTGGTTTTCAAGCTCGGAAAGATACATGATTAATTCTCCTTTTTTATGTAGACAAATGCATTTGGGTTGCTTATAATGGGCTTAAGATTTGTATTATTATACATAAGATAAAAGAATTTGGCAAGGAGGTCCGTCCCTATGAAACTGTTTTTAAATGCACTGGAAAAGTATGTAATGGGATTGCTGTTTATGGCTGTGTTGATATTTTGGCCGGCGGGTTCCCTTCGATTTTGGAATGGATGGCTGCTGATCGGTTTGTTATTTGGACCGATGCTGATTTTGGGCATTGTGCTTTTTACAAAAGCGCCGAAGTTGTTGGAAAAACGGCTAAGCGCCAAGGAAAAAATGGCGGACCAGCAGGGCGTGGTGGCTGTTTCGGGTCTGATGTTTTTAGGTGGTTTTGTAGTGGCTGGTTTGGACCACCGATTTGGTTGGTCGGCGATGCCCGACTGGGTGGTAGCTTTGGCTTCAGCAGTATTTTTGATCTCCTATGCGTTGTACGCCGAAGTGATGCGGGAAAACGCATATTTATCCCGAACCATTGAAGTGCAGGAAGGGCAGAAAGTGATCGATACCGGCCTGTACAGCGTTGTACGTCATCCAATGTACATGGTGACTCTGTGGCTGTTCCTGGCGATCCCGCTGATTTTAGGTTCCTGGTATGCGCTGATCCTGTTCATCGTTTATCCGGCGGTGATCGCGGTGCGCATCCGCGGCGAAGAAAAGCTGCTGGAGGAGGAACTGCCGGGCTATAAAGAGTACAAAAAGAAAGTAAAATATCGGATGATTCCGTTTATTTGGTGAAGAATATTTTAATTTCATAGAATCAATTCATGTTTTGACAAGGAGGTAGGAAAATGGATTTCACATATTTAAAACAGTTTTTAGATCACATGGCAGCGGAGCGCTCACCGGGCAATGCGGTGGCTGTGTATCAGGGCGGAAAGCTGGTATATGAATATGCCAGCGGCTATGCGGATCTGGAGTCCAAAACGCCTTTAAAGGGTGATGAGCTCTTTAATATTTATTCATGTTCGAAGGTCGCTACTGTGACCGCCGGCGTGCAGCTTTTGGAACGCGGACAGTTTTTGCTGTCAGATCCTCTGTATGAGTACATTCCGGAGTTTCGTCATATGCAGGTGCGCACGGCTTCCGGACATGTGGTGCCGGCACAAAATCCCATTACCATTGGACAGCTGTTTACCATGACCGCCGGTTTCAATTACAACACAAAAGTACCTGCTTTCGATAAAGCGCGGCAGCTCACCGAGGGACGCATGGATACGGTGGAAGTGATCAAATGCCTGGCGGAGGAGCCCCTTTCCTTCGAGCCCGGTACCCACTGGCAGTACAGTCTGTGCCACGATGTGCTGGCAGGGCTCATCAGCGTGGTGTCCGGTCAGAAGTTCCGCGATTATGTACGTCAAAATATTTTTGAACCACTGGAGATGACGTCCAGCGTATACCATCATACCGATGAGACCCGTAAGCG
>JAZQUJ010000138.1:0-39358 GCA_045631245.1 Bianqueaceae bacterium
TGCGCTATCCTGGAAGATCACTATCGTGATATGCAGGATATGGAGTTTACTGTACAGGCTGGTAAGCTGTACATGCTGCAGACCCGTAACGGTAAGAGAACCGCTAAGGCTGCTCTGAAGATCGCTTGTGATCTGGTTGACGAAGGCATGATCGATAAGAAGCAGGCTGTTGCTATGATCGATCCCCGTAACCTGGATACCCTGCTGCATCCCCAGTTCGACACCAAGGCTCTGAAGGCTGCTACTCCCGCTGGTCGTGGTCTGGGTGCTTCTCCCGGTGCTGCTTGCGGTAAGGTTGTATTCACTGCAGAAGATGCAGAAGAGTGGAACAACCGTGGCGAGAAAGTAATTCTGGTACGTCTGGAGACCTCTCCTGAAGATATTACCGGTATGAAAGCTTCTCAGGGTATTTTGACCGTTCGTGGTGGTATGACCTCTCACGCTGCTGTAGTAGCTCGTGGTATGGGTACCTGCTGCGTATCCGGTTGTGGCGAAATCATCATGGACGAAGAGAACAAGAAGTTCACTTTGGCTGGCAAGACCTACAATGAAGGTGACTTCATCTCCATCGACGGTTCTACCGGTAACATCTATGATGGTATCATCCCCACTGTTGACGCTGAAATCGCTGGCGAGTTTGGCCGCATCATGGCTTGGGCTGATGAGTTCAGAACTCTGAAAGTTCGTACCAATGCTGATACTCCCGCTGACGCTAAGAAGGCTCGTGAACTGGGTGCTGAAGGTATTGGTCTGTGCCGTACCGAGCATATGTTCTTCGAGGCTGATAGAATTGCTGCTTTCCGTGAGATGATCTGCTCTGATACCGTGGAAGAGAGAGAAGCTGCTTTGGCTAAGATCCTTCCCTATCAGCAGGGCGACTTCGAGGCTCTGTACGAGGCTCTGGAAGGCTATCCTGTATGTATCCGTTTCCTGGATCCTCCGTTGCACGAGTTCGTTCCCACTGAGGAAGCTGACATCGCTGCTCTGGCTCAGGCTCAGGGTAAGACTGTTGAAGATATCAAGAATATCATCACCTCTCTGCACGAGTTCAACCCCATGATGGGTCATCGTGGCTGCCGTCTGGCTGTTACCTATCCTGAAATCGCTAAGATGCAGACCGCTGCTGTTATCCGCGCTGCTATCAACGTGAAGAAGAATCATCCCGATTGGAACATCGTTCCCGAGATCATGATTCCTCTGACCGGCGAAGTTAAGGAATTGAAGTTCGTTAAGGACGTAGTAGTTGCTACCGCTGATGCTGAGATCGCTGCTGCTGGTGCTGATCTGCAGTACGAAGTAGGTACCATGATGGAAATTCCCAGAGCATGTCTGACCGCTGATGACATTGCTAAAGAAGCTGAGTTCTTCTGCTTCGGTACCAACGATTTGACCCAGATGACTTACGGTTTCAGCCGTGATGACGCTGGTAAGTTCCTGAACGCTTACTATGACAGCAAGATCTTCGAAAACGATCCCTTCGCTAAACTGGACCAGACTGGTGTTGGTAAGCTGATGGATATGGCTGTAACTCTGGGTAAGAAGGCTCGTCCCGAAATTCACTGCGGTATCTGTGGTGAGCATGGTGGTGACCCCGTATCTGTTGAGTTCTGCCACAAGATCGGTCTTGACTATGTATCTTGCTCTCCCTTCCGTGTTCCGATCGCTCGTCTGGCTGCTGCACAGGCTGCTATCAAGGAAGCTAAATAATTTAGCAATCATTGCTGAATTTAAACATTAAATAATAAGGAGGCTGCATTAACTGAAAAGCTAATGCAGCCTTTTTGTTATAATGAGTGATTTTGAATAAGAAGGTGATTCTAATGCATAAGAAAATCAGTAATTCTTTATTGATTGCTGTCCTGATGTTGGTATTGCTTGCTCTAACAGCTTGCGGTGGAGACAGTTCTCAAACTTCTCAAATTAATGGAGCGAATGCTCAAACTGAAACGGATCAAAAAGAAGAGGTGTTGAATTCCGAGGCAACTGAAGAGGAGTTAGTGAGTTCCGAAAATATCGAGGAACAGGAAGATTTTGTTTTTGAAGGCACGGATGTGTTTGAAGGCAACCATTTCGATGGCATGCTTTGGGGTTATTATGAAGAAGAAGGTTATGAATATAGCGGTTCTTTTGATGATTCTGCTCTGTTCAGACAGGATATGGAATATTCAACACTTTCCACTGAGTATGGAGATATAGAAGTTTCTGTGTTGCCTCTGACCCTTCAAATGGGACAATATACGCATTTTATGGATTCTATGTTTTATGAAGATGAGGTTTATTATCCTTATACCGAAGAGGGTAAAGCAGCATTTCGTAAGTTGTACATGGAAGAATTCGGCGATTTGACAGAAGGCGATTTCCAAAAAATCGAGAAGATCTTGCGCTTGAATGTAGCAGAGATGACCTTTGTTGAACCGGATGGAAACACAAGAATGGGAATGTTTACTTATGAGATCAATGAGAATAAGGTAGCATTCTATTCTTTAAGTATTGATGAGCAGTACAATATCCTTGTTGGGGAAGAACCATTTGTACAGTGTGACTTTATGCATGATGGCGGTAAACTGATGCTGGCTTGTCAAGGCATTCAGCGTAATTATTTGACCAATGGCTATCATGTGGAAGATCCGAGTTTAACATTTGCCGGATATGCTTTGAATGAAAAGAATCAGTATATGGATCTGGAAGGTTTTGCCTTCTTCCAATATGGAATCGATCAAGATATTTCGGTATACGTAGAGCTTGCAAATGATGAGTCTCCTGTGGATCCGGCAATTGAACTCGACACCGAGACCGGTAGCTTTACATTAAGTTGGACTCAGCGCTGGGTTTTGACTGAATCCGGATGGGAGGCGGTGGATGATCCTCAGCAAATCAGCGGTACGATCATTCCTGTAACGAACTATGGCTTTACCAATTACACAGGCTTCATTATGAAAATCGATGGAATTTTCTATCATTATTTGATGTCTATGGAAGAGTATGATGAACGTAGATACAGTAGTGTTGAAGAGGCTGAAAATTTGACGGATTTTCAGCTGGAAACACTTACGATTGCTAAAAGAAATATCTTGAAAGAATTGGAAGAGGCCTGTCAAAAAGAGGGATTGGCAGTTTCGATTGATTATGAAACCGGTAAGGTCAACATGGAAGCGAACTTCTTGTTTGAAACAGACAGTTATGAACTGTCTGAGGAAGGCAAAAAATACGTCGATACCTTTGTTGACATCTATACTGCTGTGATTTTGAAGGATGATTACGTTCCCTATCTTTCTGAAATCATTGTTGAGGGTCATACCGATACGGCTGGAAGCTATTCTTATAATCAGACTTTGTCGCAAAATCGTGCGGATTCTATAAAGAGTCAGGCAATTAATCGTAATTCAGCCATTGAGAGTATTATTCATTCTGAAGGTTGTTCTTATGACTATCCCATTTACAATGAGGATGGTTCTGTCAACATGGATGCCTCCCGACGAGTCACATTCCGATTTGTTCTGGTGGATCGCTCTTGATTGTTTGAAAATTTAGAAATAATATGAAAAGCTGCTTTGATTAACACATCGTATAATGTGATTGAATCAAGCAGCTTTTTTTGTAGAATCAACTTTTGGTATGGATTGGTGTTTGATCGCGTTATATGGCATAAAAGCTTGCAATCTTAGGGTTTTTCCTTTATAATATAATAGGAGAAATTATAAGGGGGCATTTGCCTTTTTATATTTTGGAGAAAGTTTGTAATGTAAAAGAGGAAAACATGCGATATTTACGAATCGTAACGATATTAATATTTGTGGTAGCCTGTGCAGTACTATGCTGGACACTTTACACGGTAGCTTGTCAGGATACGATTAATCCCATCATTGCCGATTCTGTGGGAGATTTGCATTTAAAGGTATCAGATGATAAACAGTTGCTAATGCAGGGGTTAACGGCTACCGATGATCGAGATGGAGATTTGACGGAACGGATCCTCGTGGAGCGGATCTCTCGTTTTTCACAGCCGGGTGTTTGTCAGGTCAGTTATGTTGTATTTGACAATAGTAATAATTTTTGCCGCTATCAGCGGTCCGTCACCTATGATGATTATAAGTCGCCAAGGTTGCAATTGGAAAAGCCACTTATGTATCAATTGGGAGAACAGATATCCATCATGGAGCGGATTCGTTTGTATGACGATCTAGATGGTGATATCACCTATGCGTTGAAATTGGAATCTTCCAATGTTCCGGACAATACGACCGGTGTTTACGAAATTGAACTATATGCTACCAATAACTACGGTGATGATATTTACGCGAAAGTTCCCCTAAACATAGGAATATATTCTGCAGATGCACCGCGGATTCAGTTAAAGCAGTATCTGGCATATACGAAAGTCGGAGAGGATTTTTCTCCGCTTGCCTATGTGGAATCTGTAAAGGACATAACCGGAACACCGATTTCTATTGGAAGGATCAACGTGACGACCATGGTAGATCTAACTACGCCCGGCTATGGGCAGATCTGTTATGAGGTTGTGGACCAAAAGGGCGTTAAGGGTATTACATATTTAACGGTGATCGTTGAGGAACCGTAATGAATAAAAAGACTTTTTTTTACTTAGATGAAATTCATGTACCGATCATTCTTCTGGATTTGATCAAAAACGCATGGCTTGCCATAGTGGCTGCCGTGGTGGCATGTATAGGTGTGTTTGCTTATGCTAATATGGTGTATCAGCCGATTTATACAACAGATGTCACTTTTGTTGTATCGGCCAAGAGCAACGGATCTTACGTTGGTTTTTATTCTTCACTGAGCACCGCTAATGAAATGGCTAGTGTTTTTGAAGAAGTATTCGCCAGTGATGTGTTGGATCGGTTGATAAGGGAAGATTTGCAGAACCCCGGATTGTCCTTTGATGTGAAAGCTTCTGTGGGAGAGGGCACCAACATATTACAGGTGTTGGTAGAAGCTGAGTCACCGGAAACGGCTCATTTGGTCATGCAGTCAGTGCTGCGAAATTATCGACGTGTTTCCGGCTATCTGTTCGGCGGTGTTGTGTTGGATGTGCTGAAAAAGCCACAGATATCGGTCGAACCATCGAATCCATATAATACAAAGTATTATATGACCATAGGAACAGTGTTAGCCGTATTTTTGATGGCAGGCTTGATCGTATTCTTTTCTGTTCTGAGGCCCACTGTTAAAACTCTTTCCTGCGCCAAAAGGCGGATGGAAGAAAATCCTTTGGGGATTCTGCCGAAGGAAAGAACTTTTCGCTTATTCCGTAGGAAGATAAAGAAGGCACCGTTGATCACAGATGCCGGTACCAGTTTTCAGTATGTTGAATCTTTGCTGCAGTTGGCACATAAGGTGCGTTATAAAATGGAAAGGAACGATTTGAAAGTTCTACTGGTTACCAGCGTGGCAGAGAATGAGGGTAAATCCACCATTTCGGCAAATCTGGCGCTGGCTTTGTCGCGGCATGGCTATAAAGTGGCTTATGTGGATATGGATCTGAGAAAACCAGCCGTACATAAAATTTTTAGGCGGTTTCCCAGAGAGGATCTAATGACTTGTTTACAGCAAGGCATACCGGAGTCATTGGAAGATTCTAAGAAGCTGCACATTCTATCGCATAGTCGTCCGTATACGAGTGCAGATAAACTGCTGCACAGTGAGGAAATGGTTAAATTGTTGACCACATTGCGGGAAAAAATGGATTATGTCATACTGGACAGCTCGCCCTATACCGCAACGGCCGATACCGGTATGTTGTTAAAGCATGTGGATTGTTGTGTTTTGGTCATGCGACAAGATTGGGTTCCGTATCAGGTTTGTCAAGATGTGTCTGAGGATTTGAATGAGAACAAAGTGGAATACCTTGGATATGTAATCAATCATTATTTGGATAATGGCACAGCAAAAGCATTCTATGAGCGCTATGGTAAGTACGGCTATTATAGAAAAAATAAATCTTTGTAAGAAAGATAAGACTACAATAAAGGAGGAGCGATCATGCAGCAAGAAGTAGAACAGAAAAACAGTGATGATATAGAAATTGATCTTGTGCGGGTTTTCCATAAGGTCATGCAAATGCTAAAACGGTTATGGCTGCCGATGCTGCTGATGATTGCTTTTTTTGCTGCAGCGGTGGTATTTTTGCAACAGAAAAACTATACTCCGAGTTATAAAGCTCATAGTACATTTTCTGTTCATGTAATCAATAAAGCTACCCTGGGTGATACGAATTCCCTATATGCGGTGTATTACGATCAAGATTTGGCGGCGCAGTTGGATGCTACTTTTACATATCTGATAAACAGTGATTTTCTGCTGGATGATATTAAGGAATATTTGGGGACAGATACTATAGAAGGAAGTATTCAGGCCAGCAGCATTGAAGGATCGAATATTTATGTGTTGTCTACCTATAGTAATAGCCCTGAAAAAGCCGGCGCATTGTTGGAAGCACTGATGGCGGTATATTTTGATGTAGTACGATATGTAGTGGGAGATATGAGAACCGAAACAATAGAAGGTCCTGTAATTTCCCAAACGCCGCATAATGTTCCAAGCCGTACGAGAGGGATTGTCCTTGGTGCAGCCATCGGGATGGTAATCAGCATTGGCGCAATGGCACTGTATGCGATATTCAGACGTACCGTTTTTGAACCATCGGATCTGGAAAAATATTTAAATGTGCAGTGCTTTGGCGTTGTTCCTTTTTTTCAAACCAAGCGAAGAGTGGTGGACGATCTTACGAAAGTCAGTACGACTCAAGAGCGCGGCGTGTTTCGCGAAAGCGTTCGTGGTATTGCTCGAAAACTGGAAACTGCTCTGGAGAAGCAGGATAAAAAAGTCGTTTTGATTACCAGCGCCGCCCCGGGTGAAGGAAAAAGTACGCTGAGTCAAAATTTGGCAGAGACCTTTGCCTATTGGGGGAAAAATGTGGTTCTGCTGGACGGAGACCTGAGAAAACCTATTTTGTATCGTCGTTACGGTTTTAAACACGAGAAATTTCCATTGGAAGATGTGTTGAGCGGTCAAGCTTCTTTAGATACAGTACTCCGGCAGCGACAGGGTGAGCATTTAACGCTGGTGCTGAATTCTGTTCCGGTGGAAAATCCAACGGTCTGCATTGATTCTCCTGCAATGAAAGCGATGATCGCAAATTTTGTTGCTCAGGCCGATATTGTGCTGATTGATGCCCCGCCCAGCGGGCAAATTTCAGATGCTTCCTTGTATCAGCAATATGCAGACGGAATTATATATGTAGTACAGCAGGATCGGATTCCCATACGCCAAATTGTGGACACAGCAGAACATTTATGCAGTACAGAAAATAAACTGTTAGGCTATATTTTAAACGGTGCTGAGCAGATATCGCAGGGGTATGGCAAGTACGGATACGGTAAATATAGTTATGGCAAGTACGGCAGTTATGGTAAATACGGCTACAGTAAATATGGTTACAGTAAATACGAAAGTTAAAACAGATTCTGAAAGATTTTGAAAGAGGGGAGAGAACAGATATGCCTAAAACAGAAATTCGCTACCGGGTGGAGAGCGGTTATGTGCATCGTCAGGTTGCCGGTAATGATGTGTTAATATCGGTAGGTGCCAATGTAGCTAATTTCAATGGCTATATTACACTGAATCCCACCGCCTCTTTCCTTTGGGATGCATTAAAACAGCCTCAGAGCGTCAGTACGCTGACCGATCTTCTTTTAGAGGAATTTGAGGTAGAACGGGAAAAAGCCCAAAACGATGTGATGCAGTTTTTGGAAATGCTACTGAGTAATTCTATGGTGAAAATTTATGAAGAAACTTGACACTATGCCTGAACGGTATCCAATCAACGCTACCTTGGAGTTGACCCTGCGATGCAACCTGAAATGTAAAATGTGTATGTTCCGTCATAGTGACTGTGAAAACGCTGGCATGGCTGTGAAGGAGCTGACTGCTTCACAATGGGCAGATATGGCGCAGCAGATGTATGAGGCAGGAACTTTGAATATTTTGATCACCGGCGGGGAGCCAATGCTGCGTCAGGATTTTTGCGAGATTTATAAAAATATTTATCGTTTGGGGTTCATTGTAACTCTGTATACGAATGCGACATTGGTAACAGAGGAGATCATGCAAACATTAAGGCTGTATCCACCTCATCAGATCGGCATTACCCTATATGGAGCGTCTAATCAAACTTATGAAACACTGTGTGGGAGTGCCGAGGGATTTGACAGGGCTTTGAGCGGTGCAAGAGCTTTGGCAACGCTACCTTCAGCATTAGAATTTCGCGTTACGCCTGTGAAGGATAACTATGAAGAGATCGACATCATCGAAGCATTGGTAAAAAGGGAATTTGGGTTGCCTGTGACCCATGCTTCAACTGTGTTCAAAAGTGTCAGAGGTGGCTGCATGTCGGTAGCTGATCGGCGTTTAGCGCCGGAACAGATGGTGGACCTAACCATAAATCGAACCCTAAAACGAATCAAGGAACTTTTGCCGGAGGATTACAGGCAGAAAGTGCAGCTTAGTTTGAAAGAGGCTAAACCGGAATGTGATAAAATTTCCGGTTATACACTGCTTGGATGCAACGGCGGTATGAATAATGTGACAGTCACCTACGATGGAAAGCTTCTGGGTTGTCAGATGTTGGGATGTTTTTTCACGGATGCGATAAAGCATGGATTTTCAAAAGCATGGGAGGAGTGGCCTTTTACGGTGCGGCTTCCCAAAAGGGATCCGGAATGCGCCGAGTGTCCCAATCAGCATTTATGTTCGATCTGCCCGGGCGTCCTCATGGCGGAATGTGGTGATCTGCAGGGGCGGCCCGAATACATATGTCAAATAACAAACTGTTTAACAAAGCGAAAAGGAGGGGATGTTTTGTGAAACGTTCGTATGATAGCCCCGAAATGCGATGGGTCCCCATTCGCAGCAGTCATGCGGTGGCGGAGGTGTGCTGGGGGTTTGCGATGAATACAAAACCTTTTTACTATAATACATACGGTACCGGCTATGCGGAGCTCTATGCCGTAGGCAATAGGTGCGACTCGAATATCACATTTGATATCAGGTACTACCCCGACACCATGTCTCAGGAGGATAGAGATAAGGCAGTTGATGAGTTGCAACATGTCATTGCAGTAGCAAAGGCGACTTCAGCGAAGCATCCTAGCCCTTATAAAGGATCGGTATTTTCTCCTACTTTGGATCCCACATGGAGTTGAATATGGAGATAAAATGTCAGTTCGGTCCCGTAACTGTTCTGTTTCAAAACATGCCCAGCGATTCCTTTTGGCCCTTTTGGCGTTGGAAATTGGATCCGTTTCAGGTAAAAGTAAAAGGGGGTGTACCGGATCTGATCGTATGTTACAATGGTCAACCGGTGTCCCCGAAAGGTGTTCCGGTTTGGGAAGAAAAGGGTACGGTTCTTCGACAGTTTTTTGTTCTTGCGGAAGGTGAAGTGTTATGGCAGCAAGTTGAACGATCCACCGGTGAGTTGCAACTGCAATTTTTAGTATCGGCGGATTGGTCGAAAATTACCCTAACCCAAGATCATTCTCCTACCGTCGGTATGGGAGCCTTTGAGGCTTTGACTTTTTTGATTTTTTATGCTTTTCTGCATCATCAGGTGCTGACCTTTCATGGTGCATTGGTCGAAGAGGGCGGCAGGGGATTTATGTTCTGTGCCGACTCGGGAGTAGGCAAAACCACCCAGGCCAGGTTGTGGCGGGATCATAAAAATGCGCTGATCCTTAACGGCGATCGTGCTGCCTGCTATCAGGAAAGGGGACAATGGTTTGGTTTTGGCACACCCTGGTGTGGTACCAGCGGAGAATATTTAAATCGTTCTGTTCCTTTGCAAGCAGTGGTACTTCTGGAGCAAGGTGAAAAGAATAGCGTTTCCACGGTAAATGGGATGTCTCTTTTGCCGCATCTGATTTGCGCCGCCTGGGATCAGGCAACGGTAGAATGCATGCTATCGTTATTGGATCGATTTCTGGAAAAAATGCCGGTACTTCAATTAATATGTACCCCAGATACATCGGCGGTAGATGCATTGCAAAAAGCTTTGGAGAAACTGCCTTTATGAAAAAGGAAAATATGACGTTATTATCACCGGATGATTTGTTTTCGGCGGTTTTCCAATTGTTACAGGAAAAGTATGACGCGGAATTTACGGTTACCGGAAATAGTATGTGGCCCCTTTGGGCCCACGGAAGAGATCAAGTGACCTTGCGCAGTGTGCAGGATGTTCCTCTTAGAAAAGGGGATATTGTTTTGCTGTATACCGGGCATAGATATCGGTTACACAGAATCACACGGCTGAAAGATGGAATGGTACAAACCACCGGAGACTCTAATTGCTATCATGATGAGTTTGTATCTGCTGAAACAATATTGGGCAGGGTAGTATGTTTTACCAGAAAGGGAAAACAAATATCCTGTTCGAATCAGGTATATAGGATCTATAGCTGGTTTTGGCGGGTATTGTTCCCTGTCAGACCTTTTTTATTATGGTTATTCATACAAATTAGAAGGAGTAGAGCATGATTATTGATCTGCACAATCATATTTTGCCCGGTGTCGATGATGGTGCAAGAAGCATGGATGGCGCTGTAGAGATGGCAGCTTTGGCGGCGCAATGTGGTATTAAGAAAATTGTGGCGACGCCGCACTATCAGGAGGGAAGCAGTGCTTCCGTTGATGTGTTGGAAGATACCTTTAAGGCGTTTTCAGCTGCGCTGGAATATGAGCAGATCGATATTACTCTGGAAAAGGCAATGGAAATCATGGCGACCAATAACCTTCCGGAACTGCTGCAGCAAGGAAAAGTTTGGACGTATCCGAATTCATCCTACTTTCTGGTGGAGTTTTTTTATGACGAGGAAGAGGAATATTTCGACTGGCTGCTGGACCGGTGTGCTGCTGCCGGATTTACTCCTGTGATTGCTCATCCGGAGCGATATCGTGCAGTAAGACAGCATCCGGAAATGGCTAAGCAGTGGCAGAGAAAAGGCTATGGTGTTCAGGTGAACAGGGACAGCCTTCTGGGATTGTTTGGAGAAAATGCTTTTTATTGTGCAGATCTTTTGCTGAGAAAAGGCTGGGCAAATTGCATTGCCTCCGATGCTCATACCCCACAGTTTCGCAATTCTCATTGGGGCGAGGCTTTTAGAAAACTACCGGGTCTGTATGGGTTCTATACTCTTGCTCGGTGTTTGGAAACCATACCACAGCGAATATTGGAAAATCGTCCCTTAATTGAACGATAAGAGTGAAGTAATGAAAAAAGGCATACCATTAGGTATGCCTTAAAACTTTTATAGAGTATCAGCTGTCGCCTTCCACAGAGCAGCGAAATCATCATTCTGGTGTAATAACCAGTGCATGATAGATTGCTCATATTGGCGAGCCAAGTTAAGAGTGTTTTCGTCATCCAGAGGCAGTGGATGAAGCTGCTGAGGATCAGAGGCTATATCATATAAATATCGCTGAGGGGTCGGTACCACATCGTACCCCAGTTCTATGATATAAGTATGATTCTGACTGCGTACACCGCGCCAACCATACGCTTTAGGATCTTTACCATATTGTTTGAATTTTTCAACCACCGGTGCGCGTCCGGGGGTAGCGCAAAGATAGCATGTACGGGACAGATCTTCAACATCGGCAGTGATGTACCGAGAACAGTCCTCGCCCTCGACAGTAGTGGGAATCGGAAGATCCAATAAACCCAGAAGGGTAGGCATCATATCTTGACTGCCGATACAGGTATGGCAATAGGTTTTGGCGTTACTTCCGGTGCGAACAACGAAGGGAATGCGGATGGATTCTTCATACCATACATGTTTTCCAATCAGTCCATGGGATCCCATCATATCACCATGATCAGCCGAGAGAACGATCACGGTGTCATCATATAGTCCTTCCTGCTTTAGATAATCGATGAGACGACCAAATTGGTCATCTAGTCCACTGACCGCGGCATAGTATTGTCGCGTTGTTTGTTTGAGCTCTTCTGCGGTTTGAGGACCGGGCTCCCAGGTGTGGTGGTAGGTTTCACAGGAAGTCACATTTTCTTTGAGATCTACATCGGAGTATAAATCCAAATAGCGCTGCGGTACCTGCTCATAGGGACTATGGGGCGGATTCCAGGATAAAAACATCATGAAGGGTTGATCTTTTTGACGTATATCCTGTAAATAGTGGATCGCCTGGTTTGTTTCATGTTCCACCGACCAAACGCCTGGACAGATCATATCAGGGGTGTCCTGCCAGTAGTGTGGATTCAAATGCATATCGTATGTGCCATAGGAATACCAATATTCAAAACCATGGCGACGTGCTCCGGGTGGGGTAAAAGCATCCCAATCTTTAGCACCGGAAATTGGTGCAGAAGAATAATTGACTTCCGGCTCATCCAGATGCCATTTTCCAATGTAAGCGGTTTGATATCCATTGGCAGCTGCAACTTCAGCGATACCAATTTCAGAGTCTGCAAGGCGCATCGATAGGCCGGGCTTACAGTTGGTAAAAAAGCCAAGAGATAAAGGATACTTGCCGGTGATCAGACTGGCACGATGGGGCGAACATAGAGGAAAGGTGCTGAAGGCGTGGTCGCAATAGGTAGCTTCAGCACAAAAAGCATCCATGTTAGGAGTGAAAACCGGATCGACATGGGCATAGCCCATGGCATCGGCCCGCCATTGATCGGCGAAAACAAATAATAGATTCTTTCGATTTGACATGTTTCATCTTCCTTTTTGTATGGGAACGATAGAATGATATGGCTATATTTTATGTAAAGAAGAAGAAAATGTCAATGGATCCGCTTGAAAACCAATTTTGCATTCGTTATAATAAAAATATTATAAGCAAAGGAAGAGGGATATTTATGAGAACCAAACTATCAAAACAAACGACAAAAATTATCATTGGTGGAATTGGGTTATCATTAATGATCGGCTTGGGTATCTCGATGCTGATACATAAATTAGGAGCGATCATAAGAAATTTAGGAGGACTTATTGGATTAGGAACGGATACGGAAACTTTTGCGGCTATCTTTGATCAGCTAAGTGAGGCCAAGGTGGATCTGCCTTCATGGCTGCTCTTAATTCTTTGTGTGCTTTTAGCTTGGGGGCTGCTCCGATATTTTCAATTCTTAAAGCTTAAAAAGAAAAATAAAAAGGCTATTTATACCATAGGAATCATTTTAGGGCTCCTGTGGATTCTTGTGGCCGTAGTTTTAATAGGAATTGTAACACTTTGGTTTACTAATGTTAATGAAGTTCAATTTGGTGTAGTGATCCAATTTTTATACAGTGCGCTGCAGCATGGTGTATTTTGATGGAGGGAAAACAGATGAAGGGTTCTGCATATAATAAAACGTCTTTGAAGATGATCGCTTTGATCCTAATGGCCACACTGGTAGCAGCGATGCTGAATGGATGCGAGGGTAAAGATAAAGTACAAATATACCGCACGCAGGAGCAACTTCAAGGGGAAGCGCAGTGGACTATGGGTTTTGGCGCTTGTGATATTGCTATGCCGGAAGATGACTCACAGCCTTATTACATTGCCGGTTATAACAATGGCTGGGAGCCGGCCGGTGTGTTGGATCTTTGTAAAGCGCAGGCTGTATGGATGGATGCCGGAGCAGGAGGAGTTCTTCTGATCGGTGTCGACTGTGTCGGCCTAGGCAGTCCTGTTGTACAAAAAATACGGGACCGTTTGGAAACTCTATGTAAGGAAACCGACTGTAAAGCTGTGAATGTGTATTCTACCCATGATCATGCGGGAGTGGATACCCTGGGATTGTGGGGACCTCCTATGGTAGATGGTAAAAATGATGAATACATGGAAAATGTAATAGAAGCAGCAGTTATAGCGGCACAGGAGGCTGCGGGAAACCGTACAACCGGTAAGCTGTATTATGGCTGTGTGGATACCGAAGCTATGGCACCGATGCTTCGGGATTCCCGATATCCTCTTATTTACGATGCATATCTGCATCAATTACGGTTTGAACCCGATGAAACAACGGCTGCAGGAATTCGTATGTATATCTACGGTGCCCACGCCGAGGCACTGAGGGGCGATAATGCCATGATCAGTCGGGATTTCCCGGGCACTATGTGTGACTGGATCGAGGAAGAAACTGGGGATCGAGCTATGTTTATGCCCGGAGCCGTTGGTGGACTGATCATGACAAAGGAATTTACTGGTCTCTATGTTAATAATATGAATATTACGGCCCGAAAGTTGACTGACTTTGCGTTGTCAATTGAAGAGGAAGAAGAGATCAGGCCGGATCTTCAGTTCGCACGAAAAGAGTTTGAAGTAGCTATGGACAATACGGGTTACCTGTTTTATAAATTCTTAGGCGTACTGGAAAATGAAATCAGTAAAGGTGACAGTGCCACGGGATATATGCTGCATTCCGAAATGACAGTGCTTCAATTGGGTGACTTGTTATTGGCCCTGCTGCCCGGTGAGATCTTCCCTGAACTTGTATGGGGCGGCGAGGCAGCACAGCATAATCCGGAAGGAGAAAATCCGATGCCTTTGGCAGAAATTGCGGCTGAAGTCGGTTACGATAATTTGTTAGTGATCGGTTTGGCAAACGATGAACTGGGCTATATTGTACCGCCGTCGGATTTTTTATTGAATGAAGAGGTGCCCTATTTGCTGAAAACCATGGACGACAGTGGCGAAAACCACTATGAAGAAACTAATAGTGTGGGAGAGGACTGTGCCACCAAGATCGCTGAAATATTTGAACAATTGGTAAATTCCCTTGCTTTATCGTCGAACTAAACGTATAATGTAAAGAGTATTTGGTTTTTTCGAAAACCGTAAAAACAGATTGGAGATCAATTATGCATAAATCAATTGGCTTTATTGATTATTTTTTAGATGAATGGCATGCCAATAACTACCCAACATGGCTAAAGGAAGCTTCCAATGGCGAGATCACCGTGGACTATGCTTATGGCGCCATCGATTCTCCTTTGGGTGGACGTACTACTGAACAGTGGTGCCGAGATATGGATGTGCAGCAATGCGATACGATTGAAGAACTCATCGAAAAGAGTGACTATATCATTGTTCTTTCTCCAGATAATCCGGAGCAGCATTGGGATCTGTGCCAGCTTCCGTTGCGTAGCGGCAAAAGAGTATATGTGGACAAGACCTTTGCGCCCACGGCGCAAATTGCCCGTGATTTAGTGGCTTTGGCAAAGGAAAACAAGACTCCTATGTTTTCTACATCGGCCCTTCGTTTCGCTAAAGAACGTATGGAACTGCCGGAAAAAGAAGCTGAAATGATCGTCCTGACCGGTCCCGGTCAGCCTGAAAATTACTTGATCCATCAAATCGAACCCATGGTGGCGGTATTAAAGGACCGAGCTGTGGAAATGATGTATAATAAAACCGCAGGTTCTGCCAATTATGTGGTTAATTTCGAGAGTGGAAAAATCGGCTACGCTCATTTGATGGGTGATGGTAACTTTGCTGCAACCATTAAATATGCCGATGGTGCGGTTGCATCCTATGCAAATGCCACTGAGATGTTTGAACGATTGATGCAAGTAATGCTGCATTTCTTCCAGACCGGTGAAGTGGGTGTGGATGAGAATGAAACCGTGTGGATTGCTGAAATTTTGGAAGCAGCTAAATTTGCCGAAGAAAATCCTGGTTGCTGGGTAGAAGTATAAGGAGGATGCAATGAAAGGTTCAAGAGTATTACGAGTTGTGTCCTTCGTATGGATCATATTTGGTTTAGCGATTCTGGCTGTGAATGGTTTTGAAGCAGCTTCTTTGATTCATATGTCAATGACAGTGGCCGGTTTTTGGACTCCTGTTGTACTGGGTGCTGTATGGGCATTGGTTCAAATGGCCGCTGGTGTTATGGGTGTTATGTTTTGGAATCGCCCTGAAAAGGCAAAGCTTTGCATGGGCGGTGCACTGCTGACGGTGATCCTGTGTGTTGCATATAATCTTCGAGTGTTGGGTTATGGCAATGTGATATGGCCTTTAATTGGAATTGCGGCCGGTATTATTTTAGCTGTGATCTATTTGCTGGGCGCATTGTACAATCAGAAACTGAATGCATAAGAATTGTTAATTTCATAGAAAGCCAAGAAATAACCAAAAGAACCAGAGGAGAAGCAGGGTATGGCAGTGGTAAACATCGCAGGACTTCCGGCTATTGCAGAATTGGAGAAGGAAGGATATATCTTTTCTCAAACAAATGAGGGAGCACTTAAAGTGGCCGTGATGAATCTAATGCCTTTAAAAGAGCAGACAGAGCGACAGCTGCTGCGCCGCATGGCGGCAGTGCCGGCGTTGGTGGATGTGACCTTTATGACTACTGAGAGCTATCGTTCCACCCATGTGGATCCGGCACATCTGGATCGCTTTTATACCACTTTTTCTAAGATTCGTGAAGAAAAATGGGACGGCTTGATCATTACCGGAGCTCCGGTGGAAAATATGGAGTTCGAAGAGGTGACCTATTGGCCGGAATTGGCGCAGCTGATGGAGTGGAGTAAAACCCATGTGAAATCAGTTTTGCATATTTGCTGGGGAGCCCAAGCTGGGTTGTATTATCATTACGGTGTACCGAAACGGCCTCTACCACAGAAGCAATTTGGTATCTTTCCCCATGAGGTGACAACGGAATGTCCCTTGTCTACGGATATGAAACCGTTTGTGACCCCGCATTCCAGACATACTTATACTCCAAAAGAAGAAATTTTGAAACATAGTCAGCTGCAAATCGTGGCGGAATCTGCTATGGCAGGGGTGTATCTGGTGCTGGATGAAGCCAATCGCTGGATCTTTGTGACCGGGCATTCGGAATACGAGGCAAATACTTTGGATCAGGAGTATCGCCGGGATCTAGCAAAAGGAATGGATATTCAAATGCCCTATCAATATTATCCGGAAAATGATGATACTAAGGCACCGATGAATGTATGGAACGAACATTCCGAAACCTTGTTTAATAATTGGATCAAGTATTATGTTTCATAAGATAAAGGACCTCATGCAGGTCCTTTTTTGTTACACTTTTTGTCAGGATCAGCAAAAGAAAGTACAGAGAACTTCCAAGTAAAAGGTGAAGGAGCAGTGAAAGTGTACTGGAAACGGAAAAAATAATGGAATAGCGAGTGAATAGGGTGATCAGCAGATAGGTAAGGGCAGCGGATAAAAACGGTAAAATAATGGAGGTCATGGTTTGTAGTTTAAGATGATAGGTGGAGGTGATCTTGCGAAGACTGAGGAGGGTACCGAGGATCAAACTGATAAGTAAGCCGGCGAGGAAGGCAGTAAAACCATAGACAGGTCCAAAGGTAAGCAGGATAAAAATACGTAGGCCGCTGGAAATCAGCTGATAAAGGAATATATGTGCCTGCAGACCCAAACCGTTAAGAATACCACTGAGAGTGGTCTGCAGGTATATAAAGGGACAGAAGACAGAAAGAAGTTGAAGCAAGGAACCGGCATTGGTACCGGGATAGATATGATCACCCAAAGGAACTCCTAATGCACCAAAGAGAGCAGTAAAAAGAAAGGCAATCAAAAACGTAAGCCGAAGGCTTTGCTGGATCGATGTGTGAATGCGCCGCAAATTACCTCCTGCCTTTGCAGCGGCCACTAAAGGAAGTAAATTGGAGGAAAGAGCACCGGTGATGATGGTGGGAAAGGTGAGCAGGGGCATGACCATGCCGCCAAATTCACCATATAAGCTCAGGGCTGCGGAGGCTGAAAGGCCGGAGCGCTGTAGTACCGAGGGAAGGATTATGTTTTCAAAGCTGGATAAAAGCTGAGTCAAAAGTCGGCTGCCGGTAACAGGAAGTACAATGAGCCAAATCGAAGGGAGGAGGCGACGATAGGGGGCAGCCCGCATAACAGAAAGCGATGGAAAACGTCCGGTTTGCCTGCGGTGCAGGCCATAGGCGAAAAATGTGTATAAACAGCTAATGAAATCCCCTGCCAGGGTACCGAAGACAACATAGCGGCAGGTGAGGGCAATGTTATTGGTGGAGAACAGGGGAGAGAGCCAGTAAATGACACCCATGCGGCAGAGCTGTTCCACCACCTGTTCTGTGGCGGGTACGTGCATATGACGCAGACCATGGAAGTAGGCTTTGAGGCAGGTGCTTGAAATGCAGAAGGGGAGTCCCAAACAGAGGATGCGGATGCTTTCGGCAGCACGGATATCGTGCAAAATGTGTGCGGCGATCCAAGGAGAGGCAAAGTAAACAAGTGAGGTACATGCGATACCGAGAAGGGTGGCCGGAAGTAGGCAGATCCAAAGAATTCGGCACATATTGGCGGTATGATTTCGAGCTTGTTCTGCTGCCACCAGCTGAGAAATAGCGGTGTGACAACCGGAGGAGCAAAGTGTGAATAATAAAAAATAGATGGGGGAGATTAACTGATATAACCCCATGCCTTCTGAGCCGATCAGATTGGATAAATAGATGCGGTAAACAAAGCCGAGCAGGCGAGTAATGAGTCCGGCACCAGTGAGCCAAAGAGTGCCGGTAATAAGAGAACTACGTTTCATGGAGCCTCCAATTTCGGTTTCTTCATATACTATATGTCGAAGAAAAAACTGGTATGAAAAGGAAATAAAAGCGTTGACAAAAATAGGACAGTGTGCTATCATAAACACGACCAAAATAGTAGGAATTGAGGTGGCCGACGAATGAAAATGTCAACAAAAGGCCAATATAGCCTTAGAGCCATGGTTGTGCTTGCCAGACAACAGAGAAGCCAAGCTGATGATTTTTTATCGATTACTATGATGGCCGAACAGACAGGGGTTACAGAACGATATCTGGAAAAGCTGCTTAGACAATTAAAAGCAGATGGACTGATCGAAACGGCCAGAGGCGCTGCGGGTGGCTTTAAGCTGACCCGTTCACCGGAGGAAATCACAGTGGGTGAAGTACTGAGGGCCGGTGAAGGCGAACTGACAACAGTGAGCTGTGTTACCGATACCGGAAACCCTTGCGCAAGGCAAGATGGCTGTGTAGTTCAATATGTATGGAAACGAATTAATGATAGTATAAATGACGCGGTGGACAGCATGACGCTGGCTGAACTGATCGGAATGAAACCGGAAGCTAAGCAGGCTGTTTCCATGGGAAAAGGAGTATGTAATGAAAAATAGAGTCGTATATGCCGACCATTCGGCAACCACAGCGGTAAGACCGGAAGTACTGGAGGCCATGCTTCCCTTCTTCACTGAGAAATATGGAAATGCTTCCAGTATTTATCAGGTGGCTCAGGAGAGCAAAATGGCTTTGGAAGAAGCAAGAAAACAGGTGGCTAAAGGTATTGGAGCTAAGGCTCGTGAAATCTATTTTACCGGCTGCGGTACCGAGGCTGATAACTGGGCCATTAAAGGAATTGCCGAAGCGCTGGGCGCCAAAGGAAAACACATTATTACCTCTGCTGTAGAGCATCATGCAGTGCTGCATACCTGTGAGTACTTGGAAAAGCAAGGATTCCGTATCACTTATTTGCCGGTGGATGCTGACGGTGTGGTATCAGTGGAGGCTTTGAAGCAGACGATCGATGAGGATACCATTTTGGTAAGCATCATGATGGCCAACAACGAGATCGGAACTATTAATCCTATTGAAGAAATCGGCAGCATCTGCCGTGAGCATAAAGTATTGTTCCATGTGGACGCTGTACAGGCTTTGGGTACCTTGCCCATCGATGTGGAAGCTATGAAGATCGACATGCTATCCATGAGCGCTCATAAGCTGTATGGTCCCAAGGGAGTGGGTGCTCTGTATGTGAGAAAAGGTATTCGTATTCCTTCTTTCATCCACGGTGGTGCTCAGGAGAGCAAACGTCGTGCCGGTACTGAAAATGTAGCCGGTATCGTGGGCTTTGGTAAGGCAGTGGAACTGGCAACGATCGATATGGAAGAGAGAAATGTGAAGCTCCGCGAAATGCGTGACCGTTTGATCGATGGCGTGTTGGAAGCTATTCCTTATGCCAGACTGAACGGACATCGTACCAATCGTCTGCCCGGACATGCAAATTTCAGTTTTGAGTTCATCGAGGGTGAATCCATGTTGATGCTGCTGGATATGAATGGTATTTATGCTTCCAGTGGTTCGGCCTGCACCAGTGGATCTTTGGATCCTTCCCATGTGCTGCTGGCCATTGGTTTGCCCCATGAGATCGCCCATGGTTCTCTGCGTTTGACCTTTGGTCGCGAGAATACCATGGAAGATGTGGAGTATATCCTGGAAAAACTGCCCCCTATCGTGCAGCGTTTGAGAGATATGTCCCCGCTATATGAAGATTTTATGAAAAATAAACGATAAAATACACTGATTCGATAAGGAGAAATTTACTATGTATTCTGAGAAAGTAATTGATCATTTCATGAATCCCCGTAATGTGGGTGAGATCGACAATGCTGATGGTGTAGGCACCGTTGGCAATGCAAAGTGCGGCGACATTATGAGAATCTTCCTGAAAGTGGAAGATGGCATTATTCGCGATGTAAAGTTTAAAACTTTTGGCTGCGGTGCAGCGGTTGCAACTTCCAGTATGGCAACAGAGTTGGTAATGGGTAAGACCATTCAGGAAGCCCTGCAGGTGACCAACAAAGCAGTTATGGAAGCTTTGGATGGTTTGCCCCCGGTAAAAGTACATTGCTCACTGCTTGCGGAGCAGGCAATTCACGCAGCTCTGTGGGATTACGCACAGAAGAACGGTATCGAAATCGAAGGTCTGGAGCCTCCGGTGGAAGATATTGATGAGTTGGAAGAAGAGGAAGAAGAGTAATTTAAAAAGTGGCATTTTCAAGCACTACAGTGGTATGTGCGTTGAAAATGCCACTTTTTTGTGGTGATTGACTTCAGACATTGAACGCAAGCGAATTGACCTGTCGCTTTGCAGAATCGATATAGTCCAATCTTACTTCAGAGAGTCGCGGTAGATGATTTCGTGGTTTACGGTATAGCGCTTGGTGTAGTTCTGGCCTTTGATCTGATGGATCAGCATGTCCATGGCTTGATAGCCGATGGTGTGCTGAGGCTGAGATACTGTGGTCAAGGTGGGAATGAACATTTCAGAAATGGCGGTGTTGTCAAATCCCATAACAGAAATATCATCGGGGACAGAATAGCCACGTTTGGATAATTCATTGATAGCACCAATGGCACAGCTGTCAGCGAAGGCGAAGATCGCATCGGGAAGGTCAGTTTTTTCATCCATTAAATTGCAGACAGAACGAATACCGGCTCGATAGGTAAAACCTTCTTCGGAAATATAGCAGGGAGAAAGACCGGCTTCAGCTAGGGCTCGTTTGGCTCCTTTTTCTCGAAGGGTGGAACTGTAGAAGTTTCTTCCGGCACCAAATAGGGCGATACATTTTTTACCTTGTTTAAGAAGGAAGCGAACAGCATCATAACCGGCCTGTTCATCGTCGATACTGATGAGCGGGATTTTTTTATTTTTGATGGGTTCGCAGGCGCAAACGATGGGACAGGAGCGGCTTAAAGTCAGAATATCAGCTTCAGAAATTTCTCGAGATGTCAAGATCATGCCGTCGACTTCACGGGTTTCCAGCATCTTAATGAATTCCTTTAGATTATCCTCATTACCGCGGGTCACGCATAGAAGCACAGAATAACCATCTTCCTTTGCTCTGTCTTCAATACCACGAACTACACGGGAATAGAACTGGTTGGAAATGGTGTTTAAAACTACCAGAATCCGTTTGGTTTCCATGAGGCGAAGGGTACGGCCTAAATAGTTGGGATGGTAGCTTAAGGCTTCAATGGCATTTTCAACTTTTTCACGGGTAGTTTGTTTCACGGTGTCGGGAGTGTTTAAAAAACGGGATACAGTGGCAACAGATACACCGGCCAGATCCGCTACTTCTTTGATGGTAGCCATAGGAAAGGCCTCCTGAATAAAATGATAACGATTACATAAGTTTTGATATCATTATACATGAAATTACAGAAAAGGCAAGGAAGAATCGAAATTACTGCAATACAACTATTGGTTGAATTTTGAGGCATTGATTCGAATTGTTGGTTGTAATATACATGAAAGTATGATATTGTTGAAGCGAAACTGGGAGAGGAAAGGCATACAAAATGTATCGGCAAAGTAATGTAGCAGATAATTTGAAAAAATATCGAAAACTGAAGGGGCTGACTCAAAGCGAGTTAGCAAAACAACTATATGTTACAGCACAAAACGTATCTAAATGGGAAACAGGAAAATCTGTACCGGATTTAGAAAACTTATGCAAAATATCAGAAGTCTTTGGAGTATCTCCTGATCGGCTTTTGAAAAATGAAGATATGGGGCAGAGTATGCGTATGTTTGTTGCAATTGATGGCGGTGGTACCAAAACAGAGTTTATCCTTTGTACAGAAGAAGGAGAAATACGAAAACGATTGGTTTTGGCCGGAAGTAATTCCAATATAGTGGGTATGGAAAAAGCAGAAGCCATATTAAAGAATGGAATGGATCAGCTTCTTGCTTTTGAACCGAATATTACTGCTGTGTATGCCGGTATAGCTGGTTGCGGTCTAAAAGCAACACGAAAAAAGTATAATTCTTTTTTCAAAAAAACATATCCCATGCTGCAAAGTACGGTAGCCTCCGATGTTACCAACGTAATTTACAGTGCATCGACAAAAGAAACCTGTATTGCTGTAATCTGTGGCACAGGATCCGTAATCTATGCCAAAACCAAGGACGATATGCACCGCGTTGGTGGATGGGGATGGTTATGGGAGTCTGGGTGCAGCGGATATGATTTCGGGCGGGATCTTCTGCATGCCGCTCTGTCAGATGAAGAAAGAATGGGTCCTGCAACCTGTTTGACTGCCATGACTCAAGCAAGATTTAACGGATCGGTGATGGAGAATCTGGGAGAAATTTATCGCTTGGGACAGGATGGAATTGCTGCCCTTGCTCCTATGGTTTTTGAGGCTTATAGCCACGGAGATATGGTGGCAAAGGAAATCGTAGAGAAAAATGCACGACTTTTGGCTCGGCAGATCAATATTGCTGCAGAGCGTTACGACTGTGGCAACGAGATCGTAATGGCTGGAGGAATGACACATTTTCAGTCTATTTTAGAACAGGTTTTGAAAGATAAGTTAGCGTCGGGATTAAGACTTTATTTTAGTGACAAGCCGCCCATTTGCGGTGCCGCAGTAGGCGGTTGTCGAATGTTGGGTAACTACGACGAATCTTTTATAAATAATTTTTATGAAAACTATATGAAATTCTTGGAGGAAACACATCATGCTGAAAACGGAAATGCGTAACGAATATACTATGAATATTGATAAGATGACTTCTTTAGAAATGGTAGCTTCTATGTCAAGAGAGAACTTTCGGGCTGCCCAAGCTGTAGAGGAGCAGTCGGAAGCCATTGCGAAAGGAATCGACATGATTGCACAGGCTTTTAATACCGGCCATCGTTTATTCTTCATCGGTTGCGGCACATCCGGAAGACTGGGAGTAATTGATGCAGTAGAATGCCCTCCCACTTTTGGCGCAGATCCTTCTATGGTTCAGGGCATCATAGCCGGTGGTCAGAAGCGAATGTTTGCTGCCAGTGAGAATGAAGAGGATCTGGGTGATCAAGGTGCTATCGATGTTGAGGTGCGCGGTGTTTCGGCAGGAGATGTGGTGGTAGGAGTATCGGTGGCCGGAGGAGCCGCGTACGTAGTAGGAGGTTTGCAAAAAGCACGAGAGTTGGGTGCCAGGACCATTGCCTTGACCTGTAACGATAATTCACCCATTGCTGCAGTGAGTGACCATGCTATCGTTACCGATACGGGTGCTGAGGTAATCACAGGATCTACCCGTTTAAAAGCGGGCACAGCCCACAAAATGGTCATGAACATGCTTACCACCTGCGCTATGGTCAAGACCGGAAGAGTTTACGAAAATATGATGGTAAATCTCAAGCCTTACAACATCAAATTACGGCAGCGTGTTATTAACATTGTCTGTGATATCTGTCATTGTGAGGCAGAAAAGGCGGTGGAGCTCTTGGATGCGACAGACTGGGAGATCCGAAGTGCCGCTGAGTTGTACCGAAAAGAGAATGTATGAATAGATTTTATAACTTATTATAAGAAAAACCGCCGATTACCGGCGGTTTTTCCATTCACTATCTGAAAGCTTAGCGGCAGAAGAACAGAAGCAGCAGGATGATCCAGCAGGAGTCACCGCCGAAGAAGCCGCAGCCATTGTTGGCGGCGCAGGGAGAACCACAGCCATTGTTTACGCTCATTCCGCAGCCATTGTCACAGCCGTTTCCAAAACCGCAGCTGTTGTTGCCAAACAGGAACAGAAGGATGATCAGGTAGAAGATGCTGCTATTATTGTTGCAACCGTTGTTGTAGCATTCCATAATTAAAATCTCCTTTTTGATTTTGATTTTCAAGTGGGGTTAACCACTTGATACTATACTGTATTCGCGGACAAGATTTTGGGTGATATAGTTTTAAAAATTTTTTTCTGGATCCGCAAAACCGTGAGAAAAATGTAGAAGAGGCGGCCATGACATAAAAATTCCTTGACATTACTTGTGCAAAAAGCTACAATTAAAATAATGATTATGATGCCCGACCTGTGCATTATTATAGAAACACACATTAATATTATGATTCAGGAGGAATTCCTATGAAGTATGTTTTAGAGTGCTGTGTAGATAGCGTGGAATCTGCTATTATGGCAGAAAAGGGCGGTGCAAACCGCTTGGAACTTTGTGCTAACCTGATTATTGGTGGTACTAGTCCCAGTTTAGCTTTGTTCCATGAAATCAAGAAAAATACCAGCATTCGTGTTCATGTACTGCTGCGTCCTCGTTTTGGCGACTTCCTGTACACCGAACATGAAATGAATATTATTGAAGAAGAAGTTAAACTATTTCGCGAAGCCGGTGCTGACGGCGTTGTGATTGGCTGTCTGGATGCGGATGGTAATCTGGATATGCCCAAAATGAAACGGCTGGTGGATGCGGCTGGTGATATGAGCATTACCCTGCATCGTGCTTTTGATGTGTGCAACGATCCCTTTAAAGCACTGGAACAGTGCAAAGAACTGGGTATCAACACCATCCTCACTTCCGGTCAGAAAAATAGCTGCCTGGCAGGCGAGGATTTGATCCGTCAGCTGGTGGAGAAGGCCGAAGGCAAGGTGGACATTCTTGCCGGTGCCGGTGTCAATGCAGATGTCATTGCAAAGATGGTGCGCAGCACTACGCTGACAAGCTTCCATCTGTCCGGTAAGATCACGCTGGACAGCGGTATGAAGTACCGTAAAGAGGGTGTAAACATGGGTCTGCCCAGTTTGAGCGAGTTTGAAGTTTGGCAGACTAAGGAAGAAAACATCAGAGCTGCTTATAATGCTTTGATGGAAGGCCTGAAGGAAAGAGAATAATTTGAAAAAAGGAGGTTCCCAATGGAACAACATCGTTTAGCATATGCAGAGCAGAAACTGCAGCAGAGACTGCCGTTCTTTGGCGGTAAGCAGGAAGAAGTAACCAAGGGCCTGGCAGCTCTGGATGGCTGTGTGAAAGACTGGATGACATATTTGTATGCGACCCTGCCCCTAGCAGACGTGGCCGACTACAGCTTTGAAACCTGGATCCCCTATGTGGAGCACGCCCTGAAAGTGCGAAATGAGATCCAGTGGTGCAAAGATCTGCCTGAGGCGATTTTTGCCGATTATGTTTTGTATCCCCGAATCAATACCGAAGATATTGAAGAGTGCCGCCGCATGTTCTACGGCATGATCTATGACCGTGTGAAAGACATGAACATGGAGCAGGCTGCTTTGGAAATCAACTTCTGGACTCAGGAAAATGCTACTTATCAGAGTGCAGACGACCGTACCTCTTCTGCCATTACCGTATATCGCTCCGGCAGCGGCCGCTGTGGTGAGGAATCCACTTTTGCGGTAACCGCTCTGCGCAGTGTAGGTATTCCTGCCCGTCAGGTGTACGCACCCTGGTGGTCTCACTGTGATGACAATCACGCATGGGTAGAGGTATATATCGATGGCAAGTGGCACTTTATTGGTGCTTGCGAGCCGGAGCCCATTGTGGACAAAGGCTGGTTCACCAACGCATCTTCCCGCGCTATGTTGGTACATACCCGTACCTTTACCGGCGCTGACAATCAGGAGGATCTGGTGGCTCTGTACGGCGCTGACCGCGCAGCTGCCTGCCATGTGGAAGAGGGTGTAACCTACGAACATATTACCGAGCATTATGCCATTACCAAGGCTCTGAGGGTGAAAGTAGTGGATCAGGCCGGCCAGACGGCAAAGGGCGCTTTGGTTCGCTTTGAAATCCTGAACATGGCCGAATTTGCTTCTGTTGCCAACATGCTCACAAATGATGAAGGTATTATTGACATCCGTTTGGGTCTGGGTCAGATCCAGGTTCATGCCGTTCAAAATGGTATGATGGCGGAGAAGATGGTATATATTAAAGAAGATGGAGAAGTGACCTTGACTCTGGGCGAGAGTCTGGGCGCAAAGGGTGAGTGGGAGTCCTTCGATTTTATCGCTCCTCTGGATTATCCGATGCATCCCGGAACCCTGAATGATGAGCAGCGTGAATACCGCGACGCCCGCATGGAAAAGGGTACTCAGATGCGCAATGAACGTATTGAAGGTTTCTATTGTGAAGCTGAGGCCGGTAAATATAATGAAGAGATTCAGGAGATCCTGCATCTGGCTAAAGGTAACTTTGATACACTGGCTGCCTTCCTGGCAGAGGGTACCGAAGCAGATGCTAAATACCGTGAAGCTCTGCTGAAGACTTTGACTAAGAAAGATTACCGCGATGTAAAGAAGGCTGTGCTGGATGAGCATCTGAATGCTGCTATGGATTACAGCCAGGCGTACTGCGATGATATTTTTGTTCCTTATATTTTGTGTCCCCGTGTATTCAATGAGACTCTGACCCAGTACAGAGAGTTCATTCAGAACTTCTTCAATGCAGCTGCTAAGAAGAGTTTCGTGGAAGAGCCGGCCAAGATCATGGGCTGGATCGAAGAAAATATGGATGCACAGCCGCAGATGGATTATCATGATCTGTTCTATACTCCTGCACAGGCTCTGGTGAGTGGCAAGACCGATAAGATCAGCAAAAAGATCCTGTATGTTGCCATCTGCCGCAGCTTGGGTATTCCGGCCAGATTGAATCCCGTGGATAGTGAAGCTGAGTACCTGGATGGCGATCAGTTTGTAAAGGCCAAGACTGTTGAAGTGACCGTTAAAGGCGCCCTGGAACTGAGCTGCGATAAACCGGAGGACTGGATCTACCGTCAGACCTTTACTGTGGGACGTCTGGATAATGGTATTTATCGTCGTATCGATATGCCCGGTGCTGATGAAAATGGTATTTTCCGTTGCCAGTTGGAAGAGGGCGAGTATCGTTTGATCACCGTGAACCGTCTGCCCAATGGTCATATGTATGCCTTTGCATATCTGTTTGCCATTAAAGCAGGGGAAGAGGTTCAGATCCCGCTGCAGAAGCGTCATGTAGATCTGGCAGAGACCTTGTCCCACAATGCCATTGTGGACTTTGATCTGCAGCCGGTGAAGGGCCAGAAGGTAAAAGTTAGTACCCTGCTTGAAAAGCGTAAGAATATTTTGGTATGGATCGAAGAAGGAAAAGAGCCCACCGAGCATATTCTGAATGAGATGATGGAACAGGAAGAGGACTTCCGTAACCTGGATGGCGATATCATCTTCATGCTGCGCAGTGAAAATGCAGTGAAACAGGTTACCTTGGCGAAGGCTTTGGCTAAGATCCCGAATATCCGCTTAGTATATGATGATTTCACCGAAAATGTGAATACTCTGGGCCGCCGCATGTATGTGGATCCTGAAAAACTGCCTCTTGTTATCGTAATGGTGGACGGCCTTTGCGGTGTGTATGCCAGCAGCGGTTACAATGTAGGTTTGGCTGATATTCTGGTGCGTATCATTAAAGCTATGTAAAATAGTTTGCAGATGTCAAACTTAATGATTTGAACTTTTATAATTCATCAAGCTGCCGCTCCCGTTATGTGGGCGGCAGTTTGTGTAAAATATCGTATGAAGAAGAGGCTGTGTGGGAGGTGAACTGAAATATGAAATGGATCGTTCCTGTTGAAAATATGAGAGAAGCCGATCGGTATTGCATTGAAAAACTTCAAATACCGGGTATGATCTTAATGGAGGCTGCGGCCCGAAGTGTAGTGGAGAGATTGATGAAAAGCTGCAGCAAGGATCAAAAGATCCTTGTGATCTGTGGAACAGGTAATAATGGAGGCGATGGTTTTGCCATTGCCCGTATGCTGAAGGTGCAGGGGTATTCGGTACGTATCTTTTTAGCGGGCAGTCCCTGGATGTTAACTGGAGATGCTAAAACCAATTTTGATATGCTGCAGGCTTATCAAATTTCGGTGCTGACTCAGGATCAGGCCTCGGCGCTGGAAAAGATCATCAACCAGAGCGACTGGGTGGTGGATGCCATGTTTGGTACCGGTTTGGACAGAGAAGTAGCGGGACTGTTTGATCAGATCATCAAATATGTCAATAAAGTACGAAGCCGCGGAGATATAAAGGTAATGGCGGTGGATATTCCTTCCGGTATTGCCGGTAACAGCGGTCAAGTAATGGGCTGTGCGATTCAGGCTGATGAAACGGTGACCTTCTGCCGATTGAAACCGGGTCTTGTTTTGTTCCCAGGGAAAGAATATGCAGGAAAGGTTACGGTAGCGGATATTGGAATTCCCGATAGCGTACCGTCTTTGAAAGATGCTGTTCAGTTCATGTTAGATCGGGAAGACATTCAGCAGCTTCTGCCTCCGCGGGTGAACCGTAGCCATAAAGGGTTATATGGTCAGCTTTTCAGTGTAAGCGGAAGTCGTAGTATGCCGGGAGCGGCCCTTTTAAGCGCTAAAAGTGCCTATAAAATGGGAACAGGCCTTGTTAATGTGGCAATTCCAAAGGAAACAGCCATGGTGGTTTTGACAGGTCTTCCCGAAGCGGTGACCACCCCCTATACTGCGGGAGAGTGGGAATGGATCGAACATAAGGTGCAGATGGCAACGGCGGTACTGGTGGGACCGGGACTGAGTCAGGAAACTTATGTGAAAGAAATGTTGTACAAACTGTTTACAGTGGTGCCTACAGAGATTCCCATGGTGCTGGATGCAGATGCTCTGAATTGGATCGCCAAGGACAAGGGATTAGCAGATTTGATCAGAGCGAGAAAAGGAAACACCATTTTGACTCCACATTTGGGTGAAGCCTCTCGGCTTCTTAAGCAGAGCGTACCCGAAATCATGCAGCATCCGGTGGAAGCAGCAAAAGCTATTCGTGATCAGTATGAAAGTGTTGTGGTGTTAAAAGATGCCATGACCTTAGTGTGTGCACCGGATGGCAGGATCTTTTATAATAATACTGGTAACAATGGTATGTCCACAGCTGGTTCCGGCGACGTGTTGGCGGGTATGATCGCCGGTCTTTGTGCCCAGGGTATGCCTGCATTTAAAGCTGCCTACGCCGGTGTATATTTACATGGGGCTGCCGGTGATAGGGCAATGGAAATTTACGGCACCCATGGTATGATGGCATCTGATATTGTGGAGCAGATCCATCTGGAAAAAATTGCAGAAAAATAATTTCCGCAGTGCGGAAAAGGAGGAATATATCATGATTCTCATTAAGAATGGTACACTTTATACAATGGAGAACGACCAGGTCGTATGCGGCGACATTCTGGTAAATGACGGTAAAATCGCAGAAATTGGTGAAAATATTGCTGCTCCCGAGGGTACCGAGGTGATCGATGCCACCGGTAAGTTGGTATTGCCCGGCTTTATTGATGCTCATGATCACTTAGGCATGAGTGAGGAATCCATTGGTTTTGAAGGTAACGATGTAAATGAAATGGTAGATCCTACTACACCTCATGTTCGTGCTATCGATGGTTTTAATCCTCGCGACATTTCCTTGCAGGAAGCCAGAGAACACGGTGTGACCATGGTGGCTACCGGTCCCGGTTCTGCCAACGTGGTAGGCGGTCAGTTTGCTGCCATTAAGACCTATGGTCATCGTGTGGATGATATGATCGTAAAGGCTCCCTTAGCTATGAAGATCGCCTTTGGTGAAAATCCTAAGCGTGTTTACAATGGAAAGGGTAAGATCACCACTCGTATGGGTACTGCCGCTGTATTGCGTGAGACTCTGTTCAAGGCTGTGGAGTATAAGAAGGCTAAGGAAGAAGCTGAGAAGAAAGGCGAAAATCCTAAACTGGACTTCAAAATGGAACCCTTTATGCCGGTACTGGATCGTGAGATCCCGCTGAAAGCCCATGCTCACAGAGCCGATGACATCTTTACTGCACTTCGTATTGCCAAGGAATTCAATGTACGCATTACCCTGGATCACTGTACTGAAGGTCATTTGATCGCTGAGGATCTGGCTAAGGAAAAAGCAGTTGCCATTGTAGGTCCTTCTTTTGGTAATCGCAGTAAATTTGAGTTAATGAATAAATCCTTTACCACGCCTGCAGTTCTGCAGGCTGCCGGTATGAAGATCGCTATCATGACCGATCATCCGGTAATTCCCTGTCATTATCTGCCTTTGATGGCCGGTTTGGCTGCTAAATCCGGTCTGCCCATGATGGAAGCTTTGAAGGCTATTACCATCAATGCTGCTGAGATCCTGGAGCTGGATGAGCGTGTGGGCAGCTTGAAGGTAGGAAAAGATGCCGATATCGTAATTTACGATAAGAATCCGATTCTGGATGTGGATGCCAGAACTGTAGCTACTCTGATCGATGGTCGTGTAGTATATCAGGCATAAATCATGGCACCTAAGTTTACAAATGATTGGAAGACGCTGTTGGATCCGGAATTTGAAAAGGATTATTATAAGCAGCTGCATAACTTCCTAGCTCAGGAATATCGCAGTCAGACTATCTATCCGGATATGTACGAAATTTTTTCAACCTTGCAGTGTACTTCGTATGCGGATGTAAAGGTGGTAATTTTAGGGCAGGATCCCTATCATGGACCGGGACAGGCTCATGGGTTTAGTTTTTCTGTGAAACCGGGGATTGATATTCCACCGTCACTTCAGAATATTTATAAAGAGCTGGCCGGTGACTTGGGCTGTTACATCCCTAAAACAGGCTATTTGAAAAAATGGGCTGATCAGGGCGTATTGATGCTGAATGCTGTGTTGACTGTTCGAGCCGGACAGGCTAATAGCCATAAAGGCATGGGTTGGGAGATCTTTACCGACAGGGTGATCGAACTTCTCAATGAGCGCGAGAAACCGGTGGTATTTCTGTTGTGGGGTCGTAATGCCCGCAATAAAAAGGCTCTGATCACCAATCCGAATCATCTGGTATTGGAAGCGGCTCATCCAAGTCCATTATCGGCGTACAATGGATTCTTTGGATGCAAGCATTTTTCCAAGGCGAATGCTTTTCTGAAAAATCACGGTATGATCCCCGTTGATTGGCAGATCGAGTAAGGTTTTTAGCGCATGGCGCTGAAAAAGATATAACTCTGATAGAGTCATCTTAATTTCATATTCAAATACGATCCCCCATATAGTAGGTAAAAAACCAACTAATGGGGGATTTGTAAATGGATGGTAAATTATGGAAAAAGAACTTGCAAAATTTTGTGATTAGGTGTATGATAGGGATAGTGATGCTTATAACAGGTTGTAGTGGAGAGTCAACGATCAACGTGAGCGATGAGGAATCCGCATTGAAATTTTTGCAGTCGTTGGATGGATATGAGGCCAAGGTGAATGTGGTATTCTTTTCCAATAAAGGGGAGAATCAATACGTGGTTCATCAAAAGGCCCGGGCAACCGGCCAGTACCGAATGGAGATTCAGGAACCGGAGAATTTTTGCGGTGTGTTAACGGTATGCGATGGAAGCAGGATCGTACAATCGGATCCAACCATTGGCGGTAGGGTGGAGGCAAAGCCCACGCCGGTTCGGGATGCACTTTTGCTGTATTCTTTTTTGGAAGCATATTTGCAAAACGGAGGAGACACCTGTGAAGGGGAAGAGAATACGCTGTTGATGAGCGCGCAGTATCCGGGAGAGCATCGTAAAATTGTATCGGCGCAACTGCGCTTAGCGAAAGGATCGGGACTGCCTCTTTCTTTGGTGGTGTCGGATGAAGCCGGTGAACCGTCGTTACATATGACTTTTTTGAATTTTCAAGTAAATCCTGAATGGAATGAGGCGGATTTCCAAATTAATGGATGACGAAATGCCCGTTGCAACGGGCAAAAGGGAGTAAATATAATGTTGGACGATCAAGAGTACTTTAGAGTTAGAGCCTACATAGATGAAGATGCACTGCGGCATAATATTCGGGAAGTGCGGCGTAAGATCGGGCCCGATGTGATGCTGTTGGGAACGGTAAAGGCCAATGGCTATGGCCACGGAGCCCTGCAGACGGCACGGATCTTGCTGGAAGAGGGAGCCGATTATTTGTCTACAGCCATTATAGAAGAGGCGGTAGAGCTCAGAAACGCAGGAATTCAGGCACCGATCCTGGTGCTGGGATATACCGATCCAAGTCAATACGAGCTGGCGTTGCAGCAGGGCATACATGTAACGATTTTCAGTGAAGAACAAGCACAGATTTTATCGAAAAAAGCCGCCGCGGGAGAAAAAGCCGGACTCGTACATTTGAAGTTGGACACCGGAATGGGACGGATCGGCTTCGATGTTTCAGAGGATTCGGTGGACGCTATCGAGCGGATCATGAAGCTGCCTGGTCTTGCAGTGGAAGGAATTTTCACACATTTTGCCAGAGCCGATGAAATAGATAAAAAAGAGGTTATGAGGCAACAACAGCGGTATGATGATATGCTAGGCAAATTATCGGAACGGGGGATTCATATTCCAATCCATCATACAGCAAACAGCGCAGCGATCATGGAATATCCCGCCGCTCATCGACTGCATACAGCGCAAAATAAGGGCATTAGATGGATGGTGCGGGCAGGAATCATGCTGTATGGGTTATATCCGTCGGAGGAGATGGATCGGCAGCAAACAAATTTGAAACCTGTGATGAGCCTGCTCAGTCATGTAGTTCATTTGAAAGAAATTGAAGATGGAACGCCCATTGGCTACGGGGGGGCTTATGTAGCAAATGGACGCCGCCGGATTGCCACGATACCGGTAGGGTATGCTGATGGTTACCCCAGAAGACTTTCCGGCATAGGATATGTTAAGATTCGAAATCAGAGAGTGCCGATTGCCGGCAGGATCTGCATGGATCAATTTATGGTGGATGTTACCGATATTCCGGAGGTTGCCATTGGCGATGAGGTGGTGCTCATGGGAGAGGATATAACAGCGGATGAGATCGCGTTGCTTACCGAAACCATTCATTATGAACTGATCTGTCAATTGACGGATCGCATTCCACGCGTATGGATTTCCGGTGGAAAATAAGAAACAGAAAGCAATTCAAATAGAGTTATAAAAATCGGGTTACTTGTATAAAGAAACGAGAAAAAGGCTAAACTGAATATATCAGAAGACTGCGTGGCTCAATAAAGATAGGCCGGGCAAAGCCTGAAAATATAAAGATTCAAGCGAGAAGGATATGGGGTGTTGTAATATGTTAATAAAAAGAGGCGACGTGTTTTATGCGGACCTGCGTCCGGTGGTGGGATCGGAACAAGGCGGGATTCGGCCGGTGGTCATTATTCAAAATGACATTGGTAATCGATACAGTCCCACGGTGATTTGTGCTGCGATTACGTCAAAGATCAATAAAGCTAAAATGCCCACCCATGTGGCCATTCAGGCCAATGAATTTGAACTCATGCGGGATTCGGTGGTGTTGTTGGAACAAATTCGAACCATCGATAAACGCAGATTAAAAGACCGCATTTGCCATTTGTCCTACGAATCCATGGAGAGAGTCGATGAATGCCTCATGGTCAGTATGGGACTGGGGAGCGGAAAAAATGAGGAGACACAGCTTACATCTTAATTAAGAGCTGAAAGCAACATAAGAAATGGTATTTAGCAGTATAACGTTTTTGACCGGTTTTTTACCGATCATGCTGATTTTGTACTTCAGTTTACCCACAAAGGGGCGTAATTCGCATAGAATGCGAAATACGCTCCTGTTTGTGATGAGTTTGATTTTTTATGCCTGGGGCGAACCTATTTATGTGATTCTTATGATCCTGTCAACCTTTGCAGATTATAGCTTTGCTTTATATGCGGATCATTGGAATCAAAAAGGTGATAGGCGAAGGGCAAAACGAGCAGTGTATGCCACTGTGATCTTTAATTTGGGAATGCTGGGCTTTTTTAAATATACCGATTTCGTGATTGGCACTATGAATTCTTTGCTTGGAATGAACCTTCCTCTTTTGAATTTACCTTTGCCCATTGGTATTTCCTTTTATTCATTTCAGACGATGTCTTATACCATTGATGTATATAGAGGAGAGGCTAAACCGCAGACGAATCCGTTGGATCTGGGAGCCTATGTAGCCCTGTTTCCGCAGTTGATTGCCGGTCCCATCGTGAGGTACAGTACCATTGCCGAGCAGTTGCAGAATCGTTGTGAAACTCTGGATCGATTCAGCGATGGTTTTTGCCGATTTATTGTAGGTTTAGGTAAAAAGGTTTTGATCGCCAATCAGGTGGGCTATATTTTTACACAGCTGAGTGCACCATTGATCGGATCTGCTGTTGGAAGTACGGCAGCAGGGACGATCAGTGTTGTAGGTGCATGGTTGGGAACCGTTGCCTATGCACTTCAGATCTATTTTGATTTCAGTGGTTATTCCGACATGGCGATTGGCCTGGGGCGCATGTTCGGATTTGATTTTTTGGAAAACTTTAACTATCCATATATTGCAAAGAGCATTACTGATTTTTGGAGACGGTGGCATATTTCCTTAAGTAGCTGGTTTAGGGACTATGTATATATTCCGTTGGGAGGAAACAGGGGAGGCCGTTTTAAACAGTATCGCAATTTGTTAGTGGTTTGGATGCTGACCGGTATTTGGCATGGCGCTAACTGGAATTATGTGCTGTGGGGCTTATACTATGCGCTACTTTTAATGGTAGAAAAAGCCTTTTTGGGAAAGTGGATTCGAAAGCTGCCAGTGGCATGTCAGCATGTGTATACGTTATTTTTAGTACTGATTGGCTGGGTAATCTTTGCCATGGAAGACATGGGAGCCATGGGAATTTGGCTGAAGACATTGTTTGGTGGAGCTAAGTGGATCGATCAGCAGGCTGTTTTCTATTTGAAAAACTATTTGCCCTGGCTGTTGGCGGGAATTGCTGCATCTGTTCCGTGGTGGAAAGGGTTGCAGCGAAGAATGGAAAATAGCATCGTAGGAAAAACAGTACAAACGATAGGATGGATCAGTTTGTTTATACTCAGTCTGGCATTTTTGCTCAGTGATACTTATAATCCTTTTTTGTATTTTCGTTTTTGAGGGAGGCTTGAAGAATGAATCGTAAAATCGTAACCTTTTTCAGTCTTGCCTTGCTTGCTGTTTTGGCAATCGGTCAGGTGTTGACCGCTGGGCGGGGCTTTTCTCAAATGGAAAATCGGTATTTGGAAACCCTGCCGGAGGCAGACTGGAAGGCGTTCAGCAGTGGAAAATGGATGGAACAGCTGGAATCTTATTTGGCGGATCATATACCGGCTCGTGATGAATGGGTGCAGATGAAAAATTCGGCGCTTAGGCTCAGCGGACGAAAGCAGATCGGGCAGGTGGTTTTTGCAGAAGATGACAGGCTGATCCAAGTGCAGGATGTATCTTTAGATCAACTTGCGAAAAATGTTGAGTTAATGTCAGATTTTGCTGAGGGTATGCCGGAGGGGAACAAGATCAATTTGCTTCTTGTACCCAATGCCAGCTGGATCTATCGGGATTTGCTTCCCGAAGAGACCATGACCTATGATCCGGAAATAGCTTGGAACCTTGTGCAGGAAAGGATGACCTCAAAAGTTAAAGTGACATTGCCCTATGAGCTGCTAAGTCAGCATAAGGATGAAGCAATCTATTTTAAATCTGATCATCATTGGACTATGCGCGGCGCAGCCTATGCTTATAAAGCGTTGGCAGAGGATCTTGAAATTGAAATAGCAGATCCCTTTGCATACAGCACTGAAATCTCGAAGCAAGAATTTTGGGGCAGCGTATATTCACAGGCACCGGTATTTGGATATGAAGGAGAAAAATTTGAAATTTTACAGGTTCCGGGCTTGAAAGCTACCTGGTCCAACGGGTTACAAAGTGGAGTTGTGTTTGATGAGAATAGGTTGCTGGATAAAGATCAATATGCGGCCTTTTTCGGAGGAAATTACGGTTTGGTCCGAATTGAGAATGAAAACGCTCGTTCCGAAGAAAAGCTCTTGATTCTCAAGGACTCTTATGCTAATATTTTAGTACCGTTTTTAATTAATGACTACCGTGAAATCGTGATGGTGGATCTGCGCCATTATAAAGGCAGCGTGAAGACGTTGGCAGAGGATGAGGCGGTAAATCAAATTTTAGCGATATACAATATGGATTTTATGTGCACTGACCGGAATTTTGTTTGGTTAGGCGTTTGATATTGAGTATTTATGAAAAAGGAGCGAGAAAATGAGTCAATTTCGCGAGTTGCTAAAACGACACGGGCAAGAGCAGGTGCTTCGTTTTTATGATGAGTTGACAGCGGAGCAGAAGCGAAGCCTTGACGCCGAAATAGCTGATTTGGATTTTTCCGTTATTGATGAGGCTATGACGTATGAAACAAAAACTGATGGTGATCACTTGGAAATGATTCCTACTTTGACGATCGATCAAATAAAGATTCAAAAAGAGAAATTTAAAGCAGTGGGAAATGAAGCACTGAAACAGGGAAAGGTGGCGGCGGTGCTTTTAGCTGGTGGACAGGGAAGCCGTTTGGGGTTTGATGGCCCAAAAGGGACCTTGAATGTGGGCATTCATCACCGATTATATCTGTTTGAAATTTTGATTCGAAATATGGAAAAGAATGTACGACCTTTGGGCGTGTATATGCATATGTATGTGATGACCAGTGACCGAAATCACGACCAGACGATTGCATTCTTTAAGGAACATGAGAATTTTGGATATCCGAAGGAATATTTACATTTCTTTAAGCAGGATATGGCTCCTTCGTTGGATCATGAGGGTAAGATCTTGCTCGAGGACAAAGGTAAGATCTCGCTGACTCCCAATGGAAACGGAGGTTGGTTCAGTTCTCTGCAGCGCAATGGCATGATTGAGGAAATGAAATCCATGGGAATCGAATGGCTGAATGTGTTCTCTGTGGATAACGTACTGCAGGATATTGGTGATCCGATATTTTTGGGAGCAACTTTGGTGCAGGGACATCCGGCGGGTGCAAAGGTAATTGCAAAGGTAAATCCCGACGAAAAGGTAGGGGCTATTTGTCTGCGTAATGGTCGTCCTTCAGTTGTGGAGTATTCTGAACTGACCGACGAGCTGCGTAATGCAAAGGATGAAAACGGCAACTACAAATACAATTTTGGTGTGACCTTGAACTATTTGTTCAATATTCAAGTGACCGAGGAAAGTGCAAAGGGCAAGATGCCGATCCACCGTGCAAACAAGAAAATAGATTGCATCGATGAACAGGGAAATCCGGTCAATCCGGTCGAGCCTAATGGTTATAAGCTGGAGACCTTTATTTTTGATATTCTGGCGTTCTATGAGGGTGTTACCGTATTTGAAATCGTTCGTGAAGATGAATTTGCCCCCATAAAAAATGCCACCGGTGTGGATTCCTTGGAAAGTGCCCGGGAGCTGCTGGTACGCAAGACCGGTATCGAATTATAAAATACGCCTTTAAGGCGAATCAATAAACCATGCCGCAAAGCGGCAAAAATTAGGAGGAAATTATGAAAAAACCGTTTGTGATTGCGATCGCAGGATGTTCCGGAAGCGGAAAGTCTACATTTAGTCAAATGTTGCTGGAAGAGTTTAAAGACTATAAGGTAGAGCTTCTTCCCACCGATAAGTATTTCAACAGACCCTTACCAAAGATGATTTCTCCTTTGTCTAACTTGGAGTATGATGATTATAACTGCCCTGAATCTTTGAACTTTGAAAAATATCTGGAAGATGTAAAGGCTATCATCCAGCGTGATGATCTGGACATCGTGATTCTGGAAGGACTTACTGTACTGTACTTCCCGGAACTGCGAGAACTGGAAGATTTGAAAATCTATATGGATCTGGATCCGGAGATCCGTATGTATCGTCGTATCGTGCGTAACATGAAGGCCGGTCGTGGTACCATGGAAGAAATCGCAGATTTCTATCTGCATTCTGCTAAGTATAGCGAAACCAAACATTTCTTCCCCACCAAGCTGCAGGCTGATATCGTTCTGAATGGTCATAACTATGAAGGAACCGGTAAGAAAATGGTAGTTAGCTTTGTAAAAGAACAGATTGGCTAAGTCTCGTATTAATAGAAGCAAAAAACATAGAAAAGCCCGTACCGCCGAATTGAAAGGCAGGTACGGGCTTTTTTTGTGAAGTTTTATGTTTTTTAATATTTCAGAACACTTACTGCATCGGTAATGGTCTTTTCCAAAGCCTCACGGCCATATACGTCAACCTGACGTTTATCTTTCTCTTCGTGAGTCAGACAGCCGGCACCACCGATACAACCGCCCACACAGGCCATTCCTTCGATGAAGTTCTCGGGCAGTTTACCAACGTTAGCTTTCAGCAGAGCCAGGCGGCAAGCTTCGATACCGTCACAAACGATGGGACGATAGTCAGCGCCTTCCAGTCCCTGTTCCTTCAGAGCCTGAGTTACAGCGTCAGCCAGACCGCCGCTGCGGGAGAAGATACGACCAAAGTAGGAAGCGTTGTCCAGTACATCAACCGGCAGAGTTTCCAGTTCGATATCTTTACTGCCAAACAGAGCCTGCAGTTCTTCAAAGGTAAGTACGCAGTCAACAAAGTCTTTTGCATGATCCTTCTGGAATTCCATCTTCTTAGCAGTACAAGGACCAACGAATACGACCTTACAGGTGGGATCCATTTCTTTGATCTTCTGAGCGATGGCAACCATGGGAGATACATTATGAGAAATGTGCTGAACCAGTTTGGGGAAGCTCTTCTTGATATAGTCGACGAAGGCGGGACAGCAGGAGCTGGTCAGGAAGCCTTTTTCAACCAATTCTCTGGACTCAGCAAGAGCAACAATATCAGCACCCCAAGCAGCCTCGATTACACTGTGGAAACCAAGCTCTT
>JAZQUJ010000139.1:0-32316 GCA_045631245.1 Bianqueaceae bacterium
GAAGTTTTGAAATCGCCGGAAGAAGTAATGAAATGGATGGAAGACAACAAGCCTGAAGTTGAATTAGCATTGTCTCATGGAGACTATTGTCTGCCGAATGTATTTTTGAAAGATGGAAAAGTGAGTGGTTTTATCGATCTGGGAGCCAGCGGCGTGGGCGATAAATATTTGGATATTGCAGATTGTTATTGGAGTCTGAAACACAATTTCAATGGCTTCTTTGGTGGCAAAGTGTATGAAGATTTTGATCCCAATCTATTGTTTGAAAAGCTGGGACCGGAGATTGATGTAAAGAAAGTTCAGTACATACTGTTTATCTACCATCTGGCTTATAAGTATACTTCGGATACATATTTGATGTGAAGTTAGAAAATGTCGAAAGGTACGAACAATTTTCGGTTGGTTAACAAAGATTTTACAAACTTTATTTTGGCTATTTATGTTGTAATGATATTTGCGATATGATAGACTTGAATTAGTAAAAATGCATTCCCAATTTTATTATACATAGGTCGGGGTTGGGTCCCGAGCTTGTTGGATGACTATTTGGTGTTGTCTGGGTTATTATTTAAACATAAGGGGGAATGTAAATGTCGCAAACTAAAAGTTTTTTGGAGCAACATGAAGAACTGCTGGAAAAAGTGAAGGATTTTAATTTGATGAACCATGTGTTTATGGCGGTGGCTCTTCAAGATAAGTATGCATGTCAGCATGTAGTTAGAATTTTAACTGGAAATTCGAGTCTAAAAGTTGTTTCGGTAAAAACAGAATATCGAATATCTAAATTGGTCTCACATGATGCGATATTGGATATATTAGCAGAAGATGAGAATGGAGAATTGTATAACTTAGAAATTCAGCGGCTGGATACAGTAGATCATGCCAGAAGAACGAGATTTTATGGTGCAATGATTGATAGTGAAGCATTGTCAAAAGGCAGGACATATAAAGAAATGCCAGAGGTTCATATCATATATATCAGTGAAAAAGATCTGTGGCATGAAGGAAAGACTTGCTATCCGGTAGATAAGTATTTTAGAAATACACAGATTCCTTATGAAGATGGTATGCATGTATTATACGTAAATGCAGAAGTAGACGATGGAACAGATACCGCGAAGCTAATGCAGTTTTTCAAAACAGCGGATCCAAGTGACACAAGCCAAGGTGCATTGTCACAACGTATTATTCAATTGAAGGAAGGGGAAATGAAGGATATGTATGATGTAGCAAATGAGTTTATTGAGGCGGGACGAAAAGATGGTTTGGAAAAAGGACGAGCTGATGCGCTTCAAATAGTTCGTTTGTATCTTGCAGGTAGCTCTGTTGAGAAAATTGCTGAAAAATTCGGGGAGGATGAGTCGGCGATACAAGAAATGCTGCTTGAAGCAGGCGTAATGAAAGAATGAATAAATAATAGGGCGGCATCTAACAGTAAGTTGGATGCCGTTATCAATAAGATCATCGAAGAAGAGGAAAGATATAATGAGTAATGTATCTAAAATCACATCTATGGGTATGTGTGTTGGCTGCAGAAGCTGTAATGTTTGTGAACATATTTCTTTTAAGGAGAATGAACTGGGATTTCAAGCTCCTGTGGTTGATGAAGGCTGCATCAATTGTGGCAAATGTTTAGAAGAGTGTATTTATGATTCGGATAGAGAGGATTGAGGAGAGAACTTATGGCGCAGTTAATAATGAATTGGGAAAATGATAGTGTCGAAGCTAAAGAGCCTGCTCTTCCAGCAGGGATCGAGGTTAAAACTTTCCCGAAACTGGAGAATGCTCTTACCGCATGGCAGGATATAGTGAGATATCTGGATGAGAATGGTCAACTGGATACCAGTGGAGAGTATTATAAAATTGCCATGTTGGATTATCCCAACTATGAAGACGAGTTGTGTTATTTTCTGCTCGTGCAAGGAGAGCCGGCGGCTACATTGACTGTGATCTGTGATTATGAAAAGAAGCAGGGATATATTCATATGGTGGCGTGTAAGCCGGAATTTCGTGGAAGAGGTCTCGGAAGACTCCTGAATGAAATTGCAGTCTATACGTTAAAGGAGAAGAAAATGAAAACTGCCTATCTGACAACGGATGATTGGCGGATTCCTGCAATCAAGAGTTATCTTAGGGCGGGATTTTTCCCTGATTTGGAAACAGAAGCAGATTTCAAAGAGAGATGGGAGAAAATCTATACGAGTCTTGGAATATAAATTCACCGTCTGTAAATAGGAGACACGATATGAATACTTATATCATTACCGATTACGGTGTGGAATCAAATGCTGTTAAATTGCAAACCGCTCAGATTCAGGCAGTTTTGGATCTCTGTAAAGCGGATGGCGGGACTGTCGTGATCCCTGCCGGAGAATTTCTGGTTTCTTCTCTTTGGATGTGGTCGAACACCACTTTGATGTTGAAGGATGGGGCACATCTGCTGGGCAGCGAAGAATGTGATGACTACGAAATCTTCCCTGTTCCCGAGGGTGTGGAAATGTGTTCCGATATGGAACTGATTCCGCAACAATACGGAACTCCCTGGGAAGCTTATCGCAGAGCTATGATCTCCTCCTATGGAGAGAACAACCTGACCATTATCGGTGAGGGAACGGATTCCATCATCGATGGGCAAAATTGTTATGATCCTGATGGTGAAGAAGGATATCGTGGTCCTCATGGTATTTACTTTACCAATTGTGATAACGTAACGCTTCGGAATTATACCTGTCAGCACAGTGGTAATTTCATGCATCAATTGGATAAGTGTAATCATGTGAGAATGGAACAGGTAGATTGCTATGGTGGATCAGACGGCATTCATCTGCACTGCTGTGTGGATACCCTGATCCAAAATTGTGTCTTTATGACCGGAGATGATCCCATTGCCGGTATCAATGTTCATAATCTGACGGTTCGCAATTGTAAAATCAACAGTTCCTGTAATGCCTTTCGAATCGGCGGTGTTGATATTCTAGTGGAGGACTGCCATATTTATGGCCCAGGCTATTATCCTCACCGCAAGACTATTGTAAACAGTCGTTATGACATCTTACCTCGGGAAGCGGGGCGTCATAATATGCTGGCATTGGTGGACTACTTTGCCAGCTATGTGTATCCGGATGAACCCTCCCGGAATATTGTGTTTCGCAATTGTCGAATTGAAAATCTGGAACATCTGCTGTACTATCAGCCGGAAACAGCGCTTCTGCAAAAGGGGACGATTCTGAAAGAGCTGATTTTGGAGAATGTTCAATTTACCGGTCTCAACCGATCCGCTCTAACGCAAGTGCCTGCGGATCAGCCTTTGTACATCAAAATGAAAAACGTGGAGGTTTCTTTCCGAGAGAATGCAGAAGGAAACACGTTACTGAATGAAAATGATCCTAATACTCATGCAGTAGAGCTGTAAACACATATAAAATGAACGCAGAGGTATCTTTGGTAAATACGAAATGAATGAACAAAATATTTTAAAAATATTGAATGAGAATTATTCGATATCATTTCAGCGTATCGAATTCATTCGCGATAGCGGCTGCTTAGCATATGCTGTATACTCAGAAAATTCTAAGTATTTTTTGCGTATTCCCAAGCCGAATTTTCTGGAAACGACTGAAAAGTCTTTGGAGATTCAGTTTTTTCTGCAAAAGCAAGGATTCTACGTTCCCAAAATCATCGTAACGAAAGAGGAACAACCTTGTGTGTATGTTGGAGATGGCGAGAGCAAACAGATATATGTGCTCAATGAGTTCCTAGAAGGAACGGAAGTGGATCCGGAACAGGACGCGGAAGCCATTGGAGCCTTGGTGGGACAATTGCATCGAATCATGAAGTCGTATCCGGGAGAACTGATTCAACGAGATAAACATTATTACATCGATCGATATATTGAGATCCAACGCAAAAAACAATATGCGCAGGTGGAAAAATTTGAAGAGTACGGAAATCAATTGTGGAAGTGTTTGGAAAATGTACCGCGAGGATATTGTCATGGTGATTTGTACCGGGGAAATATTCTGAAAACTCCATCGGGCGATCTATATGTTTTGGACTTTGATACATTTTGCGAAGGATATTCGATGTACGATTCGGCACTCATTTGTAATCTCACCGATTACTTTAAGTGGGAAGAGGATGGGTACAATAAAACCAAGGCCGTGTATGAACGATTCTTACCGGAATATTTGAAGTATAACGATCTAAGTCAAGCAGAAATGGAATCACTCTATGACATGATCGCTTTGTACCATTTTGCGCTGCAGGCGACCATTATTGAAATATTCGGCATTGATTGTGTAGAGAATGCCTTTTTTGACCGACAGCTTGCATGGTTAAATCAATGGCGAAAATATACGAATATCGCGAATTGACGAAGTTAAAAAATAATTCTTCTCTTATAGGAATAATCAAAAAGCGGGTGAAAAAATGATCGTAAGAAAAACAACGGAAAAGGATATGGAATTGTTGGTGCAGCTGAGGATGGCATATTTGCTGGATCAAAACAAAGAAGAGACAACTGAGAATCAAAAGCAGCTGATCAATAATTTGTATGCCTATTTTGAAAAAGCGATTATACGAAAAGAATTTATTGCAGTGGTAGCAGAAGATGAAGGAAAAGCAGTTTCCACAGCTTTTATGTCAATTGCAGAAAGACCGCCGAGACCAGGGAATTCGTCCAATCGAGTAGGAACGATCTACAGTGTTTATACCGATCCTGAATATAGAAGAAGAGGAATTGCCACGAAGGTTTTGCAGCTCTTGCTGCAGGAAGCAAAAGAAAATAACGTGGCAACTGTAGATCTGAGTGCAACAGCGGATGGGAAACCGTTATATGAAAAACTTGGTTTTACACTGCCAAAGTATACGTATATGAAGTTAAAACTGGAGGCATGATGAAATGATCGGCATTTCTCTTCCTTATAATTGGCTCATAGGCGGTACTCAGCTGCCGGAGCCGGAGATTCTTTTGCCCCTACTGCGTGAGCAGGGTGTAGAAAGCGTTGAAATTCGGATGGTACCTCTGAGGGCTGATGCGAAAGAAGTGCTTCGGGCAGCAGAGCTTTTGTGGGAGTATGGATTTAATATCACAGTTCACGGGACGGTTAAAACGGAGGAATATGCAGTAGAAGAGGTGATGAAGCCGTTGGAGCAGGTGCTTTCGCACATGAAGCAACGGAATCTGACCGTCACGATCCATCCTATAGTGGGCGATAATACTGCCATGCTGTTGAAGCTGTCGGATTACCTATACGACCATAACTATCCTGTTCGCATCGCATTGGAAAACGAACGAAAGCTACCCGATAAGACAATGGGAGATGGACTGAAACTGGTATTGGATGCTGTTACTCAGGTAAATCGTGAGAATGTAGGCATCTGTTTTGATATGGGACATTATGCCTGGTATGCGGAGCAGATTTTGCAGGATTCCAAGGCACTTCCACCGAGGGAATTTCTAGATCGCGTCATCCATACCCATATTCACAGATGCGTAGAAGGCAATACACATTTTCCGGTCTTGGAGTGGTTTGAACCACTGGCATCGTACGTTCGTGAGTTGGATTACGGTTACTACGGCGTATACAATCTGGAACTTTCGCCGGATCGCTTTGCCCATTTGTGCGGTGCTGTGGAAGGATATTTGGGATCGGCGGATGTGCTGCGTCAGCATTACCCCTTCCATGCTTCCCTTTATGAGGATCTGCGACTGAATTTTGATCAGCGTTTTCATAATGCGACCAAGGTGTTTGACAAAAAAGAAGGCTGTTATGCTTCCATGATTTTCTCGGCTTCCTATCTGTTCTGCACCAATGGATATAAATGGGCGATGGATATCGCTTTTCGCTGCAGTCGGTACTTTTCAGAAATACCCGAGAAGGTGATGGAGTATTTGGGAGATATCGATTTGATGATCCTGACCCATGCCCACGACGATCATATGGAAGAGAGCACCATTCGGGCCTTGTCGAATGCAAATTTCAAATGGCTGGCACCGGAATACATGGTTGGTTATCTGCTGGAATATGGTATTGCGCGCGAAAAAATCATCGTGGCGAAAGTGGGCGAAACCATTCAAATCGGCCCGCTTTCAGTGAAAGTGCTGCCCGGCAGACATTTTAGACCCAACACCAATAACGGCATGGAAGCGGTGGGCTATCTGATTACAGCGGAAGATGCTCCCACCGTTGCATTTCCCGGCGATGTGCGCGATTATCGAACCCAGTTTGTAGAAAGCTTAAAGGCTGATTATTGTTTTGCTCATGTGTGGCTTACGGATAAAGCATTGGATCCGCAGCAATATGTTCCTAAATGTCAGGAATTTGCGAAGTTCATGCTGGAAATGTCGGAAAAGAATATCTTCCTGACTCATCTGTATGAAAATGCCCGGAAAGAGGCGTCCATGTGGCAGAGGCACCATGCAGAGCTGGCCGCGGCTGTGATTCAAAGACAGTCACCGAATACTGCAGTGCATATTCCGCAGTGCGGCGAAATATTAGAGTTGAAATAAAAAGCGCCCGATCCTTGCTCGTAATTGAGTGAGGATCGGGTGCTTTATGTTGTTGGCGCGTGGCGCCAAAAAAGTTCTAATTAAGCATTGAATACGTATTTATCCATGCGATCGAAGGCTTCCTGCACGCGGGACAAGGGCAGAGCAAGATTGATTCGAATGCTGGTGGGACCGTGGAAGGGACGGCCGTCTTGCCATACTACGCCCACATTCCAACCGGCTTTGATCACATCTTCGATGGAACGGCCGGTTCTTTCGCAGTAATCTTTGCAGTCGATGAAGAGCATGTAGGTACCCTGAGGTCTGCTGACGGTGACACCTTCGAAGTGCTCAGCGATGTAGTTGCAGGCGAACTCAGCGTTGCCGGCCAGTACCTGATTGAGCTCGTCTACCCATTCGTAACCTTCGGGTTTGTAAGCACCAATGAGGGCGTGCATGGACATTACGTTCATGGCGTTGGTATGGGAAAGGGAGATTTCTTTGGAAACACGATCGCGGATATGTTTGTTGTAAATGATGCTGTAGCTGCCAACCAGACCGGCCAGATTGAAGGTCTTGCTGGGAGCGTACATGGCAACGGTACGATTTTTAGCGTCTTCGCTTACGGACTGGGTGGGAACATGCTTATAGCCGGGATGGATCAGGTCACTCCAAATTTCGTCGGATACAACCTGAACATCGTACTTTTTGTACAGTTCCATCACTTTTTCTACTTCCCATTTTTCCCAAACACGACCGCAGGGGTTATGGGGAGAGCAGAATACGGAAGCGTGGATGTTATGATCTACGATCTTCTTTTCCATATCTTCGAAATCGATGCGCCAGATTCCTTCTGCATCTTTTACCAGAGGAGAATGGATGATTTTATAGCCGCAGTTTTCGATGCTGCCGGTGAAGCCTACGTAGGTGGGAGAGTGAAGCAGAACCTTATCTCCACGGGAGCAGAAAACATTAAGGGCTGCGATCACGCCGCCAAGAACACCGTTGGAGTAGCCGATGTGTTCGGGTTTCAAATCGTTGGCTCCATTATGTACCTGCTGCCATTTGATGATGCTGTCAAAGTATTCCTCTCTGGGGCTGAAGTAACCAAAGGCAGGATGTTTAGCACGCTCAATCATGGCTTCCTGAATGGTGGGAAGAGAGGGAAAGTTCATGTCAGCAACCCACATGGGGATGATGTCGAAGCCTTCACGGGGCATAGGATAACTTGAACCGGGAGCACCAACCAGATCAACGGCAATGGCATCGTGGCCACGGCGATCTAAAATTGAAGTAAAATCGTATTTCATGAAAGATTCTCCTTGATAAAAAAGATTGATAAGTACATTATAAAGTTTAAGGAGAAAAATGGCAAGAGGCAATGAACAGGCAGTTGAAGATTTGGAAAAAAAAGACCGAATTTCAAATATGTAACAGGCTTGAAATCCTTTTTTTTTATTGACAGTTAAGCAATTGAAGTATATACTTTTATAGTAATGCTATATTGGGGAAAGTGGTGTTCACATAGTGTTCGTAGCTTCACTTCGTAGCATTCGTTTGTGTGTTAAAATTTGTAAGAAAATTACAATTTGTTATAAGAAAGGATGGGCTTACAATGTTGTTTTCCCTTAAAGGAGTAAGGGTGCCCCACAGAAAGCATACCGATGGTATGACAGCTGTTAAAATGGATGCACCTAAAATTGTAACATTGCCGATGTCGATGCACATTGGTAAACCCGCAGTTCCTGCTGTAAAAGTGGGCGACCATGTAGACGTGGGAACTTTGATTGCAGAGCAGGATGGTTTTGTATCTTCTCCGGTATATGCAACCGTATCCGGAACCGTAAAGAAAATCGAGGAGATGTTGCTGGCCGGCGGTAATACTGCTCAGGCCGTTGTCATCGAATCCGATGGCGCTATGACTGCGAGTGAATCCGTTCAGGCACCTAAGGTTGAGTCTAAGGAGGACCTGATCGAAGCAATTAAAAAGAGCGGTATTGTAGGTTTGGGCGGCGCAGGCTTTCCTACCTATGTTAAGTTCAACGTAGAACCGTCCCGCATTGAGGAACTTGTTATCAACGGTGCGGAGTGTGAGCCCTATATTACCAGCGACAGTATTACCATGGTGGAAAGAGCAGAAGATATTGCCACAGCCATTGCTGCTATGGAAAAACATCTGGGTGTCAAAAAGGTGATTCTTGGCATTGAAAAGAATAAAGCAAAGGCCATTGAATGCATGCGTAAGCTGGAAGAGAAAGATCCTTGTTTTAAAGTATGTGTTCTGGACGACAAATACCCGCAGGGCGGTGAAAAGGTTTTAATTTACCATACGACCGGTAAAACCGTACCCGCAGGTAAGCTTCCTATTGATGTGGGCTGCATCGTGTGCAACAGCACAACGATGGCGACCATCGGTCAGTATTTGAAAACCGGTATGCCGTTGGTAGAGAAGTGTGTTACCGTAGACGGCAGCGCTGTGCAGAATCCGCAGAACGTGATCGTTCCGATTGGAACTCCTTTGCGCGATGTATTTGAGTTCTGCGGCGGTTTCAAAGCTGAGCCCGGTAAAGTGCTATATGGCGGTCCCATGATGGGTATTGCAGTTCCTAACTTGGATGTTCCGGTTTTGAAGAACACCAATGCGCTGGTAGCTTTGGATGAAAAAGAAGCAGCTCCCGCGAAGACCACTGCCTGCATTCGCTGCGGTGCTTGTGCTAATCACTGTCCTTTCAAACTGAATCCGGCTGCGATTGCTAAGGCATACAAGAACGATGATATGGAAACTCTGGCTGAGCTGCGTGTTGACATTTGTATGGAGTGCGGCTGCTGTTCCTTTATTTGTCCTGCAAATCGTCCGCTGGTTCAGACTAATAAATTGGCTAAGGCAGCACTGCGTGAGGCTGCTCAGAAAGCAAAGGAGGTTAAGTAATGTCTCAGTTGCGTATTTCGGTATCTCCTCATATTCACGGTAAGACAACTACCACCGGAATCATGTTGGATGTGATCATTGCCTTGCTTCCGGCAACGATTGCTGGTGTGATCATTTTTGGTCTTCGTGCGCTGGCTGTGGTGGCTGCTTGTGTGGCTACTACTGTTTTGGGTGAAGGCATCTTTAATAAGCTTGTAAAAAAAGAGCAGACCATTGGTGACCTGAGTGCTGTGGTTACCGGTTTGCTGTTGGCATTGAATCTGCCGGCAAACGTGCCGATCTGGCAAGCTGTGGTTGGTTCTTTCTTTGCTATTGTTGTTGTTAAATGCTTGTTTGGCGGTATTGGCTGCAACGTGGTGAATCCTGCGATTACCGGTCGTGTGTTCATGCTGATCGCCTTTGGTTCTATGACTCAGGCTGCATTCCCTGTGGATGCCACTGCTGGAGCAACTCCTTTGGTAGATCTGGCCGCAGGTACCAGTCCTGAATTGATGGATCTGTTCCTTGGTACCACCGGTGGTGCTATTGGTGAAACCTGTGCAGCTGCATTGCTGGCCGGCGGTTTGTATCTGTTGGTAAAGCGTGTGATCACCTGGCAGCTGCCTGTTGCCTTTATTGCAACTGTATTTGTTTTCTCATTCCTAGTGGATGGAATGAGCGTAACCAATGCTTTGGCCTGGATCCTTTCCGGTGGCCTTATGATCGGTGCCTTCTTTATGGCTACCGATTATACTACATCTCCTGTAACTTCCTGGGGCAAGATCATTTTCGGTATTGGTGCCGGTGTACTGACCTGTTTGATCCGCTTCTGGGGCAACTATCCTGAAGGTGTATCCTTCGCGATCCTGTTTATGAATATTTTGAATCCTTATATTGATTCCTGGACCGCTCGCAAACCCTTTGGAGGTGAAAAAGCATGAAACAGTATTTGAAGAGCGTAGTAGCGCTGACTTTGATCTGTGCGGTTACAGCAGTGCTTTTGGCCGTAGTTAATTCTGTGACTGCTCCTATTATTGCGGAGCAGGAGTCAGCAGCAGCCAATGAGGCTTTGTTGGTGGTAATGCCCGATGGTAAAGATTTTGAAACAGTGGATCTGACAGCCTATGAGCTGCCCGCTACCATTGTAGAAGCTTATCATGAAACCAATACCAATGGTTATGTGTTTAAAATGGAAACCGCTGGTTATTCTTCCGGATTCTCCATTATGTGTGGTGTGAATGCGGAAGGAATTGTAACCGGAGCTGTATGTTTGGGCAGCAGCGAAACCTTGGGTTATGAAAAGACCTACGGCGAGCAGTTGACCGGTGTGGCTCTTGATACTGTGGAAAATGTGGACACCATTGCCGGTGCTACCAAGACCACAGGTGCTTACCGCGGTGCGGTAAAAGATGCCTTGAGTGCATTTGTAATTGTAAATGGCGGCTCTGTTGATTTCAGAAGTGAAGAAGAGATTCTGGCAGATCAGCTGAATGAACTGCTGCCTGCAGCAGAAGGTGCCTTTACCGATATGTTCATTGCTGAAAAGCTGGAAGGTGTTGACACCATTTATGCTGCTGATAATGGAAGCGGTTATGTATATGTTTCCGGTGAGACCTTTGTTGCTGTGGATGCATCCGGTGTTGTAATTTCTGAGGCTGATGCAGCTATTAAGGCTAACATCGAAGCTCAGGCCCAGATCATGCTGAATTCCTCTATGGAACAGATCGATCTGTCTGGTTATGCCGATGTGCCTAAGCAGGTTGTAGCAGCATATCAGACAGCCAGCGGTAACTATGTGTTTGATCTGGAAGCAGCAGGTTTTGGTATCAATGGTGATGAATGGTATAAACCCTCCGGTGAGCACATTCAGATCAAAGTTTCTGTTACTCCCGAAGGTCAGATCGTTTCCTGTAAAACCATGTATCAGGCTGAAACTGAAGGAATCGGTTCTGTATGTGCCGAACCTGCTTTCTATACTCAGTTTAATGGTTTGGATGAGAATACCTATAAAGATATCGATGCGATCAGCGGTGCTACTTATACCACCAATGGTTATAAGACTGCGATTTCCAAGGTATTTGAGGTAATTGCAATGCTGAAAGGAGATGCCTGATATGGAAAAGAATAGTAATATGGCTGTACTGACCAAAGGCCTGCTTCTGGAAAATCCGGTATTTGTATTGGTGCTGGGTACCTGTCCTACTCTGGCTACTACCACTACTGTAATTGGAGCATTGGCAATGGGTCTTGCTGCGATGGCAGTATTGGTTTGTTCTAACATGGTAATTTCTTTGCTGCGCAAAGTGATTCCGGATATGGTTCGTATTCCCTGTTATATTGTTATTATTGCCGGTTTTGTAACCATCGTTCAGATGCTGATGCACGCATTCTTGCCTGAATTGTATGAATTGCTGGGTGTATATTTAGCACTGATCACTGTTAACTGTATCATTCTGGGTCGTGCAGAAATGTTTGCCAATAAGAATTCTGTTGGTAAATCTGCTCTGGATGGTATTGGCATGGGTCTTGGTTTTACCATGGCGCTGCTGGCTATGGCTGTGATTCGTGAAGTACTGGGAAGCGGTACCTTTGCAGGTATGCCCGTTCCGTTCTTCAGCAATCATACCATTGATGTTATGACCAAAGCACCCGGTGGTATGCTGGTATATGGTTTGCTGATCGCTGTAGTAGTTAAGATCACCAAAGGTAAATATCCTAAGAAAAAGAGCTTCGGCTGCGAAGGCTGCCCCTCAGCAGCTACCTGCAGTGCCGTAGGCAATTGTGAAAAGGAGGACAAATAAATGGATACTTTAAAAACTCTGATCGTAATCATGATGTCCTCTGTGCTGGTAAATAACTATGTTTTGAGCCGCTTTTTGGGAATCTGTCCGTTCCTGGGTGTATCCAAGAAGTTGGATCAGGCTACCGGCATGGGTATTGCAGTTATTTTTGTAATGTTGGTGGCCACCGCTGTAACTTGGCCGATTCAGTATTATATTCTGGATGCTAATGGACTGGGCTACATGCAGACCATCGTGTTTATTCTGGTCATTGCAGCACTGGTTCAGTTTATTGAAATCGTGCTGAAGAAGTTTATTCCCTCTCTGCATAAGAGTCTGGGTGTGTATCTGCCCTTGATTACCACCAACTGTGCAGTTCTGGGTGTAACCATTAACAACATTACCGATGGCTATAATTTTGTTGAATCCATCGTAAGTGCTCTGGGCTGTGGTCTGGGCTTTCTGTTGGCAATGGTTCTGTTCTCCGGTGTACGTTCTCGTATTGAAGAGAGCGAGATCCCGGAAAGCTTCCGCGGTCTGCCTGTTACCTTGATTGCTGCTTCCTTCTTGTCGCTGGCATTCTTCGGTTTTGCAGGTATTGTGGATAATCTGTTTGCATAAGGAGAGAAGAAGATGGCAAATGATGTATTGATGGCTCTCTTAGTGGTAGGTCTGGTTGCCTTGGCTGCCGGTGTATTGCTGGCCCTTGCTTCCCATTTCTTTGGTATTAAAGAAGATGAAACCGTTAAGGAAATCAGAGCTTTATTACCCGGTGCAAACTGTGGTGCCTGTGGTTTTGCCGGCTGTGATGAATATGCGAAAGCTTTGGCCGAAGGCAGAGCAAAAACAAATCTTTGTGTACCCGGTGGTGATACCACTGCTGCCAACATTGCGACGGTTCTTGGGGTTGAAGCTGCTGATGTAATTGAAATGATCGCAGTGGTACATTGCAGTGGTAATTGCAATGTGACCAGCAAAAAAGCAGTATATGACGGCATTCAGTCCTGCAAAGCTGCATCTATGTTGTATGCCGGTCCCGGCGCCTGCCGTTTTGGCTGCGTGGGCTGCGGGGATTGTGCAAAGGCTTGTCCTTATGGTGCGATCTGCATGAAAGATGGCATTGCCCATGTGGATAAACGCCTGTGTAAAGGTTGTGGCATGTGCGCTAAGGTTTGTCCTAAGAATTTGATTTCCTTAGTTCCTGATACCATTAAAGTAGTTCAGGGCTGCAGCAACAAAGAAAAGGGCGCAGTTGCTCGTAAAAACTGTCAGGCTGCCTGCATTGGTTGTAAGAAATGTGAACTGAATTGTCCTGAAAAGGCAATTAAAGTGGAAAATAATTTGGCTGTGATCAATTATGATCTGTGCTCCGGCTGTGGTAAATGTGTAGAAAATTGTCCTACCCATTGCTTACAGCTTATGAAGTAAACGAATGAAAAATCAGAAAAAAAGAAACGATTTAATCCTAGCCGTCGTCATGATCCTCGTGGCGGCGGCAGGATTTTTGTGGTACAACCTGTCAAAGGAAGAGGGCGGTTATGTAGCTGTGATCCAAGAGGGTGAGGCGATAGAGCAATTTTCTCTAAACGAGGAAGTGGAATATCGAATTGAACTGGAGGATGGAAGTTTCAATCTGCTGAAAATCAAAAACGGAAAAGTTTATATGCAGGAAGCCAGCTGCCCTGACCAGATCTGTGTGAATCACAGACCAATTAATAGTGTAGGTGAAACCATTGTATGCCTTCCCAATGAGATCGTTCTGAAAGTAGTGGAGCAATCTTCTAAGCCGGAAATTGATATGGTAATTTAAGTAAAGCGGAGAGTTGTATATGCGGCGTCATACCAAAAAACTTACCTTATTAGGTTTGCTGACGGCAATTGCGTTGATCCTTTCCTATGTGGAAGCATTGCTGCCGCCGATTTTTGTGGCAGTGCCCGGTATCAAAATGGGTCTTCCGAATATTGCCATCATCTTTGTGTTGTATCGATTTGGACTGAAAGAAGCTGCTGCGGTATCGCTGGTTCGTTTGGCAGCAGTGGCACTGCTCTTTGGAAATACTATGACACTGATCTATAGTCTGGCCGGAGCAGTTTTGAGTCTGACTTTAATGTCGTTACTAAAGAGAAGCAATCTGTTTTCGATGATCGGTGTGAGTATTGTGGGTGGAGTATCTCATAATTTAGGCCAGATTCTGGTGGCCATGTGGCTCATGGAAACAGTGGAAATTGGGTATTATATGATTATTCTTACGGTCACCGGAACCATTGCCGGTATTTTGATCGGTCTGGCCGGATCCTTTGTGTTAAAGTATTTAAATAACTTAAATATTTAAAAAAGAAATATTGACAAATAGAGGATTCTATGGCAAAATAATCCTCGGTCTGTCGAGACTGAAAATTAAATATGGAAAAGGAAAACGAAAATGAAAAAAATTTTTGCTTTCGCATTGGCTGCAGCTATGGTACTGTCCATGGTAGGCTGTGGCGCAGAAGAGAAAGAATCTCTGAAAATGGGTATGGGCGTACATGCTTATATCAATGGCTATGCAGATGCAGACGCTGACAATAACGGTTCTGCTGATGTAGTTACTACTGTAGCCGCTGTACTTGTAGATAAAGACGGTAAAATCGTTAAATGTGAAATTGATACTCTGGATGCTTCCTTAGCCTTCACTTCTGAAGGTCAGGCTGTAGCTGCTGAAGGCTTGGCTACCAAAGGTGAGCAGGGCACTAACTATGGCATGGTTGCATATGGCGGCGCTGCCAAGGAGTGGTTCGAGCAGGCTGATGCTTTCGAGCAGGTAGTAGTTGGTAAGACCGCAGCTGAAGTTAAGTCTCTGTTGGGTGCTGATAACTACACCGGTAACGATGAAGTAATCAAAGCAGGCTGCACCATCGGTGTTACCGATTTTGTAGGTGCTGTAGACAAGGCTATGGCTAATCTGGAAGATTCTTCTGCTACTGCAGATGATACTTTGAAACTGGCTCTGTACGCTACTGTTGTTGGCGAAGATGCAACTGAAGAAGCTAACGGCTCTCAGGATCTGGAAGTAAATGCTGCTGCTGTTGCTCTGCATGAAGATGGCAAAGTATGTGCTGTTAAGATCGACACTTTGAACACCAACCTGCCCTTCGATATGGCTGGCGTTTATGCCGGTAGTACTGAGGCTGCTGAGCTGAGCACCAAGGGTATGCTGGGCGCTAACTATGGTATGGCTGCTTATGGCGCTGACCTGAATGGCGACGGCGAAGTAAAAGAGTGGTTCGAGCAGGTTGATGCTTTCGAAGCTGCTTGCGCTGGTAAGACTGCTTCTGAGATCTCCGGTCTGCAGTCCGAAGGTTACGGCGTTGAGGATGTACAGAAGGCTGGCTGCACTATCGGTGTAATCGGTTTTGTTAACGCTATTGTTAAGGCTATTGGCTAATTTAAAACAAAATTAAAAGAAAGGGATACCAAAAGGTATCCCTTTTCTGATATAATAGATATAAAAGAACACAAAAAAGGTTGAACTATGAGAAAACAAAACCGTATTTGTTTGCTTTGTTTGAGTGTATTATTGGCAGTGATGTGCTTTACCGGTTGCCAATCGGAAGCAACCGATACGCGAAGCAAATTTTCAACGTACTATTTTGATTATTTTGATACAGTGACTACAATTGTAGGCTATGAAAATTCGCAGGAAGAATTTGACGAAATCTGTGCTGTAATTGAGAAGCAACTGAAAGAATATCATCAGTTATATCATATCTATAATCGATATGAGAATTTGAACAACATGAAGACCATCAATGATGTGAAAGATGGATCACATCAAACAGTGGAAGTGGATGGGCGGATCATTGATTTGCTTTTATATGGAAAAGAAATATATGAGCTGACGGAGGGACAGACCAACATTGCTATGGGCAGTGTGCTCTCTATTTGGCATGACTATAGAACAGAAGGCGAAAATGATCCTGCTGAGGCGAAACTGCCCTCTATGGAAGAACTTCAGACAGCAGCTCAGCATACCGACATCAATCAGATGATCATTGATCAGGAAGCACAAACTGTGTATTTGGCAGATCCTGTAATGAAGCTGGATGTTGGGGGGCTGGCTAAAGGCTATGCCGTGGAGCAGATCGCTTTGTATCTGGAAGAGCAGGGAATCGATGGCTATGTATTAAACGTGGGTGGCAATGTTCGTACCATAGGAACCCGCCCGGAGGGCGAAAAATGGACGGTGGGTATTGAAAATCCCGGTATTCCAAACTCGGAAGAAGAGTTTATTGCATATTTGAAGCTGAGCGGAGAATCGGTGGTGACCAGCGGAGCCTATCAGCGCTATTATATTGTGGATGGAAAACCCTATCACCATGTGATCGATCCGGATACTCTTATGCCGGGAGAAGAATTCCTCTCGGTTTCGATTATTTGTAATGACTCCGGCTTGGGAGATGCATTGTCCACTGCTTTGTTTTCAATGAATTTTGAGGAGGGAAAGGCTCTGATCGAGTCCATTGAAGATGCAGAAGCAATGTGGACAACTCCAGCAGGAGAAATCCGATATTCCTCCGGATTTGAAAGCTATATGTTTGAATATGAAAAATAAATAACTAGTCGTCTGATGGTGATAAAGAACCGTCAGACGACTTTTGGTTATTCTCTGATCCATATGTTGACACTGTAATAGTAAGGAGTTTCGTTTTCCCTTCTTCCGTTATTTAAGTCCAGTCGATAACAGCGGCAGTGGTTTGGTGAGGAAGAATTGATCAGCATGACCCGAGGAGTATACGAATAAAAATTGGTATGTTCGCCGGCCAGCATTTTTTTGAGTCGGTTTAAATTATGAAGTGCAATATTTTCCGAAACACGATCATCAAGAACTAGTTCAGGCAGTGCTTTTTCGTAGTTATTCAAGTTTTGATAGTTTAAATTGGCGGCGGTTATATCGAATTCTGTTAAATTAGTATTCGCGTCATTGATTTTTTTGAAGTAGGTCTGCATCTCATACAGATATTGCATCTGAATGGTTTCCGCTGCTTCAGGATCAAGTTCTTCAGGAGAATCAAAGGGGGCATCAGTAGCAAAAACAGAAATGATCAGTATGCTAAGAAAGGCTGCGATAAACATCCGGAGCTTACGTTTCTTTTTCAATTGTAAGAGAGCTACGATGCGTTCTTTTAAAGCATTGTTAGTAAAGTGATTGATACCGGATGAAGAAGAGGAATGTGCGGAAGACATATTAATAAGCAGGAAGGCATAAGCCTCCTTTTTATCAAATCCAAGTGTGCGGATCACACCCTCATCACAGGAAAGTTCAATGTCGCGATTTGCAGTAAGGAACATGATCCATACTAAGGGGTTATACCAATGCAGACAGAGTGCGATTGCTAAAAAAGCCTTTAGCAGGGCATCAAAATCGCAGAGATGGATATACTCATGAGTCAATATAAAACGAAGCTGAGGCTCGTTATCCAGATCGGTCGTTTTAGGCAGAAGAATCACCGGCATAAAAACACCGTAGGTTAGAGGGTTAGAAATTTGATGGGAAAATCGGATTCGCATAGGGCGACGAATGGTGTTTTCCTGAAACCATAGCGTTAAATTGGGATGCTCCTGTTTGTCGGAATCGATGAACTTGATTCGGTTTTGAATATGGGTTCGTAAAAAGTAAAATGCAATGGAAAAACAACCGGCAAACCAAAGAATTTCTTTAAGAGAGAGAATCCCGTTTGTGTAGTTTGAAGGGGAGGCAGAGGGAAGTCCGGTATCCGGAAGGTAGGATATGACAAGTGGAGCAGAACTGCTGATAGAGAATAAATTATATATGCTGCACTGGGAAGGCAGCAGGTATGGGATCAAAAGAAGCCAAAGGGCAGAAAGCCATAAGATTTTGAAGGTCTTTTTCGGCAGCTGATGAAGAAACAACAGACGGCAAAGTAATATGACTACGATCAGCGGTGAAGCAGTCAAACTCATACGAAACAGATCCATTATGGGAATACCTCGATTCGAAAATGCAATAATGTTAGCTATAAATGTATACTAACATAATTGATCGTCATTATCAATACTCATGACAGAGTAAGGTGAAAGTTGTGGTGAAGGCAAAGAAAATCGTCATTTTTCCGCCTGTGGCGGTCAAATTTTCGCGCTCACATTGCAATCGCAATCAAGCTATGTTAAAATGAAGTAACCTTGAACGTGAAAGAAAGGAAATAGTTATGATAGCGGAATTGTTGAAAGAGCGGGATCTTCTTCCCATTTTGAAAATGAATGATGGTCGTGATGTTACACCGGAGCTATGGGAAGAGCGTCGTGGGGAAATGCTGGAAGCTTTGCAGAAATATTCCTATGGTTATACTCCAAAAGTGATCAGTCCGGGTGAAGGCCGAATCGTTATGGAAGATGCGAAGGGCTTTGGAGGCACGGCCAATGATCAGCGGATCGAGGTAAGTTTTGATACTCCCTCCGGTAAGTTCACAGTGCCGGTATGGCTCGTGGTTCCCAAAAACGTGGAAAAGCCGCCGGTAATGCTGCATCTGTATTTTAATAATTTCATTCAGCCGACACTACCGGTGGAAGAAATTATTGAGAATGGTTTTGCACTGGCTGTAGTTAACTATGAAGATATCGTGAATGATCATCGTCATGGTGATTATTCTGATGGCCTGGCGAAGGCCTTTGGAACGGATAATCCGAGAAAGTCCGAGGAATGGGGAAAGATCGGCATGTGGGCCTATGCACTATCTCGTGTGCTGGATTATCTGCTGACTAGAGAGGATATTGACGGTCAGAAAACGATCGTGAGCGGACATTCCAGACTTGGTAAAACAGCCTTGTGGACGGCAGCTCAGGATGAGCGCTTCTGGGGGTGTATTGCCAACGCCTCCGGCTATGGTGGAGCGGCCACATCGAAACACGGAGCCGGTGAGCGGGTGCGCGATTTCCTTCGTGCGGGCAGCTGGGATTGGTTCTGTGAGAACTACAAGGAATTTGTGGATGAAAAGGAAGATTGCAAACCCTATGATCAGGCGTATCTGCTGGCCTTGATCGCACCCAGAGTGCTGTGCATCGGTGATGCGTCGGAGGATCGGGGAGCGGATCCCATTTCCGAGTATGTGACGGCCCATTGGGCAAGTCAGGCTTGGGAACTTTTGGGCAGCAAGGGTCTGATCAGTGCTGATCGACTTCCGGAGCTTGGTGATAAGTTCTTGGAGGGCGGTATTTCCTATCATTATCGCTGGGGCTATCATTTCTTTGGGAGAGAAGACTGGAATACCTATATGGAGTTTATAAAATCTAAACTGTAAGAAAAGAATTGAATGTGATTTAAATGATAAAAGTCCTTGAGGAAAACAGATCCTCAAGGACTTTTTGTAGGTATTTGGTTCGATTTATTTGTCGATTACCACTATACCGTGTAAGGTGAACTGATCCACGGTATAGCTTAGAATACCATTTTCATAGGTGAATTCAATATCCTTTTCCTCTGGAGCTAAGTACACACGGGAGGGAGCAGCAGGCAGCTTGATAGAAACCTGCGTGTTAATGGTAACCGGGGCATCCTCGATGACTTCGGTATTGCCGCGCAGCTTGGTAACGGCATAAAGCAGATGGTTCACATAGCGATTTTCTTCTTTCTGCTCCATTAAGGTCACGATACCGTTGGAAGCCAGGGTAGTGGTCAAGGTCTTTTCATCACCCAGCAGGGCATCCAACATATCGCAGACGATCTGCTTATGATGATAAGCGCCATGCTCCCCATACTCACTGAACACATTCCAGGCAATGTAGCCGATGCTACCACCAATAACAGCACCGGGCATGAGGCTGTTTGGATCATTGGGTGTGTTGCGATGAGAGCAGAAACGACGGAAGCTACGATTGAAATAGGAATCCTGCATATGGGCCATAACCTGAACATCAGCGGCAGCCTCGATCAGATGACCGCGCTCGTACATCAAATAGGGAGCAATGCCGTTAGGTTTCATATCGTAGGTGGGTACCAGATAGCTGGCGTCGATCTCGCTGCGTCCGCGATAAGTTACACCGAAATCGGTGAAGAAAGCAGAATCCTGAGTCAATCCACTTTCACCGCTCAAAAGAATCTTACCACCGGCAGCCACATAGGCTTTGACTTTGGCAGTTAATTCTTCATCGAAAGCAACGATGTCCGGAAAGATCACGACTTTATAATCAGAAAAATCACACTGAGCATCGATGATGTTGTAAAGGTATTTACCTTCCAAAAGGATGCGGTTGGCGCCCACATCGGGCAGATCTTCACCGCGGCCTTGATAGGTGGTGAAGATGGCAACATCGGTGATGGCGGTCACATCGTGGCACCATTGTTCGCGCTTTTCAATCTCCGCATAGGCAGCCCCAATCAGTCGGTAGGTAGCAGGCTCAAAGCAGCCCAGAGGATGAAGCTGATCGCCGATGGAGCATTTGGCGCCATTGGCAACAGAAAGAGCAGTTTCATAGATCAGAGCGTTGGGATGTTTGTAACCGCCAAATTCGCCCCAGGACTTATGGAACTTACCGGTCATGCCTACAAATTCACGGCCCAGTACGCGGGAATAAGCAGCAGACAGCGGGAAGTGGTCATAACCCCAGCCACCGGTGGGCAGGGATTCCAGTTCCAAATGATGGGTATTGGAGTAGGCCTTGCTGCGGTCGTTACGGGGAATGTTACCGCAGTTAAAGAACACGGGCATATCCGGATTGTAACGAGCTACGGTCTCACGGATGCGCTGGGTATATTTGTTATAAACGATATCACGATGCTTTTCCACGTCTTCGGGATCTTCAGGATTCAGACCCAGCTGCAGCATGGTTTCAATACAAGCAGGGCATACACAGGGAGAAGGTGTACAGATATCCTGAAATACACCATCAAAATGGCCGTCATACAGCTCCATAACTTCTGCAGTTTCTGCGCAGAGCATATCCAAATATTCATCATTATTTAAGCAAAGATGGTGAAAATGGGCACCCAACAGAGTGTTATCACGACCAAGATTATTTACGCGAAACTGAGGGTAAAGGTTGAATTTGCGCTCGTCCAGACCGGCGGAAATGTAGATCTGGGTGCGTACGCCCATCTCCTCGCAGACTTTCAGCTGGCGGCCCAGCAGATCGGTGTTCAGCGTGGGATGCATGGCGTTCACCTTAGTGGGATGATAGCTCCAGCCGTGGTGGCATTTGGAGAACAGCGTGATCGATGAAAGATGACCGATGGTCAGGGCTTCACGAAAATTCTCTTCGGAAAATTCGCTGCCCACACCGGGCATATGTTCAGAGGTATGAAAGTCAAGGTGCACTTGACGGAAAGGGATCTTGTCCATTGAAGGGTCTCCTTTGTATTCGTTAGAGTTAAGAAGAGCATATCGAGTTCGGTAAGATTTGTCAAGAAAAAAAGAGATGCAATTTGGAAAAAGAGATGTTAGAATAGAGTTAGAAAAGATTTGAAAAGTGGTGAGAAATGTGGATTACAAACTTGCGATCTGTGATGATGACCGTGAACAGCTGAGAGAGCTGAAAGTCTTGGTGGAGAATTGGGGAGAAAAAAGCGGCCACGGGTGCAGCATCCGTACTTTTACCTCTGCCGAAGAATTCCTCTTTGAGTATGAAGAGGACAAGACCTACGACATACTACTGCTGGATGTGGAAATGAACAACATTAGCGGCATCGAGTTGGCCAAACGCATCCGAAAAGACAATAACCGCGCCGAGATCATTTTTATCACGTCGCACTTTGAATTCGTGGGAGAGGGCTATGAGGTGGATGCCCTGCACTATCTGATCAAACCTGTGGCAGAAGAAAAATTGTGTCAGGTGCTATCCAAGGCGGCTGACAGGTTGGCGGTGGAACCACCGTGGGTGGTAATCAACTTCGAGGGCCAGACTGTTAAACTCTATGAATCCGAGATTTTGTATATCGAAGCCTTTCTGCATTATATCAGTATTAGGACGACATCGGGTGAGTACAAGATCAAAGAAAATCTTTCATCATTTGAAAAGAAGCTCAGCGATGATTTTTATCGTGTACATCGATCCTATTTGGCATCGCTGAAACATATTACCAGGATCTCCCGCTCTGCTGTATGGATTGGAGAAAAGGAATTACCCCTTGCCCGAGGAAAATACGATGATATCAATCGGGCGTATATAGAACACAACTGAGGAAGGTTATGAGAAAAAGAACATATTTAAAGTTGGCTCAGTATCAAAATGAGCAGTCTCAGCAGCATTTGAATGAGGTGCGCAGTATTCATCAGGAGATGCGAGGTTATAAGCATGATTTTCACCATCATCTGCAGACTCTCAAAGGTCAACTGGAATCAGGGGAAGTTGATCGCGCACTGGCCTATATCGAAAAGCTGGATGATCAGCTGATGAATGTGGATACTCTGTTGAAAACCGGAAATGTGTCATTGGATGCGATTCTGTCGGCAAAGATTGCTCAGGCAAAGGCAGAAGGAATTGCAGTAAGCGTTAAGGCAAATGTGCCGGATTCTTTAACAATCTCCGACTTGGAGCTGAGCATTGTGGTGGGGAACCTTCTGGATAATGCCATTGAAGCTTGTCGCGATGTGTCGGGAGAACGGTTTATTCGGCTGTTCATTGCCATGAAGGGATCAATGCTTTATTTTTCTATGCTGAATTCAGCGGGGCGGAAGAAAGAGAAAAAGGCAGGCTTGTTTGCGAGCCAGAAGAATGGAATACATGGATTTGGTTTGCGCCGCGCGCAGGCGATACTGGAGGAGCATGGCGGCTGGGTGAAATATAACAGTGAGGATGGGGCCTTTACTTCGGAGTTTTTGGTTCCTGCAATGAAATAGAATGCAATTCGTGTACCAGCGGAGGCAATTGGTGCACGAATTTTTTGTTGGCTTGATTATGCGATATACTGTAAAGGAAGGGAGTGATGAATATCATGAAAACAAAGAAACCTAAATATTCTGCTTTGGCTAACTATGTGTGGTCATTGAAGATGCTGCTCCGCTACAGTAAGGCGGCTTTTGTGATCACGGCGCTGCTGGTGCCGATTACAGTGGGACTGCGGTATCTGGAGATCTATCTGCCCTCACTGGTGGTGGCTCAGGTGACGGCGGGAGAGGCGTTGGCTCATGCCATGAAGCTGGTGGGCTTGGTAATGCTGCTGATTATGCTGGGCTATATTGCCGTACAGGCGTTGGGGTTTATCCGAGAATCGACACTGGGGATCTATCGATATAAAATGACCGACCTGGTGACCAGAAAACAGCTGACCATGTTTTATCAAACCTATGAGAAAAAAGAGGTTCGTGATTTGGCGGATCGTGCAGTGAATGCCACCCAGATGTGGGGCGGCGTTCAGCCCTTGACGGATATGGTGTACCATGGTTTTGGTATGATAGAAAATCTGCTGGGCTACATTTTGTTTGGATCTGTGATCTCCTTTGCCAGCCCCTGGCTGGTGCCGATCCTGACCATAGCGCCGGTGGTTAATATTTTGTCGGTAAAGGCTTATAATAAATGGGAATATTCCAGTCGCGAGGAGCGGTCAGATCTGGGAATGAAACTTGGGCATGTGGAAGAGCTGCCGGACGATTTTGCAGCGGCAAAGGATATCCGGATCTATAGTATGGCTTCTTGGATCAGGGAATGTTACCGGGATCTGTGCAGGGAGCAGCATACATGGGATCGTAAAATGCTGAAAAGAAACTTTCTTTTCCGAATTGCCGATCTAATCGTGATTTTGATTCGCGATGGTGGTGCTTATGCGCTTCTGATTTATATGTATTATCAGGGAGAGATCAGTGTAGAGCAGTTTGTGCTGTATTTTGCAGCCATATCGTCCTTTGCTACTTGGGTGGGGGGAATTATATCCTGTTGGAATCAAATGCATACAGTGAGCCTGAAGCTTTGCGATTTTCGGGAGTTTGTGGACTATCCGGAAAGTGATGGAAGCGGAGCGGCTAAGGCGGCGGATCATTTAGATCGGGCACCGGAAATCGAGTTTCAAAATGTGAGCTTTCGATATGAAGGACAGTCGGAGGATACCATTCATAACCTATCGTTTAAAATAAAAAGCGGGGAAAAGCTGGCGCTGGTAGGCTTGAACGGTGCGGGCAAAACCACGTTGGTTAAACTGCTGTGCGGTCTGTATCAGCCTACAGGAGGAGATATACTTCTAAACGGGGTTTCTTTGAAAGACTTTAAGAGAGAAGACTATTATCAGCTTATTTCTCCGGTATTTCAGGAAGTGCGGACAGCGTTTTTCACCCTGGCGGAAACCATTTCGGGCCAAAACCTTGGGGACACTGATCTGAAACGGGTGGAGGCTTGCATGAGACAGGCAGGTCTGGGAGAAAAGATCGATGCGCTGCCCGAAGGAATTTTGACAAAGCTGAATAAAAAGGTACATAAAAACGGAACGGAGCTTTCCGGCGGTGAGGCACAGAAGCTAATGTTGGCTCGTGCGCTCTATAAGGATGCGCCTTTGCTGGTACTGGACGAACCCACAGCGGCGCTAGATCCCATTGCAGAAAGCCGGATCTATACAGAGTTTAATCAAATGGCGGAGCATAAAACCGCATTGTTTATTTCGCATCGGTTGGCATCTACCGCTTTTTGTGACAGGATCATCCTGTTGGAAGCCGGAGGCATTTCTGAAGAAGGTACTCATGATCAGCTGATTTCTGCTGGTGGAAAGTATAAAGAATTGTATGAGATACAGAGCTGTTGGTATCAATCTGAAATGGAGGGGGGCAACGAAGATGAAGTTAAATGAGCATTGCAGGGTATTGAAAAGGGCAGCCGGATTTACATTTACGGTTAGTAAGAAGTATACACTGTTGCTGATATTGAGTGCCTTTTTAACGAACATCGTTGGCTATATTCCTATTTATTTTTCTGCGAAAGTGATTGATGCACTGATTGCGAGGGCATCTATTGAAACCGTGGTGCTATATGTGGTACTGACGGTAGGCTTTGTATTTGTGGTCAACTTTTTGAATGCCTATGTGGCAGCTGAAAAAGAAGTGGCCAACAATGAAGTATGGCGGCAGGAAGACTGGTTGTTTTCAGAGAAAGCCATGCAGCTGGCCTATGAGTCAATTGAAGATCCTGCGGTAACTCAGTTGCGCTACCGTGTGCGACGGGAGAGTCAAACCGGACAGAATTTGTATTTTCTGTTTTACCATCTGGAAGAGCTCAGTGGCCAGCTGACAAGGATTTTGGCTTCGCTTGCCCTTACGGTTTCGTTTTTTACCTTGGATACCATTGCTCTCAGCGTTAAGCTAGCTATTGCAGTAGGACTTCTGGTGTCGCTGTTGATTCAGTCATACGCCACCAAAAAGACCAATGAACTGAACCGGGATTATATGGCGGCTTCGGTGGAGATGAACATTGTAGCGGAGCATTTTTATGATTACATCGAACGGTATTCGGCAGGAAAGGATATACGTCTATACAATATGGCTGATTTTCTTGGTGATGCTTACATGGAAAATGACCGCAAATACTGGGAAGGTAATTTGGTCAATTCCTATAAGAAATCGGCTTGGATGCTGCCGATCACTGTATTGAATACAATATTTAAGTTTGGAATTTATGGAGTTTTGATCTACGCAGCCTTGCAGGGAGGCATCACGATCGGCTCCATTGCCAAATACGTTACCTGTCTGATGCTGTTTTCTGAAGCTTTGACGCAGGCAGCGCGCACTCTTCAAATGGCCTTTGACAATAACCATTACCTGAAACGCTACTTTTCTTACTTGGATATTCCGAATAATATGTATAAAGGATCCCTCACTGTGGAAAAACGGGACGATAATGAATACTTTGTGGAATTTCGTAATGTCAGCTTTAAATATCCCAATACCGATGTGTATGCTCTAAAAAACATTAATCTGAAGTTCAGGGTGGGAGAAAAATTGGCAATAGTAGGTATGAATGGTTCTGGTAAAACGACCTTTATTAAGCTGCTTTGCCGTTTGTATGATCCTACTGAGGGCGAGATTCTTCTGAATGGAGTGAATATTCAAAAATACGATTACGATGAATACATGTCGGTGTTCTCTGTGGTATTTCAGGATTTCACTTTGTTTTCTTTCAAATTGGGTGAAGTAGTTGCTTCCAGTAAACAGTTTGATACAATTCGCGTAGAAGAGTGTTTAAAGAAAGCAAATTTTGGAGACCGTTTGCAGACGATGCCAAAGGGAGTGAATACGTATCTATACAAAGGCTATGAGCAGACAGGTATTGAAATTTCCGGTGGTGAGGCTCAAAAGATCGCACTGGCTCGGGCTTTGTATAAGGGTTCTCCGTTTATTCTATTGGATGAACCAACAGCAGCCTTGGATCCCGTATCGGAATATGAAGTGTATTCAAACTTCAATGCCATAGCAGGAGATAAGACTACAGTGTATATTTCACATCGACTGGCCTCTTGCCGGTTCTGTGATACGATTTTGGTGTTTGATAAAGGAAGCATTGTGCAGCAGGGGGCTCACGAAGAATTGCTTGCAAGTGTAGACGGAAAATACCATGAACTCTGGCATGCACAGGCACAGTATTATACGAAATAGAGGAGTAAATAAAGAAAAACACTGCGAAAACCAAACAAGGTGATTCGCAGTGTTTTTTAATAGATATCAACTTATCGATTGTATCTTCCGGTCTTCTTCAAAAAGTCAACCAGCATCATGGTCCAGTCGGTCTGGATCAGGTCGTAGTTCTTGTCTGCCAACCAGCCCCAGCCTTTTTCCATGTCCTCGCAAAGGGCGGTGTCATCGCTGTGGCCTGCAGCCAGCTGATCGCGGTAGTTGTAAATAATGGAGTTGACCCATACCAACTTGCCGTCAGCATGCATCTTATCGATGAAGGCATCGGAAGCCATCTCGCTGGATTCGTCGGCGAACAGTACCTCGGCACCGATGTAGTTCATGTTGCGCTTGCACAGCTCCTCGTGGAAAGGATGGGCATCGCGTACGATGGGCATGGAGGGCAGATCGGGTGCGATTGCCTCTACGCGGTCGATCCATTCTTTAGAAGGGTAATACTTAACAATGCACTGATCTTCCATGTTGTGGCGGCGGATCGCATCGGTAATCTCCTGGGGGTGATCCCAGAACTTGTCCACATTGATGTAGCAGCGACCTTTAAAAGTCTCCAACAGATCATCAAAGGTATAGATCGGAAACTGAGTACGGGTTCCGTCTTGGTTAGCAAACCGCAGATGACTGATTTCCTCGGCGGTCATGTTGTGCAGACGTTCATTATGATACAGGTGAACGCGCTCCATGCCGGGATGGAAAATCAGCAGCTTACCGTCTTTGCTTCTGGAAATATCGGTTTCGATCATATCGGCGCCCTGTTTCAGAGCGATCTCGTAAGCAGCCATGGTGTTGCAGGGAATGTTGCCGCCGCAGGCACCGCGGTGAGCCACCACCAAATGGTGATCCTTGGCCGATTCAAAAATATTAAAGCTCATGGTAAATACCCCTTTCAGGAAGATTTGAGATTTTATTGCACTATGTGCAATTACGCGCGTGGCGCGTAACGTGACGAATTATTAGCTCTTAGGAATTCTTCTGCTTCTCCAAGTAGTCTTCGAAGGTTCCCATGTAGTCGATACAGCCGCTGCCGCCGGGCATCGGCAACTCGATGATACGATTGGCAACGGTATCGATGAGCTGATGGTCGTGGGTAGCGAAAATGGCAGTGCCCTTGTAGTCCTCCATACCGTTGGTCAGAGCAGTGATGCTCTCCAGATCCAGATGGTCGGTGGGCTGGTCCAGAACGATGACGTTGGAGTTTTTCATCATCATGCGGCTCAGCATGCAGCGAACTTTCTCACCACCGGACAGAACCTTGGCAGGCTTCAAAACTTCATCGCCGGAGAAAAGCATACGGCCCAGGAAGCCACGCAGATAGGTTTCGGTGGGTTCGGGGGAGTACTGGCGCAGCCATTCGATCAGGTTCAGTTCGCAGCCTTCAAAGAAAGCAGTGTTATCTTTGGGGAAGTAACTCTGGGTAGTGGAGATGCCCCATTTGAAGGTACCCTCATCGGGTTCCATTTCGCCGGCCAGAATCTGCAGCAGAGCAGTCTGAGCCACTTCGTTTTCACCAACCAAGGCAACCTTGTCATTGCGGTTCAGCATGAAGGAAACATTATCCAATACCTTTACACCATCGATGGTCTTGCTTAGGCCTTCTACGGTTAGAATGTCCTTGCCGGCCTCGCGTTCCTGATCAAAATGAACAAAGGGATAGCGACGGCTGGAAGCGGGCATTTCGGTAAGCTGGATGGAGTCCAAGATCTTCTTACGGCTGGTAGCCTGTTTGGATTTGGAGCGGTTAGCAGCGAATCGCTGAATGAAGGCCTGCAGTTCGCGGATCTTATCTTCACGTTTTTTGTTCTGGTTGCGGATCAACTGCTGCATCAGCTGGGAAGACTCGTACCAGAAGTCGTAGTTACCGGCATACATCTTAACCTGACCGTAGTCAACGTCAACGATGTGGGTGCAGACAGCGTTCAGGAAGTGACGGTCATGGCTGACAACCAGTACAGTGCCTTCGTAGTCCATCAGGAACTCTTCCAACCAGGTGATACAGGGCAGGTCCAGACCGTTGGTAGGCTCGTCCAACAGCAGTACATCGGGATTACCGAACAGGGCTTTGGCAAGCAGGATCTTTACCTTTTCGCGGCCGTCCATGTAGGACATCATGCCGTAAAGGTCGCAGTTCACAAGGCCGAGGCCGTTGAGTAAAACGCTTACTTCACTTTCGGCTTCCCAACCACCCATCTCGGCAAATTCTTCTTCCAAATGTGCAGCGCGTTCGCCGTCTTCCACGGAAAAGTCAGCCTTTGCATACAAGGCATCTTTTTCTTTCATAATTTCGTACAGGCGGGGATTGCCCATCAGTACAGTATCGAGTACGGTGTACTCATCATATTTAAAGTGGTCCTGCTCCAGCACGCTCATGCGGCAGCCGGTTTTTAAGCTGATCTCACCAGTGGTGGGTTCCAGCTGACCGGACAAAACACGCAGCAGGGTAGATTTACCTGCGCCGTTGGCGCCGATGATACCGTAGCAGTTACCTTCGGTAAATTTTAAGTCAACATCTTTGTAAAGTGTGGTTCCAGAAAATTGCAAGCTAATATTGGTTGCAAAAAGCATTGATCATTCTCCTTTGTTTATCATATAATCAGCTTTCAATTATACAAGGAAAACGCAGATAAAGCAAGGGACGGAGGCAAAGTATTTTTAACAAAAAGTATAGGAATCAATGGGGAAATATGATAGAATAAGACAGATTCTGTTGGAATAAGGAGAGATTAAAAATGATTACACCCAAATCTTTATATAAAGGCGCTCGTATCGCCATTGTGGCTCCCGCCAGCTGCATGAAAGTTGTAGGAGAAGAGCGAGAAGAAAAATTGAAGCAGTTGGTACAGGTTTTGGCGGATATCGGACTGGAAGCTGTGCTGTATCCCACCTGCCGCAGCGGCTATGGCTACTTGGGTGGTACCGATGAAGAAAGAGCGAAAGATATTATGGATGCCTTTACCGACCCCACCATCGACGGCATTTTCTGTTTAAGAGGCGGCTATGGTGTGCAGCGTATGCTGGACCTGCTGGATTTTGACAAGATCAAAGAAAATCCCAAGTGGTTCGCCGGCTACAGCGATATTACGGCTCTGCATATGGCATTGAATCAAAAATGTGAGCTGGTGACCTACCATTCACCCATGCCTTCCACTGAAATGATCGCGGATGATTACGATGCCTACACCAAGGAGTGGTTGGAAAAGGCTATGTTCGGTGGTCTATGTGGAGAACTTCCTTCCTATACAGAATGTGAGACTATGAACGGTGGCAAAGCGGAAGGTATTTTGTGTGGCGGTAATCTGTCGCTGATTGCAGCTTCCATGGGAACTCCTTTTGAACTGGATACCAAAGATAAGATCTTGTTTCTGGAGGATGTGGGTGAACTGCCTTATCGTATCGATGGTATGATCAATCATCTGCGTCTGGCCGGTAAGTTCGAGGAGTGTAAAGGCATCGTAATGGGTTACTATACCAATTGCGAACCGGAGGAGACCACCATGACATTAAAGCAGATTTTTAAAGATCTGCTGCCGAAAAACAAACCGGTAATTTTAGATTACAGCTGTGGTCACAGCATGCCTACTATGACTTTGCCTTTGGGTAAAATGGCAAAGCTGGATGCGGATGCAAAAACACTGACAATTTTATAAGAAAAAGAATGAAGTCTGTCGGAGGAAATCAGGAAATCTGACAGACTCTTTTTTAAAACAAATACTTGCACTTACTGTCAAAATACTGTAAAATATCTCATATATGTTTAAATGGGAGTGATAGGAGCTTCCGGCTTACAAAAGAGAAAGCAAGCTGAAATGTATCCCATAAAAAAATAGAAACAGCCCGTAGAGGCGCAAATTAAAGGAGAAGGTAAAATGAACAAACCCGTAAACTTGCAGGATGTATTTTTGAATACTCTGCGTAAAGAGAAGACCGATGTAACCGTATTTTTGATGAATGGTTTTCAGATTAAAGGTGTGATCCGTGGATACGACAGCTTTGTGATTCTGATCGAATCCGATGGTCGTCAGCAGGTGATCTACAAACATGCTGTTTCCACCATCTGTCCCGCACGTCCGGTTACTTTGAATTTGATGAAAGAAGAGCAGGCATAATTAATGACTAGAGAAGAAATTTTGACTCAGATGGGAATCAGTCCTGAAGTATTTGCTTTCTGCGAAAAACAGGAAGAGGGACTGACTGAGAAGTTTAAAGAGATCGACCGTATTGCTGAAGCCAATCAGTGGAAAGTATTGGAAGCTTTTCAGGCTGAACGTATTGCAGATACACATTTTGAAACCACTTCCGGCTATGGTTATACCGATATTGGCCGCGATACCTTAGAGCGTGTATATGCTCGAATTTTCCATGCGGAGGATGCTCTGGTGCGTCCGCAGATCATCTCCGGCACCCATGCGCTGGCTACCACTGTTTTCGGTATCCTGCGTCCCGGCGATGAGATCCTGTTCGCTATGGGAACCCCCTACGACACCATGCAGGGCGTAGTTGGTATTCGTGAAGAAAAGGGAAGTCTTGCAGAACACGGCGTGACTCACAAGATCGTACCTTTGAAAGAAAATGGCTATCCTGATATCGAAGCTATTAAAGCAGCGATTGGTCCTAAGACGAAAGTGGTTGAGATCCAGCGTTCTAAGGGCTACGATGCTCGTCACACTCTTTCTGTAAAAGAGATCGGTGAGATCATTGCAGCGGTAAAGAGCGTTAAGCCCGAAGTGATCGCCATGGTGGATAACTGCTACGGCGAATTCGTACAAGAGATCGAGCCCACCGATGTGGGAGCCGATGTATGCGTAGGTTCTTTGATCAAAAACATTGGTGGCGGTCTGGCTCCCATTGGCGGCTATATCGTAGGTCGTAAGGATCTGGTAGAACTGTGTGCGATTCAGCTGACTGCTCCTGGTTTGGGCAAAGAAGCCGGTGCTACCTTGGGTGTGACCAAATCCTTCTATCAGGGTCTGTTCTTTGCTCCCACTGTTACCGCTTCCGCGGTAAAAACGGCGGTATTTTCCGCAGCAGTTTTCAAGGCATTGGGATACACTGTACTTCCTGAGCCCGATGAAGAGCGCTGTGACATCGTTGAAGCTATTACTCTGGGATCCGAGCAGGGCGTATTAAGCTTCTGCCGCGGTATTCAGTTTGCCGCTCCCGTTGATTCCTATGTAACTCCTGAGCCTTGGGATATGCCTGGTTATGGTTGCCCCATCATCATGGCTGCCGGTTCCTTTAACTCCGGCGCTTCCATTGAACTGTCTGCTGATGCTCCCATCAAGCCTCCGTACATCGTGTTCTTCCAGGGTGGACTTACTTGGAGCCACGGTAAGTTTGGTGTTATGAAAGCCCTGCAGGAAATGATCAATGACAAGGCAGCCAGCCTGCCTTTGGCATAAAACGTTCACCGAAGAGGAAAGTTCGTATAATTGCGCGCAGCGCAATTCACCGCAAGGTAAAAAGTTTTGCCGCTGCAAGTGAGTAATCAACTTTGCAGCGGCATTTTCCATCATCGATATAGGAGAAAATAATGATTTCTTTTCCGT
>JAZQUJ010000140.1:0-44684 GCA_045631245.1 Bianqueaceae bacterium
AAGGGTCTGCTTCGTGGTGAATATGGTGAACTGCCGGCTCCTGTAAATGAGGAAGTACGCAAGAAAGCCATTGGCAACGACGAAGTAATCACTTGCCGTCCTGCTGATCTGCTGCAGCCCGAGTTGGAAGGTTACAAGAAGGAATTGGGTGATACCATCAAACAGGAAGAGGACGTACTGAGCTACGCTCTGTTCCCCCAGGTTGCTCCTAAGTTCTTCGCAAGCCGTGACAAAGCACCCGAACCCGAGAAACCGGCTGAGCCCGAAGTTCGTGTTCTGTATGTACAGGATAGCGGCAACTAAATTTAAATCAAACGATGAAATGCATCCCTGATCGGAGATTTCCGAACAGGGATGTTTTTTATATTGAAGTTTTGTGCAATGTGGTGTATAATAACGGCAGTTTGAGGTCTGACTGCAGGGAAAATGTACAAAGTTGGACAGAAGGAGGTACAATATATGTTTCGAGTAGGTATTATTGGATCAGAAAATTCTCATGCAATGGCATTTTCTGAAATATTTAATATAAACAATAAAGAGCAGTATCCTGATATTCAGGTGGTTGCAATTTACGGTGAAGATCAAGCGGCCAGTGAAGCAGTGCGTGATAAATGTGGTGTGGAGATCATGACTCCGGAAGAGATGCTGGGAAAGGTGGATGCTGTTATGGTAACCTCCCGTGATGGTGCTCTTCATGCAGATTATGTCAGACCGTTTATCGAAGCAGGAATTCCGGCATTTGTGGATAAACCTTTGACCCGTAATGTGAAGGAAGCTATCGCCTTAATGCGTCTGGCTAAGGAAAAACAGGTTCCGATCGTGGGAGGATCTTCGTTGAAGTATCCGGAAGATCTGAGCATTTTGAAGGAGACTGTAAAAAAGGGAGAGGTGCGTGGAGCAGATTTTGCGGCGCCGGTCAGCATGGATAATCCGTATGGTGGTTTCTTCTTTTATGCTTCTCATTTGGTAGAGATGACCATGGCTGTGTTTGGATCAAAGCCGAGAAAAGTGAGCGCTTGTCGTACAGCCGATTCTGTAACGGCAACGATCCGCTTTGATGAATGTGACGTGACGAATCATTTCAATGAAGGAAATTATCATTATTCTGCTACGATCTATACAAAAGATCAAACTGTATTCAAAGAATTGGATGTTAGCAAAATTTATCAGCATGAATGCGATGCTTTTGCCAGAATGCTGCGTACCGGTGAAATGGAACAGACCTATGAAGAATTGGTGATGCCTGTGGCTTACATTGCTGCTATTGAAAAGGCGTATGAAACCGGTGAAGAGCAAGTGATCGAAGAGTTGGAAGTATGATCAATATTATTGCAATCAGGTAGGTGAGTGGATGAAGAAAACCATACTTGCTATAATGACGCTGTGCTTGTTCCTTTGTGCTTGCGGTGGTGACAAGGGATCTATAGAGATTATAGAAAACGAAAATGCCGTTGTGGAAAAAGTGGACAATAACAATTCTTCCACTGAGGAAAATTACCAGAAGGAAAATTTGGTAGCAAAAGAAGAAATAGATGAGGCAGAAGCGGAAAATCTGGAAAACATGATTCCTCATCCGCTGACAGGTGAATTGCTAAAAGAAGAGTACAGGGGGTCGATTGCCGCTATTACCATCAATAATTGTCAGGATGCTTTGCCTCAATATGGAATCAGCCAGGCTGATGTGCTGTATGAAATTGAAACAGAAGGCGGTATCACCAGAATGCTGGCGATATTTACAGATTTGGAAAATTTGGATAGCATTGGACCGGTCAGAAGTACAAGAACATTTTTTAATAATTTAGCTGCCGCTTACGATGCTCCTTTTTTCCACTGTGGTGGCAATGTGCGCGCACTGGGTGGTGGTTACGATATGTATGGAAATGTTGTGTCCGGATGGAAACATATCGACCAAACACAAAACGATCAATACTTTTTCCGCGATACCGATCGATATTATTATCAGGATTATGCATGGGAACATACCTTGTTTAGTACCGGCGAAGGTATGTTAAATGCTATGAAGGATAAAGGATATGAGAAGGAAGAAAAGCTGGAGTATGGTCTCAGCTTTCTGGAAGATCCTGCGCTGGATGGTGAAAAGGCAGAGAAAGTCGTGGTCACCTTTGCCGGAGGAAAAACCTATACCATGACCTATAATAGCGGTTCCGGTTTATACGAAGGAGCCGAATACGGCGCTGAGCATATTGATGCGACAACAGGACAGGTAATGACCTACCGTAATGTATTGGCTCTGTTCACTACACAGTATAAGGGCGAAAAAGATTTATCTTTTTATGATCTGATCGGATCCGGAGAAGGATATTTTGCCTGTGATGGTAAGATCATCCCGATTTGCTGGAGCAGAGATGATGTCGATGAACCTTTCCAATACTGCACTGAAAGTGGTGAGGATCTAACGTTTGGTACAGGTAATAGTTATATTGCCATTGTATCGAATGTCGGCAGTGTAGAATATAAATAAAATTAGAATGTGAGATCCCTTTGAAAATGAAGGGGTCTTCTTTTTTCCAAAAAACTGTTGACGATGAAAATGAATTATGGTATGATAAAGACCGCATTACGAGCAGGTGTGGCGGAATTGGCAGACGCACTAGACTTAGGATCTAGCGCCTACGGCGTGGGGGTTCGAGTCCCTTCACCTGCACGATCAGAACCCGCAGTTACTGCGGGTTTCTTTTTTTATTGATCAATACATAGTGAGTGAGAAGCATCTTCAAAAATACATTGAAGATGTTTTTTTATTGTTCATATTATTCCGCCTGTCCACATACAATGAAACATCAATCGAAAGATCAGGATAGGAGGAAATAAGATGCCGGATATTACACGTTTATTTTGTCTTCCCATTGCGGAGGCCATCCATCAGTTACAGCGAAATTGCGGCGAACAGTTGCAGGAAATACGCCTGCGTGCCGGAAAACCGTTGGCCGTTGGCATTGGCGGAAAAAATCGTTTTCTTTCTTCAAAAGGGGAGTTGCTGGAAAATCCACAAGGAGCTCTTCGAGTGGATTGGGATATGATCGTGAAATCCTTGGAGTTTATGAGCCGAAGTTCACTGTATGCCTTGGAACATGAAATGAAAAATGGATACATTACGGTGGAGGGAGGTCATCGTATTGGCATGGTGGGGCGAACAATTTGGCAAAATGGTCAAATAGCTGGAATCAATCATATTGCCGGATTAAATGTCCGCATTGCCCACGAAATCCGTGGCTGCGCAGAAACCATATTGTCAAAGCTTTGTAGCGACGGCTGCTTACAGCATACGTTATTAATATCTCCGCCTGGAGGCGGAAAAACGACGATGCTGCGCGATTTGATCCGGCTAGCCTCAGACAGACTGAAACTTGCTGTGGCAGTGGCCGATGAACGATCGGAAATAGGAGGATGCTATCGGGGGATCCCCCAGTGCGATGTGGGTCTTCAAACTGATGTACTTGATGGATGTCCAAAGTCAGAAGGTATGCTGATGTTACTGAGAACTATGAAGCCTCAGGTGATCGCGGCGGATGAACTGGGAGGCCGGGAAGAATTAGAAGCGGTGATGACGATCCTGCATGCAGGGGTCAAGCTGTTATGTACAGCCCATAGTAATGATTTAGAGGAATTGAAAAAAAGACCGGGATATGCACGCATCCTGGAGGAGGGAGTGTTTGACAGAATCGTTGTTTTAAGCGGACGCAAAGGCCCGGGTACTGTAGAAAATATATATCGGTGGGATGAGGAAGGCGGATATGGAATGGCTTAAATGGATCGGCATTCTCATGATAGGAGGCGGACTGGCCTGTGTAGGATTTCGAATGGCATACTGTCAGGAATGCCGATTGGAAGAATATCGTCTGCTTCAAAAACTGTTGACGATCTTAATGAGTCGTATGAGGATCGGTGAATCGATGGAAACCGCATTGGAGTGCTGTGCTATGGCTGGGGCGGGACCTTGGGAAGAGTGGCTTATGCAGATGTCACAACGGCTAGCAAGAAGAGAACTGCTATCGGAGGTATGGAAAGAGGAACTAAAAAAAGCAAAACAGGGGCTTCATCTTGAAAAAGAAGATTATCAAATGTTGGAGGCTTTGGGGAAAACCCTGCAGGGGGCACGGTTGGAAAACTGTTTAGGAGCGATCAGCCAACTTCAGGACTATTTTTATGGACAGCAAAAAATGTTGGAGCAGGTCATTGTTGAACAGGGACGATTATATAGGAGCATTGGAGTGCTCGTGGGAATTTTAGTAATGGTGGTGCTGGCATAATGGATATACAAATCGTATTTAAAATTGCGGCCGTGGGAATTCTGGTGGCAGTGGTTGGACAAGTACTGACTCGAGCAGGACGGGATGATATGGCAATGCTCACAACTTTGGCAGGACTCATCGTGGTGCTTTTTTGGGTGATCCAATATGTCAGTGATCTGTTCGAAACGATTAAAACTTTATTTGAATTGTAAGCCGGAAATCCTATGACAGAAATCATCAGATTCACAGTCCTTGGAATCATAGGAGCAATTTTAGTGGTAACATTGCAGCAACAAAGAAAAGAAATTGCTTTGATTCTGGGTGTTGCAGTGGGAACGCTGCTTTTGTGGAAAATCAGTGATCATATAAAAGAAATTATCGAAGGAATCCGGCAGATGTCAACGGCTGCTGGAATCTCCGGAGATCATTGGAAACTGTTATTGAAACTTTTGGCTATTAGCTATCTTACGGAATTTGGCTGTGAAATTTGTAAAGATGCCGGGCAACAATCCTTGGCAAGTAAAATAATGCTGGGAGGAAAGATCATGATGATGGCATTATCGCTGCCGGTATTTCAATCGTTATTGACTTTTATAACGGAAGTGTTGACATGAAATCACAATTGATTCTCGGAATTGTTCTTGTGCTCAGCATGTTTTGTTTTTCTTCTTTGAAGGTTGAAGCAGAACCAAAAACGAGCGAAGAGGAAATCGGACTGGATCCTTCCACAATGGATTTTGAAAATGTGGATAAAATATTAGAAGAAACCGGTACCGATGAAATATTAAAAAGTCAAACAAAGGTAGATACTGTGGGGCAGCTTCTGCTGGCTTTGTTGTCCGGCGATATGAAAATTTCCGGTAAGGAATGGGGAGCAGCTTTTGGAAATTTACTCTGGGGAAATTTAAAGATTTACATGGGTCTGATGCTTCAGGTGGTCGGATTAGCATTGATGAGCCAGTTATTTAATAGTTTGACACTGCAATTTAGCGAAGCAGCGGTGGGTGAAGTCGGGTTTGTGTGCGTGTACAGTGTCTTAGTACTGGTACTTTTGGAAAGTTTTCAGTTGGCTTATCAGGAAACAAAACAAACAGTAGAAGCGATACGAGATCTAAGTTTCTATATGATGCCGGCTATGGCGGCCGTAGCCGTGGCAGCGGGGTTTCCTTTGAGCAGCATTTTGCAGGGGGAAGCGCTCACCGGAGGATTTAGTCTGATACTAACGCTAATGAAGGATCTGTTCATAGTGGCGGTGCTTTGGATCACCGTGCTGGAAACGATCAATTTGATCGGAAAACGCCCGGTTCTTAGTCAGCTGACATCGTTGGGACGTACACTAATAGAAAAGGGTGTTAAAACGGTCAGTACCCTGTATCTGCTGGCAATGGGAATCTTTGGAGCGGTAACACCGGCGGCGGATCGGGTCGTGTACAAGGTATCGCATACACTGCTGGCCGCAGTGCCGGTGGTGGGTTCTGCTATGTCGGGAGCGATGGACTCTGTAATGACCGGAGGTGTTTTGGTCAAAAACGGAATCGGGGCAGCAGGATGCATTGTGCTGCTTTGCATTTGTTTGGTACCGGTAGCAAAACTAGCAGCGTTTTGGCTGATATATCGTTTGATGGCAGCTTTCCTATCACCCGTTGCCGATGATCGGATCATTCAGTTGTTGAAAGCTTTAGGAAAAAGTACTGCGATCCTGTTGGGGATTCTGGTAGCGGGTATGATCATATTCAGTGGAGCAGTCGGAATCCTCGTGGTAATGCTTCGATAATAAAAGAATCGTAAATTTGGTAATCGATCAGGAGGTTGTTATGAATCTGGTATCACAATATGTACTTCGTGTGGGTGCATATATGATTTTTTCGTTAATGCTGGAAGGTTTGATCCCCCAGGGCAGCAGTAAGAAAATCGTAAAACTCATGATCAGTTTGGTTTTTCTGTATGTTTTGATCCAGCCGGTGCTGGAGTGGATCCATCTGGAAATGCCGCTGTCGGAATTGACCACAGCCGAGATCTCATGGAATGAGATGGAAATGAGCCAAAAGGTTGATTATGAAGAACAAGCCTGGACTATGATGGAAAAGGGATATGAGCAGATTCTCATGGCGCAGGGCTTGCCTAAGGAATTGCAGGAAGAGTATAAAATTCAAGAAGTGAAGGTGGATGATACGGTAGAGGTCACGTTAGCTCGTATGAGTCGGATCGGCAGTTTGACCGATCGAAGTCTTCAACTGGGGCAAATTGGAATTGCTGATGAGGAGAAGGACAAGGTAATAAGCAGTTTGAGTGAATATTGGGGGATACCGACAGATCAATTGGAGATGAAACTGCGATGAATGAAAAATGGAAAAATTGGCTTAGTAAAAAAGAAGGAAATAAAGACTGGTTCGGAACGGCTTTCCCAATTTTGTTAGGAGTGGGAGTCATATTTTTGATTCTTTCGAATACTCATATATCAAAGAAAGAGGCAAACATTCAAACAACGCAGCTCCATGAGCAAATGCAGCAGGTATCGACCGTTACATATGAAGAACAGCTTTCAAGGCAATTGGAAGAGACGCTTTGTCACATGGGAGGAGTCGGAAAGGTAAGAGTACTGCTGACTTTGGACGATGGCGGCGAGGTGTCTGTACTGCAGGATCACGACGATACCCAGACAGAGCAGGAGGAAACGAATTCTTCCGGCGAAAGCCGGAAATTGCTGGAGAACCGGCAACAGACTGAAACAGTTCGAGATGCGCAGGACCAGCCCTATGTGCTAAGGCAGAATGTGCCGACGATTCGCGGCGTGTTGATTTTGGCTGAGGGAGCAGAGAGCAGTGTGGTAAAGCAGGAGTTGTTACGGGCTGTACAGGCGCTGTTGGGAGTACCTGCGGATCAGGTGCATATTGCGGCATATCAGTGAGCGGGTTTGAATGGGCGTTAGTAATTGGTATATAAAATGGGAGGAATTGAAGGATGCATAATGTGAAAAAAAACCAGATTGTTGTGGTTCTGCTGGTAGTCATGATCGTGGTGGCGGGATATTTGAATTATCGAACCGACGATACCGCACAAATGGCAAGACATGGTGAGGATTCGGTGTATTCGACTCAGCAGATCTCACAGGTGACGGGCGAGGCAGAAGAGATCGTGCAGGAGGAGGCAGATACTTCTAATGAGGACGAAGAAGATGTGACTGCGGAGGGAGTATTGCTGCCGGAGGAAGAGGCTCGGGTGCCGGGGGAGGCTATCATGGTGGAAAGTGATGCTGTGGTGCCGGAATATTTTGCTGAGGCAAAGGTGGAACGGGAAAATGCCCGGGCTAAGAGTCAGGATATGTTGTATGATTTAATGGCGAAAGAAGATACACCGGAGGAAGAAAGATCGGAAGCGGCGCAGAAGATTCTGGAGCTTCAAAAAAGGATCGAAAATGAAGCAGCAGCAGAGGCTATGATCAAGGCAAAGGGCTTTGATGAGGCTTATGTGCGAATCTACGATGACTGTGTGGATGTGATCGTGGATCGGCAGGAGATCACCCAACAGGAAGCGGCACAGATCCAGGATATTTTAACACGAATCACAGGACTGGGAGCTGAGAAGATCCGAATCAGTCTGCTGAAAATTGCTCAATAAAAAAAGAATTGCATTTGATGTGAAAATTGAGTATAATAGAGAAAACCATAGATTTGTGTCGCACTCCTTGTGCGGCAAGGAGGGCCATATGGATCAAGGAAAAACTGTAAATGTAAATCAGGCAGGCGGACAGCTGAAAATTGCAGATGATGTGATCGCAATCATTGCCGGCTTGGCCATCAGTGATCAAAAAGGAATCGAAAAAACAGCTAAAAAGAATAAAAACAAAGGAATCACCATTCGCATGGAGGAAGGTCAGGTAGTATGTGAAGCAGATCTTTCCATTCTGCAGGGGACCAAAATTCCTGAACTTGCCGCCGAGGTACAGGAAAAGATCAAAACTGCTGTGGAAACCATGACCGGTTTAGCAGTGAAACAGGTAAATGTGAACATTGTCAGCATGAATATGGAAAAGAACGTTAAGGAAGCATAAGCTGAAACGGTATGACAATTAAAGAGGCGCAATCTATCTGGGGTTGCGCCTTTTTTACCATAAAGAAAAGAGAGGTAACAGAAAATGACTCGTAGTCAGGCACGCGAACATATTTTTAAATTATTGTATGAAATGCAGTTCAAACAGGAAGAAACAAATGTGGAGGAAATTGTACTGACATATTTGGATAACTTCCCGGAGGAAAATGTATCGGAGGCCGATAAGACCTTTATTTTGGGTGAGGTAAAGGGTGTTTGTCAGACTAAGGAAAGCTTAGATGAAGAGATAGCCGGTGCGGTAAAGGGATGGAGTCTCAGCCGTATTTCTAAGGTGGATCTGGCCATATTAAGATTGGCGGTATATGAGATTCGCTGTGTACCGGAGATCCCGGCCAGTGTAAGTATTAACGAAGCTGTGGAATTGGCAAAGAAGTATTCACAAAGCGCAGCTCGTTCCTTTATCAACGGTATTCTGGGAAGTATTGCGCCCAGAGATGAAAAATAATTAGGCAGCAATTTAAAAGTTAGAAGTAAGTAAAAGAGAAGTGAACTAACAGTGCAGAGAAAAGTATATCCGGTATCGGCGGTGAACCGATACGTGAAACAGTTATTGCAGCAGGATATGATCTTGTCGGGGCTTTGGGTCAGCGGGGAGATCTCTAATTATAAACGACATTCTTCTGGTCATCTCTATTTTACCTTAAAAGACAGAGATGGCAGCATTGCTGCGGTCATGTTTGCGGGAGATGCCCGGACGCTGGATTTTCATCCTCAGGATGGCCAGCAGGTTCAGGTGCAGGGATACATTTCGCTGTATGAAAAAACTGGTCAGTATCAGCTGTATGTGAGGCGTATGGAGCAGCAGGGAAGCGGCCGTTTGTATCAGGCGTTTGAGGCTTTAAAGCAAAAACTGCAGGATCAGGGGTTGTTTGACTCTGAAAGAAAGAAACCAATTCCTAAATATCCCAGAAAAATCGGTATTGTGACTTCCCCTACCGGTGCGGCCATTCGTGATATGATACAAATTGCAAAAAGAAGGTATCCCGGTGTGCAGCTTGTGCTATATCCTGCCCTGGTGCAGGGGGCTGAAGCGGCTCCCACGATTGCTGCGGGTATTCGAAAGCTGGATCGCATGGAAGAGGTCGATACGATTATTGTGGGACGTGGCGGCGGCTCTATTGAGGATCTGTGGCCATTTAATGAAGAAATGGTCGCTTTGGCAATTGCCGAAGCCCACACACCCATAGTGTCAGCGGTGGGGCATGAAACAGATTTTACGATTGCCGATTTTGTATCGGATCTGCGGGCTCCCACACCATCGGCAGCGGCGGAACTGACAGTTCCGGATGTACGCAGTGTTCTTTCTAAAATGGAAGAGTTGGAAATGCGACGCAGTCGAACGCTGCAAAGAAAACAGTTGTTATATCGTCAGCAGCTTGCACTTTTGTGGCAGAAGATCCAAACAGCAGATCCAAGAAGAAAGTTAGATGAGATCCGACAGCAGTTAGATATGCAGGAACAGCGTCAACTGCATTTATGGAGGCAGTGCTTTCAACAGCGAAAATATCGTTTGGAGCATTTGGGCAGTGCTCTCGAACTGCTATCACCGCAGCATCAGCTGGATAAAGGCTATGCGATGGTAATGGATCAGGAAGGTAATGTGATTTCAGGGGCTGTACAGGTACAAAAAGGACAGGCTCTGAATATCCAAATGAAGGACGGCAAGATCTTGGCCGAAGTACAAAAAATACAAAAACAGCGGAGGAAGCAAAGCGATGAGTAAAGCAAAGCTGACTTTAGAAGAGGCGATGCAGCGCCTTGAAGAAATCACGATCAAAATGGAAGAAGAGGCCCTTCCGCTGGCTGATATGATGGCATTATATAAAGAAGGAAAAAAACTGCAGGAGCAGTGCAAAAAACAGTTGGATCTGGCAGAAAAAGAAATTTTGATGCTGGATCAGTTGGAAGGAGAGGATGAGATCGATGCTTGATACGAAGAAGAGTAAAAGTTTGATCGAACAGGGACTTGAGCTATGCATGCAAAAGTCAGATCAATACAATCATACCGTATGGGAAGCCATGCAGTATAGCTTGATGGCAGGCGGCAAGCGCATTCGTCCTATGCTTCTTTTGTGGACGGGTTTGAGTTTGGGAGCTGAAGAAAAAGATCTGCTTCCCTTTGCACAAAGTCTGGAAATGATCCATACGTATTCCTTGATCCATGACGATTTGCCTGCAATGGATAACGATGATTATCGGCGGGGCAGACTGACCAATCATAAAGTATATGGTGAAGCCACCGCTATTTTGGCCGGAGATGGTCTTTTAAATTTGGCTTTTGAAACTATGGGTGAAGCTATGACCGGAATACTTGATCGGCAGGATGGCAGCCGCAGGCTGCAAAATATGACGAAAGCCTTTGCATTTATGGCTCGATGTGCAGGTCCCTCCGGTATGATCGCCGGCCAGATGGCGGACCTGGCAAGTGAAGGTCGTCAAATCGATATTGAAGAGCTAACATATATTGAATATAACAAGACGAGTCAGCTGCTGATGGCTGCTTTGGTGTGTGGCGGTATGCTGGCAGGTGCATCCAATGAGATCATTCATCATTTGGAAGAAGCTGGTGGAGCTCTGGGCAAAGCATTCCAAATTTGGGACGATGTACTGGATGTGGAAGGAAGCCTGGAAGAACTTGGAAAGGCTCCCAGCAGTGATGCAGCGAATGAGAAAGCAACCTTTGTTTCATGCTATGGATTAGAGAAAGCGAAGGAAGAGGCGGGCAGATTGACTGCGATCGCATTGGAAAATCTGCAGGTACTTCCCGGGGCATATGGTGATGCAGTTCGTCAAATGACGGCAGAACTGATCAAACGCAAAAATTAACGGAATTAGACAAAAGATCAGGGGTGAACCCGTTTGAATACAATATTGAAAACTATTAAGGGGCCGGAGGATATACGAGGACTCAGTATTAAGGAATCGAAACAGCTGGCTTCTGAAATCAGAGAATTTTTATTGACGCATGTGTCGAAAACCGGTGGCCATTTGAGTTCTAATTTGGGGGTAGTGGAACTTACCATTGCTCTGCACCAGGTGTTTCATACTCCGCAGGATCAAATCGTGTGGGATGTGGGGCACCAGGCCTATGTACACAAGATCCTGACCGGTCGGAAAGATCGATTTGATACTCTGCGTCAAAAAGATGGAATCAGTGGCTTTCCTAAAATCGAGGAAAGTCCTTACGATTCATTTAATACAGGACACGCCACCACATCCATTTCGGCGGCCTATGGAATGGCGAAAGCCCGGGATGTACTGGGACAGCAGCATGAGGTTGTGGCGGTGATTGGTGACGGATCTTTTACCGGTGGTATGGCATATGAAGCTATGAACAATGCCGGTAAAGATAAAACAAAATTGATTGTGATATTGAATGATAACGAGATGTCCATTAGCCATAATGTGGGCAGTGTACCTATGCATTTGAGTAAACTGCGCACTCGAAAGGGATATGTAAAAAGTAAACGGCTGATCAAAAAGCTTGTGGAAAAATGTCCCTCACTGAGACCTTTATATCGAGTGGCTGATTCGGTAAAAGATAAAACAAAGTATTTATTTATCAAAGGAATTTTGTTTGAAGAACTTGGTTTTACCTACTTAGGTCCGGTGGATGGACATGATCTGCATGACTTGACAGAAGTTCTGAAACAGGCGAAATCTTTGGATCGTCCGGTGGTGGTTCATGTGAAAACCACAAAGGGAAAAGGGTACGACATTGCAGAGCGCAATGCTTCGCGTTATCATGGTGTTGGTGCCTTTGATCCGGAAACGGGAGGAGTGCTGACAAAAAATCAGGAAACCTGGTCTGATGTGTTTGGGAAAACCCTGACTTGGATCGGCCAGCGTGATCCTGCCGTGGTGGCGGTATCAGCGGCCATGGTTCCGGGTACCGGCTTGAATCATTATGCACAATATTTACCAAAACGATTGTATGATGTGGGTATTGCGGAGGAACATGCGGTCACTTTTGCCGCCGGTATGGCAAAGGGCGGACTCAAGCCCTGCGTGGCTTTATATTCCACTTTTTTGCAGCGAGCTTATGATCAGATCGTGCATGATGTTTGTTTGCCCCAGCTGCCGGTGGTATTTGCGGTGGATCGCAGTGGTGTGGTTGGTGAAGACGGAGAGACACATCAAGGAGTATTTGATATTTCATTTTTAAGTCATATTCCCGGTATGACCGTGATGGCACCCTCCTGTAAGGAGGAACTGGTGTCCATGATGCATTTTGCCTTTAAACTTGGAAGGCCCTGTGCAATTCGGTATCCGAAAGGAAGTGTACCGGAAAGTTTTTCTAAGTCAATTGCTGCCATTGAGTATGGTAAGAGTCAGGTGATACAGCCTGGTGAGGAAACGGTAATTGTTGCCGTGGGTGCTTGTCTGGAAGAAACAATGAAAGCTGCCAAAATGATGGAGATGCGTGGATATATTCCCACAGTGGTGGATGCACGGTTTGTGGCACCCTTGGACGAGGAGTTGCTGGTTCGGCTGATGAATACCCATTCCTATATGATCACGATAGAGGATCATGTATATACCGGTGGATTTGGAATGCAGGTAGAGGCGATGGCAAAGAGACAGGAAACCGCTTGTCGGGTTCGGAGTATCAGCTTGCCCGATGAGTTCATAGCGCAGGATAGCCGGGGAAGTATTTTAAAACGCTGCGGCGTTTCTGCAGAAGGAATTGTACAGTTATGGGAGAAAAGGAAAGACTGGATGTAAGACTGGTTCAGGAAGGCCTGGTGAGCTCGAGGGAACGGGCAAAGGAGTGGATTAAGGAAGGTCGGGTAAAGGCTAATGGTGTAGTCCAGAAAAAGCCGGGCGTTATGATATTGCCGGAGGCTAAACTGGAGGTGACCGGTGATCCGCTGCCCTATGTGAGCAGAGGTGGACTGAAACTGGAAAAGGCATTAGATGTATTTGGAATTACCTTGAATGGAAGAGTATGTCTGGATGCAGGCGCATCCACAGGCGGTTTTACCGATTGTATGCTGCAGCGAGGTGCCTCGCTGGTATATGCGGTAGATGTGGGTCATGATCAGCTGGCAGAAAAGCTGGTGAAGGATGAACGTGTGATCAACATTGAAAACACGAATGTGAAGGAACTTTCACCGCAGATCATTGAACAGGCCTGTGATTTTGCCAGCGCGGATCTTTCATTTATTTCATTAACTAAGGTGTTGCCGGCGATTGCCAGTTGCTTGAAGGACGGTGCGGATCTGGTTTGTTTGATCAAGCCGCAATTTGAAGCAGGACGTGACAAAATCGGTAAAAAAGGTGTGGTCAAAGATGCTAAGGTGCATCGACAGGTATTGACACAGGTGACTGCTTTTTGTCAGGAACAGGGACTCTTTGTGAAACAGTTGACCCACTCGCCAATTCGCGGACAGGAAGGAAATTTGGAGTTTTTAGTTCATTTATATAAGAATCAGGAGAAAGGAACTGGGATCGATCTGCCGATGCTGATTCAGCGCACCGTGCAGGAAGCCCATGGGGTAGCTCGATGAAATCGAAGAGGCAAAAATTGATCTGTGATCTGATCTTGAAGTATGAGATTGAAACACAGGAAGAATTAGTATCGAAACTTTTGGAAGCAGGATGCAAGGTAACACAGGCTACGGTTTCCCGTGATATTCGTGAACTAAGATTAACAAAAATCGTGGGAGAAAGCGGAGCACAAAAATATGCTCTTCCGACTCCGGATATCAGCAGTCAGGCACCTTTAGCAGGTCTGCGATTCAGTCGGGTATTGCAGGAAGGCTTTGTAAGTGCGGATATTGCAGGTACTCTTGTGGTGATTCGTACGTTGACGGGTATGGCCATGGCTGTGGCAGCGGCATTGGATCATTTGAATTTAGAAGAGATCGTGGGTACCATTGCCGGCGACGATACGATCTTCATGGCGGTAAAATCGGAAGAGTGCGCCAAATATTTGCGTGATAAAATTGAAACTCTGGTTGCGAAATAAACCGCTACATAGATTGAACCAATCATAAACGATAAGTAGGCGCGGGCGCAAATTTGATATTTGTGCCGCGTTTCTAGCGCGAGTGCGCTTCGGAATAGGGGAACTATATGCTGATACATTTACGTGTGCAAAACATTGCGTTGATCGATGAAGTAGCTGTGGATCTGAGCGAAGGGCTGAATGTGCTTACCGGTGAGACCGGCGCCGGCAAAAGTATTTTGCTGGGTGCCATTAATCTGGCCTTGGGCGGACGTGGCAGTAAAGACTTGTTGCGGGATCCGTCGAAGCCGGCGGTGGTGGATCTAATGTTTATCGAAGAGAAGGCCTCAGTTCTGGACAAGCTAAATGAACTGGGTATTACGGTTGACGACGGTGAGATCTTGATCTCCAGAAGGTTTGCGGCCAGTGGCCGCAGTACCTGTCAGATCAATCAGACATTGGTAACCACTCAGCAGGTCAAACAGGTGGCAGCTCTTTTGATCGATATTCATGGTCAGCATGAACATCAGTCACTTTTGGACAGCAGTAAGCATATCGATCTGCTGGATCGATTTATTGCAGAGGCAGCTGGTTTAAAACAGGAACTGAAGGTCAAATGGGATGAAACGAAAGAATTAAAAAAGCAGTGGCAGCATTATGCGGAAAATGGGAAAGATCGGGAACGCTTACTGGCTTTAATGCAATATGAGTTGGATGAAATCGAAGAAGCACGATGGAAAGAGGGCGAAGAAGAAGCGCTAAATGAAGAACGGAAAAAGCTGTTGTACAGCGGCCGTTTGCAGGAAGGCTGTCTGAGTGCCTATCATTTGCTGCGGGGAGACAATCCAGCCGGACAACCGGCGGTAGATGCCATGGAAGAGGCCTTGCAGCGGATTCGTGATATCGCAGGCTATGATCGTGGGTATTTTGAACCTTATGTAACATCTTTGGAGGAGCAGATCTCAATTTTGGAGGATATGGCTGCGGATCTAAGGAGTTATGGCGAAGAGATGGAATCTCAGCCGGAACGTTTGGACGAAGTGGAAAATCGTTTGGATCAGATTCAGCATTTGAAAAATAAATACGGTCAAAGTCGTGAACTGGTCATGGCATATTATGAGAAAACCAAAACCGAACAGGAACGACTGCAGAATCTAAAAGAAACCATGGAAAAGCTGGAGAAGCAGATCGATGGGAAACAGCGGGAAATGAATCAAATCGCAGTGCAGCTTTCGCAGCTGCGTGTACAGGCGGCACGAAAGATCGAACGGGAGATCACCGAAGTGTTGGCTACCCTGCAATTCAATGAGCCGATTTTTAAGGTGAGTTGTGAGGCGAAGGAATTGTCACCTAAGGGGGCCGATCAAATCCTGTTCCAAATTCGAACCAACGTGGGAGAAGCCCTGAGACCGCTTCATCAAATTGCATCCGGTGGTGAAATGTCGCGTGTTATGCTGGCGATCAAGACGGTACTGGCGAAGCAAGATGAGATCGGTGCATTGATTTTCGATGAGATCGATACCGGTATCAGCGGGCGTACCGCACAAAGTGTGGCGGAGAAAATGAGTAAGATCGCCGGTTTTCATCAGGTGATCTGTGTGACGCATCTGCCTCAGATTGCAGCTTTGGCTGATTGTCATATGTTGATTCAAAAAACAGTTTCGGAAGAACATACAGCTACGCATATTACTCAATTGGCACCGGGGCAGATCGTTGAGGAACTGGCTAGAATGCTTGGCGGTGCTGAAATTACCGATGCAGTACGTGAAAATGCTATGGAAATGAAAAAGCTGGCAGATGAATGGAAGAAACTACGATAAAAACTGAATAAGTTGGGAAAAAGAAGTTCACACTAGGTCTATCAAAACGACATGAGGTGTGAGCGGTATGAAAATCAAAATGAAAAGGCTCTCTCCATGGATTGGAAAGAGTCTTTTACTATGTGTAATTTTACTGGGGATTCTGTCCCCGTTTATTTTAGCTCAACTGGCAATTCCTTCTACAGTACGGATCCTCAATGGAGAGAGTTGGAAGTATGAATGGCTTCAGCTTGAGGTGGTGGAAAATGATTGGATCACAGTAAATGAAACGGCAATTGAGCATAATGGTCAAATTGAAAGCAGCGAGATCCTGCAGACCGCAGGGGTGATCAAACTGTGGGGGATCATTCCGCTGAAAGCCGTGTCTTTGGAAGTATGGCCTGAAAAATTACTTCAAGTGGGTGGCAGCATGGTGGGGATCGATCTGTTTACAGATGGCATATTGGTTCTTGGAACCGGAAAAATCGAAACAACTGAAGGAGAGGTAAACAGTCCGGCTCGGGGAATACTATATGCGGGGGATAAGATCCGAAAAGTAAACGGCGAAACAGTCAGCACTGTGGAAGAGATGGATACGATGATTGCATCAGGAGCGGAAACTGTGATTCAAATGGAAATTGAACGGGACGGTGAAAGCAAAACAGTGTCGGTGACCCCGAAGATGGATAAAGATGGAAAACCGAAGATCGGAATTTGGATCCGGGACAGGGCACAGGGGCTAGGAACACTGACATTTGTGGATCCGGAAACAAAAATTTTCGGAGCGGTTGGTCATGGCATCAACGATGTGGATACAGAGAAGTTGCTGCCGATCCATACGGGGATACTGACTCAAGCTAAGGTAAGGCATTTAGTGAAAGGTGAAGCGGGAACACCGGGAGAAGTGGAAGGGAGTTTGACCGGTGTAATATGTGGAAAAATTAAGGCTAATACAGAGTATGGTATTTATGGCATGGCAACGGAAGAGGTCGTTACACAAGGAAATTATGAGATTGCATTAAAAGATCAGGTAGAAAACGGAAATGCTGTGATTTTGAGTGATATATTGAATGGCAGCGTGGATGTCTATACAGTTCAAGTGGAAAAAGCGTCCGGTATTCCTTCTTTTAATACCGGTATGGTAGTAACTGTGACCGATAAGCGACTGTTGGATTCGACGGGAGGAATTATTCAGGGAATGAGCGGTTGCCCGATTATTCAAAACGGAAAAATCATTGGAGCAGTGACCCATGTGTTTGTAAAAGATCCTGCAAAGGGATACGGGATATATATAGAAGATATGCTGGAAGCAGCAGGCAATTAGTGGAAAAGTAGGATAGGGATCGATTTTGATCAGTGAAATCGGTCCCTTTTTGCGATTTTCTTAAAATCATTCCTTGAAAACATATCTCTGCGATAATATAATAGGCTTATCATGTTTTGACATTGATCTTAGTATATCGAGTGTCAAATGAAAGAATGGAGAATGACTATGAAAGTAGTATTGCAGAATTTAACCAAGAAATTTCCCAATCGTAATCGTAAAGTGAAAGAAGATGTGGTTGCGGTGGATAACTTTACATTTGAAATTCCCGATGGTAAGTTGGTGGGCCTGCTGGGTCCATCCGGTTGTGGTAAAAGTACCACATTGAATTTGTTGTGTGGGCTGCAGAAACCCACCAGCGGTAAGATCTTTTTTGGAGAAGATGACGTGACTAACCTGCCGGCGGAGCATCGCGGTGTGGGTATGGTATTTCAAAATTATGCCTTGTATCCTCATTTGACGGTGCGTCAGAACATTATGTTTCCTTTGGAAAATCTGAAGGGAAAAGATAAATTGTCCAAAACCGTGATGCAGGAAAAGGCACTGGAAGCCGCCAAGTTGGTGCAGATCGAAGAATTAATGGATCGTAAACCCAGCGAACTTTCCGGTGGTCAGCAGCAGCGTGTGGCCATTGCCCGTGCTCTTGTCAAGAGACCCAGAGTTTTGCTCATGGATGAGCCGTTGTCCAATCTGGATGCCCGATTGCGACTACAGACCCGTGAGGAGATTAAGCGTATCCAAAAGGAAACTCAGATCACCACCGTATTTGTTACCCATGATCAGGAAGAAGCCATGAGCATATCCGATTTGATCGTGGTAATGAAATTGGGTGTGATTCAGCAGATCGGAAAACCGCAGGAGGTATATGATGATCCGGTGAACCTGTTTGTCGCCAAGTTTTTGGGAACCCCTCCCATCAATGTGTTCAAAGGTGAAGTGAAAAACGGAAACCTGTGTATTGGTGACGATATTCTGTTTACGGTGAAAAATGTGCCCGATCAGGAGGTCACCGTTGGTATCAGACCGGAAGGCTTTGTGTTAAACGAAGAGGGCGCCTTTGGCTGTAAACTCAGTGGAGTAGAAGTTATGGGCCGCGATATCAGCGTGGTAGCGTCTCATGAAGACTGTGAAAATACTGCGATCCGCGCCATCATCAGTGCAGAGAATAAAGTGGATCTAAGCGGCGGAGAAGTACGTTTCGATCTTAAGCCCGCCAAGGTTTTCATATTTAGCCGGGAAACCGAAGAGCGGATCCCTTTTGAAGTTCAGTAATGGAGGCTCAAAATGGATAAACGAAACTTAAAAGCTTGGCTGTATCTGCTGCCTGCGATCCTGTTTCTGGGTGTGTTCATGGTATATCCTCTGATCGATGTATTCATCTATTCGATGGAAGAGGGTTACAACTCCGCATCCCAGACCTTCTATGGCGTGGGTACTTATAATTATTCTTATGTACTGCACGATCCCTATTTTTTGCAGGCTATCAAAAATACATTAATTCTGGTGGGTATCACTGTGCCTATTTCCACCGGATTGGCTCTCTTGATTGCTCTGGGACTGAATTCCATTGAAAAACTGAAAAATATGTTCCAGACCATCTACTTCCTGCCTTATGTGACCAATACGCTGGCGGTGGGGCTGGTATTTATGATCCTGTTCGAAAAGACGCCCTATACCGATGGTCTGGTGAATCTGATTCTCAATTGGTTCGGTGGCAGCAGCATCGATTTTATCAACGGTCCTTACTGGGCGAAGATGTTTGTACTGTGTTTTTATACTATTTGGGTCGTACTGCCCTTTAAGATTTTGATCTTGACCAGTGCATTGGCCTCGGTGGATCAGCAGTATTACAATGCGGCCAAAGTGGACGGAACCGCTAAATTCCGAGTATTTAGAAAAATTACCCTGCCCATGATTTCGCCTACTTTGTTTTATTTGGTGATCACCGGTTTCATAGGTGCATTTAAAGCCTATAGCGATGCGGTGGCTTTGTTCGGAACTAACCTGAACGCTGCCGAGATGAACACCATCGTGGGTTATGTATACGATATGCTCTATGGCGACAGTGGTGGATATCCGTCCTATGCTTCGGCAGCTGCCATTATTCTGTTTGCCATCGTGCTGACCATTACCACCATCAATTTGCTGGTGAGCAAGAAGCACGTACATTATCATTAAGGAGAAAAAATCAAGCCAAAGGCATGATTAGGGCATTTGCGTTAAGCGATGCAAATGTCACAGATGAATTATGAATAAATTAGATTTTGATCAAATCGAAAAAGCGGCTCGAGGCCGGAAAAAAATCAGCAATTTCGCGATCTATGCTCTGTTGGGCTTATGGGCTCTTATGGTGCTGTTTCCCTTTTACTGGATGATATTGACTTCCATCAAGAGCTATGGTGCCTATAACTCGGAGTATATTCCTCAGCTGTTCACGCTGTCTCCGACAATGCAGAACTATACTGAGGCTTTTACGGCTGTGCCGTTAGCTTCCTATTTTACCAACACCGTGATATTCACTTTAGCTACCACAGCCATCATGTTGGTGGTGACTGTTTTGGCGGCCTTTGCCTTTGCACGGCTGGAATTCCGAGGGAAGGATCTGGCCTTTACCGCCTTTCTGTCCCTGCTGATGATCCCCAGCGAACTGGTGGTGATCACCAACTATGTGACCATGACCAACCTGGATCTGCGTAATACCTTTACCGGTCTGGTGCTTCCTTCGGTGACTTCGGTATTCTATATTTACCTTTTGAAGGAGAATTTCGCCCAGATTCCGGATGAACTGTATTATGCGGCCAAGGTGGATGGCACTTCTGATTTTAAATATTTAAGACGTGTTATGGTGCCCATTTGCAAACCCACCATTGTGACAATTACAATCCTGAAAGTGATCGAGTGCTGGAACTCTTATGTGTGGCCGCGATTGATCACCGATAACGAAGCTTACTATTTGGTATCCAATGGTATTCAGGAAATTCGTGAAAACGGCTTCGGTCGTGAAAACATTCCGGCCATGATGGCAGCGGTGGTGGTTATTTCAGTGCCGCTGATCGTGCTGTTCCTCATCTTTCGTAAAAAGATCATGGAGGGAGTATCCAGAGGAGGTACTAAGGGATGATAAAACGATTTTCTTGTGTGCTGGCTGTAATTTTGCTGGCTTGTTTGCTGCTTAGCGGCTGCCATGGCTCCCGTGGTTTGGAAGCCTTTGCTATGCCGGAAGAATTTGATACATCCAGAGACTACGAGATCACCTTCTGGGCGAAGAACGATACCAATAAGGCTCAGACCGATGTGTATAAAAAGGCGATTGAGGATTTTGAAAAACTGTATCCGAACATTCATGTCAATTTGAAATTGTACACCGATTACGGACGAATCTATAATGATGTAATCACAAACATTTCCACCAACACCACACCAAATGTGTGTATCACCTATCCGGACCATATTGCGACTTATATGACCGGTACCAACAGCGTGGTGGCATTGGATGAGTTGTTTGTAAACGAAAAATACGGTTTGGGCGGCAGCGAGCTGTTGTTCGATTCGCCCACTCAGAAGGAAATCGTACCGCAGTTTCTACAGGAGTGTATGATCGATGGTCAATACTATGCTCTGCCTTATATGCGATCCACCGAGGCTTGTTATATTAACAAAACTTACGTGGAAGCATTGGGGTATGAAGTGCCTGAGCAGCTGACCTGGGAATTCATGTGGGAAGTAGGAGAGGCTGCCATGGCACAAAATCCTGACGGTACCTATCAAGTGAATGGGCAGAATGTATTGATTCCTATCATTTATAAGTCCACCGACAATATGATGATTCAGCTGCTAAAGCAGCAAGATGCCGGATATTCCACCCCTGACGGAGAAATCGAGATTTTTAATGAGGTTACCGAGGAGTTTTTGTATACCATAGCAGAGCATGCAATGAGCGGAGCTTTTTCTACTTTTAAAATCTCCAGTTATCCGGCAAATTTTCTGAATGCCGGTCAGTGCATTTTTGCCATTGACTCCACAGCCGGTGCCACCTGGATGGGCTGTGAAGCTCCCTTGATCGATATAAGTGAGGACAAGCTGGTTCAGTTTGAAACAGTGGTACGTACGGTACCTCAGGTGGATCCGGAGGATCCCAAGATGATCTCCCAAGGACCTTCGGTGTGTGTGTTTAATAAAGCGGATGAGCAGGAAGTACTGGCTTCCTGGTTGTTTACCCAGTTTCTTCTCACCAACGATGTGCAGATCGGTTATGCTCAGACAGAGGGTTACGTGCCGGTAACTTTAAAGGCACAACAGAGTGAGGTGTATCAGGATTATCTGTCCCGAGAGGGAGAAGATAATGATTTGTATTATGATATTAAACTGCAGGCGTCAAAATTATTGATCGAAAATACCGAGAATACCTTTGTTACGCCGGTATTTAATGGTTCTGCTTCGCTTCGTAATGCCGCCGGTCAGATGATCGAAAATGTGACCAAGTCGGTGCGTCGAAGTGAAACCGTGGATGCTGCTTACATGGAAAATCTTTATAAAGATGTAACTGCTCTGTATCGTTTGGATCAGGGCAGCAAACAGAATGGTGCAGGAGGAAAGGTAGAACTGGGAGAACTTCCGGGAATGGCTGTAGGCCTCCTGGGCGGACTGGCTGTTGTTTGGGTGCTGATCCTTGTGTATTTGTTGAGAGAACAAATGAAGAAAAAGGCGAAAAATACCAGATAAATATTGATTTTTTTAAAGTTTGCGGTATAATGTGTTTGTGCTGAGCGCACATAAACTGAAAGGAGAAACTGTAAAATGAAAAAGTTTTTATCTGTACTGCTTCTTTGCGCTATGGCTCTGACCATGGTTGCTTGCGGAAGCGAAAAAGAAACTGCTAATGATGCAGATGTTAAATCTGAAGGCGTTATGACTCATGCTGAGTACATCAAAGCTGAGCTGGAGACCGAGGTGGTAATCGAGACCTACGTTCAGGGCAAACAGTCTTGGTGGAATGATGCAGCTACTCTGTATACTCAGGATAAAGACGGTGCTTACTTTGCTTACAACGTAGCCTGCTCTGAGGAAGATTACAAGAAGCTGGAAAAAGGTACCAAAGTTAAAATTTCCGGTACCAAAGGTGAGTGGGCTGGTGAAGTAGAAGTTATGGATGGCACTCTGGAAATCCTGGACGGCAATTATGTTGCTGAAGCTTTCGATGTAACTTCTCTGCTGGGTAAAGATGAACTGATTGATCATCAGAACGAATTCGTAACCTTCAAGGGCCTGACCGTTGAAGCTTCCACCGATGCTGATGGCAACGAAGCAGCTTTCCTGTATAACTGGGATGGTTCCGGTGCTGAAGGCTCCGATGCAGACTTGTACTTCAATGCTTCCATTAACGGCCAGACCTTCAACTTTGTAGTTGAATACTACACCTGCGATGCAGAAGGCGTTTATGGCGCTGACACCGACGTATACGAAGCAGTTCGTAACCTGCAGATCGGCGACACCATCGATATGGAAGGTTTCCTGTACTGGTACGAGGGTGTTAACCCCCACATTACTTCTGTAACTGTTAAGTAATTTAAAAGGAGCGGTTTTTGGTAACTACAGTGGTATGTTACCCAAAACCGCTCCTTTTGCGTGTAAGTCTGTGACGACATGCAATTATAATTTGAGCGTACCGCTTTGTTGTTTGACATCAAAGCCATCAATGTTAAAAAGGATATATATCTGAAATCAATTTAAAAGTGAAAAAGCCGCTTTTGGATGTACATACCACTGTAGTACTCCAAAAGCGGCTTTTGAATATGCATACCACTGTAGTGCTCGGAAAGTCGCATTTTGTATTTAATAACTCCAGCCCTCACCATTGATCTCATGGGCCTGATGTACTGTCACAAATGCTTTAGGATCGTGATGATTGATGATATTAAGCAGTTCAGTGTACTGATTCATGGTAAAAGAAGTCATCAGCATCTTCTTGGAGGAACCGCTATAGCCACCCACTATATCAATAATACTGGTTGTGCGTTCCAATTTATTAGCAATCTCCTGATTAATGGCCTCGTACCGATCGGAAACGATCTGGGCAATGAAGGCTTTGGAGCCTCCAAGAAAGATCTTGTCCACTGCGATAGCACTGATGAGAGCAGAAGAAATACCCAGCAGGGAAACGACCAGATCCTGAATCACGAATAGACCCAGCGCAATGGTAATGGCATCAATACAAAAGATGACTACAGAACTGCGAAGTTTTTTGAAGATCTTACAAATTAGAAAAGCGAAGATGTCGACACCACCTGTGGAACCACCGCCCAAGAAAGTAAGGGCGCAACCGGCACCCACCAACACACCACCGAATAGGGCAGCTAACAGAATGGCAATCTCAGAATACTGAGATTGATCGATACAGAAGATACCGTTCATAAACTGTGGATCATATAATTTAGAAAACAGAGAAATACCTATTGGATATACAATGGTGGAAATCAAAGTTTTGAGTGCAAAATTTTTCCCAAGGAAAATCAAGCCAATAAAGAATAACGTCCAAGTGATGATCGTGATCAGAGTATCGATGGAAATGAAATCCACTCCCAAGAGATTATTTAGGATGATGGCGATACTGGAAATTCCGCCACATACCAAATCAAAAGGAAGGATGAACAGTGCGGTACCGAATGCTAAAATCAAAGTACCCACGACCACCAGTCCCATATTTTTTAAAACCGGAAGATATCGTTTGAATTCCATGATATGCCTTCTTTCTTGCTTTTTCGTGTAGTATGTGCAATTTTATGAAAGTATAGTATCATAGGCAAAATTAAAATGCAAGGAATTTCAAGTAGATAAAAAATGTCGAAGATTGTCGTAAAAATAAATACCATAATTTACCAGAAAATGGTTGATTTTTGAAAGAAATGGTATATAATGGTAATTACCAACGGAGATATGGTTGGAAAGAGGAAGGAGACATAAAGGTGAGTCAATTATCAATCGTAGTGGTAGACGACAATCGATCATTCAGAGAAACAGTAAAAGCGACGATTGCAAAGGAAAACGATATGAAAGTGGTGGGGGAAGCCGCAGATGGAGAAGAAGCGTTAAAAATCATAGATTATGTAAAACCGGATGTGGTTTTACTGGATCTGGTAATGCCTAAACTTGATGGCATCGGGGTTATGGAACAACTGTATGGAAAACGAAGCAGAAGCGGTGGTAAGCCACCGGTGGTGATCATTCTATCTGCGGTGGTACATGATCAAATCATGGAACAGCTGATGTCGTTGGGAGCCGCCTATTATCTTGCTAAAACCTGCGAGGCAACTTTGCTTGTAAATCGAATTCGGCAGATGAAAGGCATTGGTCAGCCGTTGTTTCCGGCTATGCCGGCAAAGGGACAGGGAGCATTGCAGGATCCGATTGCAGCGAGGGCTCGCAGCGTAGATGTGGAGACGGAGGTTACCAACCTGATCCACGAAGTGGGGGTACCGGCGCATATCAAGGGTTACCAATATCTGCGAGAGTCCATTTTGATGGCGATAGAAGACATGGATATTTTAAATGCCATCACAAAGCAGCTGTATCCGGCCATTGCCAAGAAATTCGACACCACACCTAGCCGAGTGGAGAGGGCCATCCGCCATGCCATAGAAGTGGCCTGGAGCAGAGGAAAAATGGATACGCTTGAACAGCTCTTTTCCTACAGCATCAGCATGGGAAAGGGAAAGCCGACGAATTCGGAATTCATTGCCCTTATCGCTGATAGAATGAGGCTGGAACTGAAGGCAGGATGAGATAATAGAGTATCGGGGGGAGACCTGAGCGTAGATAGAGAAAAGCTCAGGTCTTTTATTTATTTGTATCAAATTCGTAAACTTTGTTTAACTTTGGGTGTTCGGTTGACAAAGTTTGTCTGCCATTTTATAATGATAAGAACTGGGAGTCTGTCCTGAAATGACAGGATTTCTCCAAGAAAATCATTGTGAAGGAGACAGGAGGGTACGTATATGACAGATGTGATCATCATTGGTGGCGGAGCCTCCGGAATGACAGCAGCAATACAGGCTGCTCATTTAGGGGTCTCCGTTTGTGTTTTAGAGAAAAAAGATAGAGTGGGCCGCAAGCTCCTTACCACCGGAAACGGTCGGTGCAATCTTTCAAACCGCGATTTGGATTTCTCTCATTATCATGGCAGTGTGACAAAGCTTTTGCCGAAGCTTTGGAAGCGGATGGATGCCGAACGAGTAGAAGAGTTCTGGCGGGAATTGGGCATCGATTATGTAGAGGGAGAAAACGGCAAGGTGTATCCTCGCAGTTTACAGGCCGGCTCGGTGGTCAATGCGCTGCGCAGGAAGATCGAAGAACTGGGAATTGAGGTGCGAACCGAAACACCGGTGAAAGAGATTCGACGGATCCACCAAGGATATCTGGTGATCACCGAGAAGGAAACATTGCAGGCTAAAGCCGTGATCCTGTGTGCAGGCGGTAAGGCCTATCCAAAGTTAGGCGCCGATGGTGAAGGGGCAAGGTTGGCGAAAAATCTGAAAATGCAGGTGAATCCCCTGCGGCCGGCGCTGTGCAGATTGAATTTGGACTTCCCATACTTAAAGCGGATTTCCGGTGTAAAGCTGACCATACCCATTTCTTTGTATTGGGATGGTGTATGTCAGCAGACTCAGGAAGGTGAGGTATTGTTTACCGATACCGGGGTGTCCGGGCCGCCGGTGCTGAATTTAAGCCGTATGGCGGGAGAGGGTCTCGGTCAGAAAAAGCAGATGGAAGTGGTGTTGGATCTGGTGCCCGAAATGGAAAGCGGAGAGTTGTTTTCATATATGATGGAGCGTATGAAACGACTTAGCAGCTGGACATTGGAAGAGGCTTTGGAAGGCTGGCTCCCCAAAAAGCTGGTGCCGGTGATCCTGCTGATGGCAGAGGTGGATCGCTTGCAGACCGCCGGTAGTTTGAATAAAAGACAAATCGGTGCTGTATGCCGCGTGCTTAAGGCATTTGCGGCGCCCATTTCCGGCTTGGCCGGTTGGGAAGAGGCGCAGATCACCGTGGGTGGTATTGCTGAAAAAGAGGTAACTGAGCGGCTGGAAAGCCGCAAGCATAAAGGGCTGTTTTTGGCGGGTGAAGTGCTGGACCTGGACGGCGACTGCGGAGGATATAATCTGCAGTGGGCAGTGGGGTCGGCATTGATCGCGGCAGAGGAAGCGGAAAAATTTGTGAGGTTAAACTAATGAAAACAAAAAATGAAATCAGAATGGAAATGAGACAAAAACGTAATTCTTATCCCAGTGTGCAGTTTGACAGTGTACAGGCTTGGAATGTGCTGGAGAGCAGCGACCTGTATTGGAATGCTAAGTCCATCTTCACTTATTGCTCCTTTGGATCAGAAGTGGAGACTGTGTTTACATTTGAACGCATGCTGCAGCATGGTAAAAAGGTGTATTTGCCTCGCATGAAAGGCCCGCGTTTCATGGAGTTTCATGAAATGGAACATTTGAAGGAACTGGAGCGTAACCGTTTGGGCGTGTATGAACCTCCGGCATGGGCCGAGATCGGTACACCGGATGAAAATTCTTTGATGTTGATCCCTGGGTTGGTGTTTGACCTTAAAGGAAACCGTTTGGGTTTTGGTGGTGGTTATTACGATACCTATCTGGAAAAATTCCCGAATACCAAGACAATGGGTATTTGCTTTGATTTCCAGCTGATCGAAGACAAAAATTTTGAGCTGCCCACCGAGCCCACTGACCGTCAGGTGGATTATATTTTAATGCCTCGCGGTATTTATAATGTAAAGGAAGGGATCATGATTTGATCGCATATGTAAAAGGAGAACTGGCGGCTATCGAAGAAACCAGTGTGATCATAGAAAATCAGGGCATGGGCTTCAGAGTATTCACTCCCATTCGGGAAGATCTGCTGCGCATTGGTGTAGGGAGCCAGATCAAACTGCATACCTATATGAATGTGCGGGAAGATGCTATGATTTTGTTCGGCTTTTTGCAGCCGGAGGCACTGGCACTGTTCAAACAGTTGATCAATGTCAATGGTGTTGGTCCTAAGTATGCGCTGGCGATTTTGACGGCCATGTCGGTGGATCAGGTGATTTTGGCCATTGCTTCGGAGGATAAAAAAGCCTTGACCAAGGTAGCTGGTATTGGTCCTAAAACCGCTGGCCGCATTATTCTGGATCTGAAGGACAAGGTCAGCTTTACTTCAGGAAGTGAACCGGCAGCTATGTCCATGGGCGGAGAGGAAGCAGTTACCGGTGCCGTAGGAGCTGCAGCAGAAGCGGTGATGGCACTTCTGGCACTGGGATATGCCCAAAGTGAAGCGGCTGCGGCGGTCAAAAAAGTCGCACAGCCGGAAATGACAGTAGAAGAAATCATCAAACAGAGTTTAAAACATTTGTTTTAATAGCGGTTTGAATAGGCCGCACGCATCGGGAGAAGAAATATGTTGGATTTGGAAGAACGTCTGGAACAATTCGGTCGTTTGGTCGATACCCAGGCGAAACATGAGGAAAAGGAAGCGGAGCGAAGTCTGCGACCGAAGTCCTTCGATGAATATATCGGTCAAACCGAAGTCAAAGAAAATTTGAAGGTCTTTATTTCCGCTGCCAAGCAGCGAAAGGAGCCGCTGGATCACGTTCTGTTTTATGGTCCTCCCGGACTGGGAAAAACATCGCTGGCGGGCTTGATCGCTCAGGAGATGGGGGTACACATTAAAATCACCACCGGACCGGCCATTGAGCGTCCGGGCGACATGGCAGCCATTTTGAATAATTTGGCTGAGGGCGATGTGCTTTTTATTGATGAGATCCATCGTTTGAATCGACAGGTGGAAGAAATTTTGTATCCGGCTATGGAAGATTTTGCGGTGGATATCATGATCGGAAAGGGTCCCTCAGCGAAGTCGATTCGATTGGATATTCCCCATTTTACATTGATCGGTGCCACTACGCGGGCAGGTCTTTTGTCAGCACCACTGAGGGATCGTTTTGGTCTGCTGAATCATATGGAATTTTATAAAGTTCCGGAGCTGGCTCAAATTGTAAAAAATTCTGCAAAGGTGCTGGAAGTGGAAATCGATCAGGAGGGAGCAGAGGAGATCGCCCGACGGTCGCGAGGAACGCCGCGTCTGGCAAACCGCCTGCTGCGCCGAGTGCGTGATTTTGCACAGGTGAAGTTTGATGGTAAAATCGATTTGGCCATTTCTCGTCATGCACTGGATGCATTGAAGGTGGATCCTAATGGGTTGGATGCGGTGGATCGTAAGATGCTGATGACCATGATGGATCTGTACAATGGAGGACCGGTGGGTATCGACACGTTGGCGGCTTCCATTGGTGAGGACGCGGGAACCATTGAAGATGTATGCGAACCTTATTTGATGCAGCAGGGATTTTTGCAGCGTACACCCAGAGGAAGGGTGGTTACTTCTTTCTGCTTGGAATATTTTCATCGTACCACGCCGGGAAGCGGCGCGAAGGGGATTGTCAGCGAGCAGATCAGTTTATAGATCCATGTCGAATCGGTGAAAGGAGAAGACCATGGCTGAATGTAAATCGAGGATCCTGCGGATCGCAGGACGTGATTATAAGATCCGTGGGGCGGAGTCGGATGAGCAGATCCGCTTGGTGGAAAGATGTTTAAATGATAAAATCGGAGAACTGAAGAAACTCTTCTCGGTGCAGGGAATGGATTTTGAAACGATCACCATGTTGACCGCCATTAATTTGGCGGATGATTACATAAAGGCAGAAGAAGAACTGAAACAGTTGAAGCAGATCAAGATCAAAGCAGAAAAATTGATGAAGCGAGAAAAGCAGCTTCAGGCTGAAGTGGAGCATTTGGAAGAAGAAGTGTTGAAACTGGAATCCGAAAATCAAGATTATGCAGATCGTTTAAAGAAGATCCAAAAGGGTTTGGAGAAATAATGAATCATTTACCGGAAATTTTAGCACCGGCCGGCAATTTAGCCTGTTTGAAGGCTGCTGTGGCAGCCGGTGCCGATGCCGTTTATTTTGGCGGCCAAGCGTTTAATGCTCGCCGGGGTGCCGGGGGCTTTACAGTAGAAGACATAAAGGAGGCTGTGCGCCTCTGCCGGATGCGGGGCGTAAAAACAAATTTGACGCTCAACACGCTGATTAAGCAGAGAGAGTGGCCTTCTTTTCTTGCATATATTGATGAAATTTTGCCCCTTGGGATCGATAATGTGATTGTTCAGGATCCCGGTGTGGCAATGCTTGTACACGAGCGGTATCCACAGATCGCGCTGCATGCCAGTACGCAGATGGCGGTGCAGGATCTAGAAGGTGTGCTATATTTGAAAAAACTCGGTTTTTCACGGGTGGTGCTGGCGCGAGAGGTAACTCTGGAAGAAATCCGAAAGATCCATGAGGCCACCGATGTGGAACTGGAGGTATTTGTACACGGAGCGCTATGTTACAGTTATTCTGGTCGCTGCCTCATGAGTTCGTTCCATGGCGGCCGCAGCGGCAATCGGGGAGCCTGTGCTCAGCCCTGCCGAATGGCCTATCAGGCAGGAGGTAAAGAAGAGTACTTTATGAATTTGAAGGATCTGTGCGGAGCATATCATTTGCAGAAGCTGATCGAAGCTGGTGTGTCCTCTTTGAAAATCGAGGGAAGACTCAAAGGTGAAGCCTATGTGGCCGGAATTGCCGGATATTACAAAGGACTAATCAACGAATACGCGGAAAAAGGAAAGATCCATCCGATTCAGGAAGAGGAACTGGATACAGTCAAACAGCTGTTTAATCGTGGAGGTTTTACCGATGGGTATTATGTGGATAAACAGCATATGATAGAGAGCGGAAGCCCGAAGCATCAGGGCATTCCGGTGGCGAAGGTTATAGATGTACGAAAGGGTCGTGTGATCATTCAAAGCAGGAAAGCGCTGCATAGTGGCGATGAACTGGAGTTCCGCGTGGGAAAACCGCCCTATCCGACGATCCGTTTGGCAGCTTCCATGCTACAGGGAGAGTTTAAGGCCGGTTTTTATTTGAAAGAAAAAGTGCAGCAGGGTGATGAGGTGTGGCGCGTTGTGGATCCTTCGCTGCAACAGCAGATCATGAACGAAATTGAAAAGCTTACGGAGGTGCCGATCGAGGTATCCTTCAGGGCTGAAATTGGAAAACCTGCTCAGATCTCTGCAAAACTGCTCCGAAAAAAAGGTGCTTCTGCGCCAAAGGCGCAAACTGTATACGGGCCTATTACCGATGTGGCAGCTTCACGCGGTCTCACGGAAGAAACCGTGGGTAAACAGCTGACTAAGACCGGTGATACCGGATATCGAATTGAAAAATTGGACATTCAGGTAGAAGAGGGCAGTTTTTTACCGGTATCGGTACTGAATCAGATGAGAAGAGAAGTGCTGGAGCAATTGAGCCGGGTGGAAGAATACAAGATGCATGAAACGGCGCCGATCAAGCTTCAAAAAGCGGTTGGAGAGAAGAATGACATCTGGATGGGTTTGGATACCCTTGAGCAGTGGAAAGTGATCGTCAAACTGAATCACCAGAAGGTAGCAGTGCTTTTCCCGAACATGGAGGGCTTCGAAAGGGCGGACAAGGTTGAGTTTTTGCGGCTGGCCGCAGGGAAAAAAGTTGTTCCGTCGCTGCCTATGGTGGGACGGTTGGCTCATTATGATTGGATGAAAAAAGAGATCGAAAGCTGGATGCAGCTGGGAGTCATGGACTTTGAAGCCAATCTGATCGGGCAGGCTGCTTTGATTGAAACAATGGGAGCTCGTGTGTGGGCCGGTCCGGGGCTGGCTGTGATGAATCAGGCGGCAGCGGCTTTTTGGCAGGAACGTGCTGAAAGTGTGATGTTGAGCTGGGAGCTGACGGGTCGTGAAATGGCGGAGATCGAAAAACCGAGAGGGTCATACTGGATGGCCTACGGGCGAATTCCCTATATGGTATCGGAGCAATGCGTGTATAAGGAAGCGCGAGGCTGCGGCCGCAGACCGGAGGGAAGACAGATCGTGTTAAGGGATCGTAAAGGAGAGAAAATGACGGTACGAAGTCATTGTAGTCTCTGTTACAGTGAGATACTGTCGGAAAAACCGCTATATTTATTAAGTAAGAAAGAACCTACTCCACATGCACGGATCCAGTTTACGCTGGAATCGGAGGAAGAGGTGTGTGAGCTCTGGAGTGCATATTTAGAAGAAAGGAATCCTGCTTTTGCGGTGCAGGTTGGACATTGGGATAAGGGGGTGGATTAAATGTTTCAAATGATGGCTTTGGTATCGAAGTATGTGTATCTTTTTTTGCTGGTTCTATTTGCCGGAATCGGATACTTCGTATACTGGAGAAAACCTTCAGCCGGTGTATGTAAGGAAATGTATTCCTACCAAGCCGGTGTGATCGTACTATTTAATCTGCTGTCTTGTATTTTGATCGTATTAAAAGAATGGCATGAAACGATACCTTGGGAGACGTTCCGGATGCTTTTGCTATATGCGGGAGTCATGTTTGGAATGTATATTTTGCTGCTTACTTTGCATCGGCATACGAATCGGCTTTTGTGGAACTGTGTATATATGCTGCTCAGTGTGGGATTTATTGTGCTGTGGCGTCTGGATCCCGATACAGCAAAAACCCAGATATATTGGATTGCCGGCGGCTTTGCAGTGGTCAATGTGGTACTGCTTTTCTTCCGGGGAAGATGGATCTGGAAGATTCCCGGCATTGTTTTTATGGTGGTAAGTGTAGGGTTGATCATCCTTCCTTTTATATTCCCAAGTGAGGCGAACGGCTCTTTAAACTGGGCTAATATTAAAGGTTTTGTATTTCAGCCTTCAGAATTTGTAAAGCTTACGTTTGCTTTTTTTATTGCAGTACTATATACAAAAACTAATAAATTAACGTCGTTGCTTCAGGCTGCAGCGGTGGCGGGCTTTATGATGCTGGTGTTGTTGGTGCAAAATGATCTGGGTGCTTTACTCATTTTCGGCATTTTGACCTGGATGATGACCTATGATTATTTGGATCGGGCTATCGTGCTATGGGGGGGCTGTATTGGAATTGCGGCAGGTGCACTGTTGGCCTATAAATTTGTGGGTCATGTAACGGTTCGTTTTGATATATGGATGGATCCTTGGTCTGACATTAACGGTGGTGGTTATCAAATTGCTCAAAGCTTATTTGCCATTACCAGTGGCGGATGGTTTGGTACTGGTTTGTATCAGGGATCGCCAGGGTATATTCCGGCACGGACCACTGATATGATTTTTTCAGCCATATCGGAGGAGTTTGGAGCTGTATTTGCCATTGTACTTTTGTTGATATATCTGCTCATGTTCCTATTTGTAATGGAAACAGGACGCAGAGAGAAGAATACCTTTAGACGTAATTTGCTGGTGGCCTTTGGTATTTTGTTTATGTCCCAGACCTTTATTATTGTTGGAGGCGTGATCAAGCTGATTCCGTTGACAGGTGTTACCATGCCGTTTATCAGTTACGGTGGAAGTTCACTTTTGTCAAACTTTATTACAATTGGAATTATTGAAGCGGTGATCAGGCTTTATCGTATGGACCGAGAGGAGGCAAGGCAGCGTGAACAACGAAGAGAGGAAGAAGAGTGGGAGGCCTACTATGCCGCCGTCGAAGCCCAAAGTCGTGAGGCCGAATGGCATGCCCAGCGGCAGTCAAAGGACGAATGGAGCCAGAAAAGCGGCCAGACCGCAGCAGGCAGACGGGGGACAGCGGACGGCAGGAACACAGCAAACGGTCAAAAGATCGGTAGCAGGACAACAGCCTCAGGGAAAAAGAAATCCGCAAAGAAGAATATCAACCCCTTTGAATTCGATGACCCATTCTAAAAATGATCGCACATTTAAAGTGATCAAGGTTTTGTTTGTGTTATTGGCATTATCGTTGATAGCTTGGATGTGTAAACTCATGTTGGTGGACCGTGAGGAAATCAGCAGCAGTGCGCATAATCCAAGGATGAATGATGAAGAACAGATGGTAGTGCGAGGATCGATTTTAGCAGAGAACGGAGAAAAACTGGCCTATACGGAAATTCAGGAGAATGGCAGTCAGCGACGCGTGTATCCTTATGGCGAGGCTTTTGCCCATGTAACCGGTTATATTGGGCATGGTAAGGCAGGGTTGGAAGAGGCAGTTAATGCAAGTCTTCTGGAGGCACCGGATTTGTTGGATACTTTAAAAAGTTGGGCAAAAGAAGAAGCGGTAATGGGCAGCAGTGTGGTGACGACCATTGATTTGGATCTGCAGCAGTTTATTTATGAACAACTGGACGGGTATAAAGGTGCGGTTGTAATTACTGAACCGACCACAGGTAAAGTTAAGGCCTTAGTGTCGACTCCTTCTTATCATCCGGAAGAAATCATTGATAATTGGGATAATATAGCGGCTAATGAAGATAGTCCTTTGTATGCAAGGGCAACACAAGGACTGTATCCTCCGGGATCGACTTTTAAAATGATAACCGCTTTAACCATGTATCGAAACATGAAAGACTATGAAGACTATACCTATGAATGTGAAGGTGCATTTAATATAGGAGAAGAAAGCATTAGTTGTGCCAAGGGAAATGTGCATGGTGACATGGATCTGACGGATGGTTTTGCTTATTCCTGTAATGGATACTTTGCCGGCATGGGAGTAGAGCTGGGGGGCGATGCCTTAAGAAAAACGGCTGAATATATTCACATGGGAGATTCCTTCGGGTTTGAACTGCCTCAAAGCAGTTCCAGTGTTGTGGTCAGCAGCAATGACAGCGATGGCTTGATTGCTCAAACAGCCATAGGTCAGGGTGAAACACAAATGACCCCCTTTATGCTGAACATGCTCACAGCTTCTGTTGCCAATGAGGGAGTTTTGTATACGCCTTATTTGGTGGATCGAGTGATCGATGCAGAGGGAAATCAAATTGAAAAGAATCTGCCTAAGCTTTGGGGTACGGTGATGAAGCCGGATGAAGCACGGTTCCTGGAGGAATTGATGGGCTATGTAACGGAATATGGTACTGCAAGCGATTTATGGCATGATTCCTGTCAAATCTATGGAAAAACCGGAACAGCGCAGGTGGATAGTGGAGAAGATCATTCATGGTTTACCGGCTATACAAAAGTGGATGAAAAAGTGGATTTGGCAATCACGATCTTGATCGAAAACGGCGGTTCGGATAAAAAAGCTGTGCCGCTGGCACAGGAAATTCTAAGCCGGTATTATGGCTCTTAAAAATAGGCTAAGAAGATGTAAAATGTGTAAGAAACTTGTAAAACTTAGGTAGTGATTTATTGACTGCTTGAAAAAAGGATGCTATACTGATAGCATCCTTTTTTGTGCAAGGAGGTGAGATGTTGAGAAAAGGATTTAAGAAATGTGTAACTTTTGTACTGGCAGCCACCTTCCTTTTATCTACAGTTGCGGCGTTGCCGACAATGGCAGGAGAACTGGATGAAAGCGAGATCGACTCCCAAGTACAAAGTAATAAAACAGAAGCGGTAGAAGATAAAGAAGTGAGCATAGCAGAAAGCAGTGAAATTTCCGTAGATAGTACATACGAAAAAAGTGAAATTTCCGAAGAAAACAATGCAGATTCCAACTTAGCAAACATTCCTGAACAAAATGCTGGAGGCAGTGCTGATCCGAATTCAGAAGAAACCGCTGGAGGTGAATCCTCCAATAGCGATATATCCGATGACACAACGATGGAAGAAAGTCAAGAACTCGTTCAAGAAAATGAAGTTGTCGAGGACAGTTCTTTAACAGAAAAAGAAGATACTGTTGAAGAAAATGACTTGATGGAGAATGCGCAGCAAGCAGCAGAAGAAAGCATGAAAGATCTTTCTCTGTTCAGTAACAATAATAGCAGGCTCCTTTCCATGAACAACGGGATTGCGTTGTTGTCGGCCGGAGCAAATGATTCGAATATGGGTTTGGCAAAAGGAGTTCAATTTTATAAATTTGAAATTGAATACAATAAATATGATACAAACTCTGTCGAATATATCGTGATCCATGATACCGGTAACCCAGAGGTTGGTGCCGATGCGATGAGACATTATCGATTCTTCAGTAGTGGAGATCAAAATTCCAGTGCTCATTATTTCGTCGACGATAAGCAGGTTGTGCAAATCATAGATGATAGCGAGGGATCTTGGCATAGTGGTGTGAAATATAGAACACCGGCTACTCCGATCAGTAATCACAATTCCATTGGAATTGAAATGTGTATCAATGCGGATGGCAATTATAACAAGGCCATGAAGAATACCATTGATCTTGCAGCATATTTGCTGTGGAAATATGATCTGGATATGGATCGATTGGTTCGTCATTATGATGCCAACGGTAAGGTCTGTCCTCTGACGATGGCAGATAATAACTGGGAAGACTGGAAAGAATTTAAAGCAGCGGTACAGGCGAAGCGTAATACTTATACCGGTAAGTACTCAGGTGATGATGTGCAGTCTTCAGATGAAGGTATGCGCTATAGTAATTCAATTATGGGTACTTCGATGTTAAGCTCGGAAGCAATGGTTGCTTATCTTTTGAAGGCAAATCCAAGTTTGACAAAGGAATATGCTGCTCAGGTAGCCAATGCGTATTTAACGATTAGTACATATTATGGAATCCGGGGCGATATCGCCTTTTTCCAGGCGATGCTGGAGACCGGAAATCTTAAGTTTGGCGGAGAAGTTGACGCCAGCTATAACAACTTTTGCGGTATGAAGGCTCCGGGAGATACAGAAGAAAAATATGATTACGTCAAATTTGCGACAGTAGAGGAGGGTGTTGAAGCGCATCTTCAGCACATCTATTGTTATGCAAGTGTTGAACCGCTTCCGGAAGAGCGCCCGCAGGTGGATCCTAGATTTTATGATTGGCTTCGGGGAAAGGCTTCTGACTGGGAAGGTTTAAGTGGTGTGTGGGCACAGCCCGGCTATGATACGAAGGAATATGCGTCTCTTGAAGAAGCAAAGGATAAACATGGTACCTATGGTGATATCATTATCCGCATGTATGCATCAGCCGGCGGCATAAATGTTCAAACAGGTCAGGCAATTCAAGGTAGCTTGACTATAACTCTAACTCCGGAAGAGTCATACTGGAAGGATCCTGTTTATACAGGTGTTCCGGCTGGCCAAAGAGATGTGCTGAAGCAGGGAAATAAAGGATCGGACGTTAAGGAACTGCAGGGTTATTTAAAAACGATCGGTTATAGTTATGTTTCCGTGTCAGGAACCTTTGATAAGAATACGGCTCGTGCTGTTGAGGATGTTCAAAAAAAGAACAAACTTACAGTAGATGGTGTTGTTGGCGAGGGTACCTGGGAAGCCATTATCAATACATATGTCAATACTGTCCTGAAACAGATGGGAAGGGAAGAATATCCGGAACAGAATTTTGATGATGAACATGTGCCGAATATGGACAAGGTAAATTCGGGTTCCGGTTCTAATTCAGGTTCCGGTTCCAACTCCAACTCCAATTCCAATTCTAATTCAGGTTCTGGCTCCGGTTCTAATTCCGGTTCTAATTCTGGTTCTAATTCTGGTTCTTCAGGAGCAACTGCAACGGTTCCGGTGATTTCAGTCAGTGGCCGAAGCATGGTGTACAATGGTTGCAGCGGTAAAGATGTAAAAGCGTTGCAGCAGTTGTTAAACCGTTTGGGGTACGACTTGGCAGAAGACGGAATTTTTGGCAGCGGAACAGAGAAAGCTGTTCGTAAGTTCCAGAAAAAATACAGTTTAGCGGTAGATGGTTGTGTGGGACCTGCATCCTGGAAAAAACTAGGAGAAGTAGCGAATCCCAAAACCGATTCCGGTGCAACTTCAGGTTCAAGTGGTTCGAATAACAGCTCCAATAGCAATTCAAGTAGTTCAAGCTCCGGAACATCCGGTGGAAATAGTAGTTCAGGAAGCAATTCCGGTTCTGCTGCATCAAAACCCGCCGGTACTACGATTTCGGTGAAGGGCCGCAGCATGGTTTATCAGGGCTGTACCGGATCCGATGTTAAGGCATTGCAAAAGCTATTGAATATTCTTGGATATGGTTTAGAAACCGATGGGATCTTTGGCAGCGGAACCAATTCTGCAGTACGTAGTTTCCAGAAAAAACAGAAACTTACGGTAGATGGATATGTAGGATCCGCTACCTGGGCAGCTCTGGGTAAAGCTTGTGGCAGCGACAGTTCATCAAGCAGTACTTCTGGTGGTGCTGCCGGATCTGGTAGTACAAGTAACTCGAATAGCTCAAATAGCTCTAATAGTTCAAACAATTCCGATAGTTCGAATATTTCAACTTCCGGAAGACCCACTGTAGGATACGGTGATACCGGCTCCAATGTAAAGGCTCTTCAGAAACTCCTTAACAAACATGGTTATGGATTAGAGGAAGATGGCATTTTTGGCAATGGTACTTATTCTGCAGTGAAAAAATTCCAGTCCGGTAAAGGGTTAGTGGCCGATGGTATTGTTGGTCCTCTTACCTGGGCAAAACTTTAAAAAATAAACTCGAAGGTAAAACTACATCAAACGATTAAACCGGCTTTCATCGCAGCAAACAAACATCTACTATGTTTTATCAAGAGTCAATACGTGAAAAAACGCATCTATATCGGTCTGTTGAAGTTCCGGTATAGGTGCGTTTTTAATTGAACAGAGTGGAGGAGCTGTGTACACGACACTTGGAACATGGAGTCTTCTTAGTGTTAAAAATAGTTGTAAAAAAAGGAAAATAGAGGTATACTTAATAAAGACTATTTTGTATGTGATTTGGAGGAAGATTTATATGGAGATCCAAAACTACACTCTGATCGAGCAACGTGAGATTAAAGAATATAAAGCGACCGGCTATGTGTATCGTCATAATAAGACGGGAGCTAAGGTTTTTTATTTGTATACCCCGGACGATGACAATAAGGTATTCAGCATTAGCTTTTGTACGCCACCGGCGAATAACGAAGGAATTCCGCATATTCTGGAACATTGTGTGCTGAATGGTTCCCGAAAATTCCCGGTGAAGGAGCCCTTTGTGGAATTGATTAAGGGATCCTTGAATACTTTTTTGAATGCCATGACCTTTCCGGATAAGACCATGTTTCCGGTGGCCAGCCGCAATGAACAGGATTTTATGAATCTGATGGATGTGTATTTGGATGCGGTGCTGCATCCAAACTTGCGTCACGATCCCTTTATTTTGAAGCAGGAGGGTTGGCACTATGAACTGGAGTCTGAAGATCAGGAAATCCAGTATAAAGGCGTTGTGTATAACGAAATGAAGGGAGCCTTTTCTTCTCCGGAAACTGTACTGGGTGACGTGACCGATAAAGCCTTGTATCCCGAAAGCCCCTATGCCATGAGTTCCGGCGGGGATCCTGATTATATTCCGGACCTGACCTACGAAGAGTTTTGCGCTTTCCACAAAAAGTATTATCATCCGGTGAACAGCTATGTGTTCTTCTATGGCAATGGCGACATGAAGAAGCACATGGGCTTCCTGGATGAAGCCTATCTGCAGGAATTCGAACCCTCCGATGCAAAAGCAGAAATTCCTCTGCAGCCCGGTTTTGATGCGATCCGTGAGGTGGAAAAGACCTACGCCTTGGCGGAGGGAGAAAGCACCAAGCAGAAAACTTTTTTGAGTTATAATCTTGTGGTGGGAAAATCGACTGACCCCATCAATTATTACGGACTGGACATGCTGGCTCAAATGCTGGGCGGCTGTGAATCTGCTCCTGTGAAAACGGCACTGCTCAAGGCCGGTATCGGTAAGGAAGTTTATGCCACTGCCGATTGCAGCATCCTGCAGCCCGCCATCAGTTTTGTAGCCAAAAATGCAGAGGCTGAGCAGAAAGATGAGTTTGTACGCATTATTCGCGAAACCTTGCAGGAGATCGCTGATCAGGGCTTCGACCCGAAGTTGGTGGAAGCAACACTGAACAGTACTGAATTTACCTTGAGGGAAAGCAACTATGGTTCTATGCCCAAGGGGCTGATGCTGAATATTTCAGCAATGGATAGTTGGCTATACGGGGAGAGTCCCTTGACGCTGCTGCCCTACGAGGAACCCATGAACATCATTCGCAATACTCCTCGTTTCTTTGAAAATATGATCCGTGACAGCCTGTTGAATAATACCCATGGAGCTTTGGTAGTGCTGAAACCGGAACCCGGTCTCAATGCAAAGGTAGAACAGAAGGTGCGCGAAAAGCTGGATGCGTATAAAGACGGGCTGACGCCCGAAGAAGTGACGGCACTGGTGCAGGATACGAAAGATATTCAGGCTCGGCAGCAAAGCGTGGATACACCGGAGGCCTTGGAAAAGCTTCCGCTTTTGAAGAAAGAGGACATCGATGCCAAGCAGGCAGTGTATGTGTCCAATAAGGAAGAGTTTGGCGGACGTCCCGCCTATGTGTATCATGATTTTACCAATCAAATTGCATATTTGACTTTGAACTTCAACATGAACTATGTGCCCGCTGAGGAGCTTCCCTATGCCGGGCTTTTAGCATCGGTGATTGGTATGATGGATACCGAAAATTACACCTATGCACAGCTGGATAACGAGATTGGCTGCCGTTTGGGTAACCTCAGCACCGATATTCGTATGCTGGAGAAGATCGATGGAAGTTTTGTTCCATACTTCTATATTACCACTAAATATTTGGTGAAAGAGAATCAGGCTGCCTTTGATCTGATGGAAGAAGTACTGCTGCGTACCTGTATGGAAGATCTCGAACGTTTGGGCGAGATCGTGGCAGAAGAGCGGTCCCACTTGGAAAAGACCATGATGCGTTCAGGGCACAGCGTTGCCGGTAACCGAGTATTGTCCTATTTCTCGCCGGTAATGGCTTACCGTGAAAAACTTAGCGGTGTGGATTTCTATCAGTTCATCAAAGATCTGGATGATAATTTCGAGGAAAAAGCAATCGAGACCATCGAGCACATGAAGAAGGTGCTGAAGATGATCGTATGCCATGAGAATTTGTCGGTAAGATTGACCTGCGAAGAAGAGTATAAAGGAGAAGTAAAACAGGCCGCTGAGGCTCTGATGGAGCGTCTGCCTCAAAAGCGGAGTGAAGAGGCTAGCAAAGAGATCGTACGCATCGAACCTGTGGTGAAAAATGAAGCCTTTATCACCTCCGGTAAAGTGCAGTATGTGGCAAGAGCCGGTCGCTTTACCACGCCTTACCATGGCAGCATGGTGGTAATGGGTCATATCCTGTATTCTGATTATCTTTGGTCTCAGGTGCGTGCTCAGGGTGGCGCCTACGGCTGTTTCCAGCATCTGGATCGGATGGGCCGGGTGTATCTGGTATCCTATCGTGATCCCAATTTGGAGCGTACTGTAAACGTGTTTGAACAGGCAGGTCCTGCCATGGAACAGTTCGATTGCAGTGAACGCGAAATGACCAAATATATCATTGGTGCCATTGCCGGTTTGGATCCGGTACGCACTCCTTCAATGAAGGGCGCGGCTGCTAATGATCGCTTGGAAATGGGATATACCCCTGAAATGCTGCAGCAGCTTAGAGATGAAGTGCTTTCCACTACGCCGGAAAAGGTACGTGAGTGTGCCAAGGCTTTGACTGAAGCTATGCAGGAACCCTTCATTTGTGTACAGGGTTCGGAAGAAAAGATCAAAGCGAACGCTGCTCTATTTAATGATACTATTACCTTGTTTTAATTCAAACTTAAGTTAAGATATTTAGGAGAAAAAATGACAAAATCTGGTTTTATTTCATTGATCGGTCGTCCCAATGTGGGCAAATCTACACTAATGAATCAGCTGTTGGGAGAAAAGGTAGCCATTACTTCTAACAAACCTCAGACCACCCGTAACCGAATTCAGGGTGTATACACAGAGGGCGATGGACAGATCGTATTTATCGATACCCCCGGTATTCATAAACCGGTGCATAAACTAGGTGAATACATGGTAGAAGCAGCTACTCGTTCCATTGGCGATGTAGACATGGTTATGCTGCTGGTGGAACCCGGCCATCCTCGTCAAGGCGATCTGGAAATCATTGAACGCTTGAAAAAGCAGCACGCAGAAGTGATTTTGGTAATCAATAAAGTGGATACCATTACCAATGACGGTCTGCTGCAGACCATTGCTGAGTTTAAAGATCTGTATGAGTTTGAGCATATTGTGCCTGTTAGTGCGAAGACCGGAAAAAATAAAGAAGAACTTTTAAAAGTACTCATGGAGCAGTTGCCGGAAGGTCCCTTCTTCTTCCCGGACGATATGCTCACCGACCAACCGGAGCGTCAGCTGGTAGCGGAATTGATTCGTGAAAAAACCTTGCACCTGCTGCAGAAAGAGATTCCCCATGGTATTGCCGTAGTGATTGATACCTTCAATGAGAGAGAAGAGAAGGAGATCATCGATATTGATGCTACTATCATCTGTGAAAAGAATAGCCATAAACCGATTATCATTGGTAAAGGCGGCCGAACTTTGAAAGAGATCGGCTCCCGAGCCCGTGTGGATATTGAAAACATGCTGGGTATCAAGGTAAACTTACAGATCTGGGTCAAGATCAAAGAGCGTTGGAGAGATAGCGACTTTCTGATCAAAAACTTCGGGTTCGATAAAAAAGAATTATAATCAAGAAAGAACTGTAATATGAAAGAACGCAAAGTCAGAGGGCTGATTATTCAAGAGGCCCCCATGGGCGATAAAGATAAGCGTTTGGTGATGCTGACCCGGGAGATGGGTAAGATTTCGGTGATCGCTAAGGGAGCTCTTTCACCGAAGAGTAAGTGGGCGGCCACCTCACAGGCATTCTGCTATGGCGACTATGTTGTGAGTAAGGGACAAACCTTTTATTACATCAAGGAAGCTCAGCTGATCGAGTCTTTCTTTAGCCTGCGTCAAAATCTAGATCGATTGTCTTATGCCACCTTCATGTTGGAAGTAGCGGAAACTATGACCTTGGACGGAACTGAAAACCAAGACTTGATGCGTCTTTTGCTGAGGGGGCTTTTAGCCATGAGTAAGACCGAGGAAGGGTTTGAAAGTTTGGTGGCTGATGCCTTTGTGTGGCGTGTGCTGGCGGAAAACGGATTTTATCCGGATCTGGATTACTGCCGTAGGTGCGAACGAGACATGAACAGTTTGGCGCCGGGCGCCGACCCGGCAAGGCCGGAAATCGTTTTTGATTATGCCCTGGGCGGTTTGATCTGCGGACTGTGTCATGGATCCGGAAGTGGAAGCAGGCTCAGCAGCGGGACCCTGCGGGCACTCCGTTATATGTTGGAGGTGCCACAGGAAAAGGTGTATTCCTTTACTGCACAGGAGGACGTGAAGCGCCAACTGGATGAAGTTTGCGTTGGATATTTGCTTCATCAAACAGAAAAACACTATAATAGCTTGGATTTTATTGCAAATTTGAAGCGGTAACCTTGACAGGTGCCGTTTCTTTTGTTATACTTGCGTATGATACTTAACATGGAAGGAATGTGTAAAGTTGGAAAAGACGATGGAGAAGATCGTAGCTCTGGCTAAAGCACGCGGCTTTGTATATCCCGGTTCCGAGATTTACGGCGGCTTGGCAAATACTTGGGATTACGGTCCCTTGGGCGTAGAGCTTAAGAATAATGTTAAAAAGGCTTGGTGGGATGCGTTTATCGCTAAGAATCCCTACAATGTAGGTATGGATAGCGCCATCCTGATGAACCCTGAAACTTGGGTTGCTACCGGTCATGTTGGAAGCTTCAGCGATCCTATGATGGATTGTAAGGCTTGTAAGGCTCGCTTTAGAGCAGACAAGCTGATCGAAGATTATATGTTTGAAAATGGGTTGACCCCCGAAACTCCTCTGGATGGTTGGACCAATGAAGAGATGGAGCAGTACATTGCAGAGAAGGGCATTGTATGTCCTACTTGCGGTAAGACTGACTTTACCGGTATCCGTCAGTTTAATTTGATGTTCAAGACTTTCCAGGGTGTTACGGAAGATGCAACTTCCACCGTATATCTGCGTCCCGAGACTGCACAGGGTATTTTCGTAAACTTCAAGAATGTACAGCGTACTACCAGAAAGAAGATTCCCTTTGGTATCGGTCAGATCGGTAAGAGTTTCCGTAACGAAATTACTCCCGGTAACTTCACCTTCCGTACCCGTGAGTTCGAGCAGATGGAGCTTGAGTTCTTCTGCGAGCCCGGTACCGATTTGGAGTGGTATAAATATTGGAAAGAGTTCTGCTTTAACTGGCTGCTGCGTCTGAACATCAAAGAAGAAAATCTTCGTTTGCGCGATCATAGCCCTGAGGAGCTGGCATTCTATTCCAGAGGTACTTCCGATATCGAATACACCTTCCCCTTTGGTTGGGGCGAGCTGTGGGGTATCGCTGACCGTACCGACTATGACTTGATGCGTCATCAGGAGCACGCAAAGGCTGATATGACTTACTTCGATCAGCAGCAGAACAAGAAATATGTTCCCTACTGTGTAGAGCCCTCTTTGGGTGCTGACCGTGTAACTCTGGCCTTCTTGTGCGAAGCTTACGATGAGGAGCAGGTTGGTGAGAATGATGTACGTACCGTACTGCATTTCCATCCCGCTTTGGCACCTGTCAAGATGGCTGTTCTGCCTTTGTCCAAGAAGCTGGGCGAAAAGGCTGAAGAGCTGTATGCTATGCTGTCCGAGCATTATAATGTTGAATATGATGATGCTGGCAGTATTGGTAAGCGTTATCGTCGTCAGGATGAGATCGGAACTCCGTTCTGCTTGACTGTTGACTTTGACACTTTGGAAGATGGCTGCGTAACGATCCGTCACCGCGACAGCATGGAGCAGGAGCGTATCGCGATCGACCAGCTGCTGAATTATTTCAGCGACAAATTTAGATTTTAATTGCTTTTCACTCCGGTGATGGCATTTAAATAAAAAACAACAAATACTTTTAGGAGGTTGATTCTTAATGAGTCACAAGTTTGTTTACCTGTTCTCTGAAGGCGATGCAAGCATGCGTGAGCTCTTGGGTGGTAAAGGTGCTAACCTGGCTGAGATGACCAAGATTGGTCTGCCTGTTCCCCAGGGTTTCACCGTATCCACTGAGGCTTGTACCCAGTATTATGAAGATGGCAGAAAGATCAACGATGTAATCCAGGCACAGATCATGGAAGGCATCGATAAGATGGAAGGCATCACCGGTATGAAATTCGGTGATAAAGAAAATCCCCTGTTGGTTTCCGTACGTTCCGGTGCTCGTGCATCCATGCCCGGTATGATGGATAC